>JANYKV010000041.1 GCA_025358055.1 Gemmatimonadota bacterium
CCTGGGTGACTTCCTGCTTGGCCAAGAATACGCCTTGCGGGCCTTGTCCGCGTTTCGGGCCCGTGCCGATGAGGATGGCCAAATGCGGGCCCGCAACCTCCTGGGCGCAATCGCGTTTGAGCAAGGACGGTTGAGCGAGGCTGAGGAAGGGTTTGCGGCCGCTCTCGAGCTCGCTCGGCGACTGGATGATCGCCTCATTACCGCCCGGGCCTCGAATAATCTCGCCTCGATCACTCATTTGCGGGGTGAGGAAGACCGAGCGTTGAGTCTATTCCGCGAAGCCCTGTTGGCCTACCAGAGAATTGGCGACCGCCGCGGAGCGGCGGAGACCTACCATAATCTCGGCATCGCGTTCCGCCAGTCGGGGGAACTCACCGAAGCCGAGCACGCCGACGCGCAGGCCGTACGGCATGCGACCATGACGGGGGATCCTTTGTTGCTGGCGCTCGCCGTGGTGGGAAATGCCGAGACGGACCTCGAGAAAGGCGACCTCCAGGTCGCCGCCGAGCGGCTCGACCGAGCCGAGCGGCTGGCGACCGAAGCTGGCGATGAGCTGGGCGCGGCTGAAATCGCACGCGTGCGGGCCCACCGGTGGATCAAACTAGGAAGAGCCCTCGACGCGGTTGGGGAGGCTGAACGCGGTCGCGGCGTTGCGGCGCGGCTCGGCAGTGTGTTGCTCCAAGGCGAATGTGCCGCTGTTGCGGCCGAGGCGTTGCGGTTCTTGGGCCGAAACAAGGAGGCGGAAGAACGAGTTCTCGAGGCCGAACGTCTCTTCGTAAACCTGGGAGCCACCGGACTCTTGGGCCGCCTCCGGGGCCGCCCTCCGGGCGAGAACTTCCGGGGTTCACGGCAGTGACACTCGGCTTCACGTTCATCCTCGCCTAGCTCGCATCGAACCCAAACACGTTCCTCCCAACTCGCTGGGTCAGTTATTCGGCGCTCCCTGGGTGATCCAGGCCTTGATCTTATTCACGACCGTGCTCGAGAGCAGCCCGTTGGGCGGCATCGGATTGTTCGCATCAGTCATGCGCTGAGTGAGCTTCCCGACGGCCGGATTGCCTGGCGTGACATATTTGGTCCCGGCCCCGGTGGTTCCGACGAGATTCTTGTAGGCGTTCGCTACAGTGGTCAAGTCCGGAGACTGGTTGCCGTTGGAATGACAGCTGTTGCCCAGGCAGTTGGCTTGGAAGATCGGGTAGATGTCGGTCTTGAAGGACAACCCCCCGCCCGCGGCCACGGTGAACGTCACCGCTTCGTTCTGCGGGCTGTTCGACGCGCCTGCGGCTGTGATCGGGACAGTGGCGGTATACGTCCCGGCGGCCAAGGTACCTAACGTAGGCGTCAGCGTAAGCGTACTTGGGGCGGTCGTGGGGTTGAGCGAGCCCGCGAGCCAGCCAGTGGCGCCGGCACTGTACGTGATCGTGCCGACGGTGAGCCCGCTCAGGGTGCCGCCACCGGAGTGGGTGATGTTGATGGTCTTGGCGGCCGGGCTGGTGCCTCCTGCGGTTCCGCTAAAGGTTATGGTCGCGGCCGAGAGGGTGATCATCGGCGGCGACGCGGCGGCGACGGTGAAGGTCACGGAGACGTTTTGTGGGCTGTTGGACGCGCCCGCTGCGGTCACGGGCACGGTGGCGGTGTATGATCCCACCGCCAAGCTACCCAACGTCGCCGTCAGAGTGAGAGTGCTCGGCGCGGACGTGATATTGAGCGATCCCGCCAACCAGCCAGAAGCTCCCGCGCCATATGTGATCGTTCCGACCGCGAGGGCGCTGAGCGTGCCTCCACCTGAGTTACTGATGTTCACCGTCTGCGGAGCTGGAGACGAACCGCCCGCCGTGCCACCATAGGTGAGCGTCGCCGCGGAAAGCGCAATGGTTGGCGGCGCGGTGGCCGTGATCGTGAAGGTGATGGTCACATTTTGTGGACTGTTCGTGGCTCCAGCCGCCACGATCGGAATCGTCGCGGTGTAACTGCCCGTCGCAAGGGAGCCCACCGAGGGTGTCACCGTCACGCTCGCGGGGGCGTTCGTACTATTCAGTACAACCGCCAGCCAACCCGTGCCGCCCGCGCCATAGGCAATTGCGCCCACCGAGAGACCCGTCAAGGTTCCGGTGCCGGAGTTTGTGATCGACACCGTCTTGGCTGCCGGGCTACCACCTCCGACCGTTCCCGCGAAAGAAAGGTTCGTGGGGGACAGACCGATACTCGGTGCTGGCGCCGCCGCCACGGTGAACGTGACTGATACGTTCTGTGGGCTATTCGACGCGGTGCTGGAAGTGATCGGCACGATCGCGGTATAGGTCCCTACCGCGAGGCTGCCGGTTGTGGCGGTGAGGGTTAGGGTACTCGGAGCCGTCGGGGTGGAAAGTGACGCGGCCAGCCAGGCCGTGGCCCCCGGGCCGTAGGTGATGGTGCCCACCGCAATACCGCTCACGGTCCCGCCTCCACCGTTGCTCAGGGCGACGGTTTTGGCCGTCGGCGAGCCCGCACCAACGGTGCCATTGAACCCAATCGTTGCCGGGCTCAACACGATCGTGGGTGGTGGTGGGGTCGCAAGGACGGTGAACGTCACGCTGACGTTTCGTGGGCTGTTGTTTGCGGTGCCGGAGAAGATCGGAACGGTGGCCGTGTACGTTCCCGCAGCCAGGCTTCCGAGAGTCGGAGTGACGGTGAGCGTCGCTGGGGCCGTCGTGCTGTTGAGGGCGGCCGCCAGCCATCCCGTGGCCCCTCCGCTGTAGATGATCGTCCCCACTGACAGTCCGTTGAGAGTGCCGGTTCCACCGTTCGTTAGGCTGACCGTTTGCGCCGGCGGCGAGGGATTGCCCAAAATCCCCTGGTAGCTGAGGCTCGCGGGGGCGAGCAAGATACTCGGCCCGTTGGGGGACGGCGCCACTGAAATCGACACCTTCAGTGTTTTCGGACTATCGTCCGCTCCGGGCGCGCTCAGGGAAATCGACGCGGTGTAGTAGCCGGGTTGGAGCTGCGCCACCGATGGCCGGAAGGTGACGTACGCGGGAGCGGTTGTGGCATTCAGAGTGACCGTGAGCCAACCAGTCGCTCCTGGGTCGTACTGAACGGCACCGAGCGCTAAACCGGAAAGCGTGCCGCTCCCGCCGTTCGTGACGAAACTGGACTGTGGAGTCGGAGCGGCTCCACCGGAGAAACCGCTGAAAGTCACGCTTGTCGTCGAAAGTACGAGTTTGGGTGTCCCGTTCGCGGTGGCTGGTGTCACCGTCAGCGTGACCGGGAATGGTTGTGGGCTATTGCTCGCACCCGCGGCGCTGAGCGTCACTGTGGCGGTGTAGGTCCCGGCGGCGAGGGAGCCAACGGTTGGCGCCAGGGTCAACACCGATGGTGCCATACTGGTCGAGACGGTGGCGGCCAACCATCCGGTCGCTCCGGCACCATAGCTGATGCCGGAAATCGCCAGATTGCTCAAGGTTCCCCCACCACCGTTGGTGATGTTGATGGCTTTGGCACCAGCCGTGCCACCGACCGGTGCCGCAAAGGATGCGGAACTCGCGGAGAGTGCGATCACGGGTGGGTTCACGGGCGGGATCACGTTGAGGGTGACCCGAATGGTGCGGGGGCTGTTGATCGCGTTCGGTGCCGACAACGAAATCGTCGCGGTGTAGCTGCCGAGCGCCAATCCACCGAGGTTTGGCTGCACGAGAAAGTTGGTTGGGGCATCCGTCGACGCGAGGGACACGGCAAGCCATCCCTCGGGGCCGGCGCCATAGGTAATCCCATCGATCGACAGGCCGCTAAGTGGGTCTTCTCCGCCGTTGGTGACCAATACGATGGTTGGTGGCGGGTTCGCTGCCCCCACCGGAATGCTGATATTCACCGCCGTGGACGACAGGTTGATGACCGCGGGAATCGATCCTTGCGTCAGGTTGAAAGCGACCTTGACATATTGGGGTGAGTTGCTGGCGCCGGTGGCCGTGAGTTTGACTCTCCCGGTATAGAGGCCTGGGGGTAGCGGCCCCCCGGCGGCCTGAATCGAGATCGTGGTTGGGCCCGTCGTGGAACTGAGCGATGCGGTGAGCCACCCATCGGACCCGTCCGTATATTCGACGTCGGCCGACAATCCGCCGAGAGTTCCGCCGCCCGCGTTGCTGATGGCGACGATCTCGGCCGGGGCCGTGCCCCGGAGAACTGCCGTGAAGGCGACCGAGGGTTTGGAGAGTGAAATCGCGGGTAAGCCTTCGGAGTTCGGACTCAGTCCCGCATCACGGGATACCGGACCGCACGCCGCCAGGGCAAGGGCGACTCCAGCCGCCAATCCGTGGCGCCAAGACGTTTCTCTCGTTTTCACCGTCACAATTCCTCCCACCAAGATTTCGAACGGGACGTCGGCCTGCGTTATCGCGTCGTCAGTCGTCGGTCCACTTTGTTCCCGGCTGGACGTTGCCCACGATGGTGAGCATTTGGCCGGTCGAGTCGAGTTTGGCGGTGAGGCCTGTCAGGCCCACTTGCGCCGGTCCCGCGAGGAGCGATCCATCGGCGGCGAAGCGCGCACCATGTTTCTGGCAACGCCACTCGGCACCGCTCGGGTCGATGATCGTCTGCTCGTGCGGGCACGTGAGGCCGTACGCTACGAAGTTTCCGGAGCCCAGGTGACCGACCCCGACCGGCAGGTTGGCGGTCGTATCGACGCGAGCGAGTCCACCGATGGCTACCAGGGCGGGAAAATTCGAGAGCCGGATGACCAGGTTGACGTTCGGTTTCGCTGCCTTCACGGCCAACATGTCCGTGGCGGCGTCGTAGCTTGTCTGGAGCTTGATGAGGTCCGTCGTGGTCTGACCGCTTACCCAGGTGCCTTGCGCGTTCCAGGTCGCGCCGTGGTTGGGACACTTGAAACCGGAACCCGCGATGCCGACGGTCGTTCCGGCGTGGGGGCAGATCCGGGAGAACGCGTCGAACGTGGTCGAGGCGGTGCGCACCACCGCGATCGGTACGCTCGTACTATCGATCAAGGCTATTCCACCAACCGTAGCGAGGGCGGGGTAGTCGGAGATCCGGAGAGACAACTGATCCAGCCCTTTGGTGGGGTCGCTGGGATCGAGTCCACCGATCGTGGTTCCGCACGCCGAGGCGAGCATCGCACTCAAGGCTGCGAGGGTCGACCCCGCGATGAATTCACGTCGGGAAAAGCCAAGCCCAGGTCCTTGTCTCGAACACGCGCAATCACACATTGCCAACCTCCTACGTGATGTTGCGGATGAGCTAGACCTTGGCCGCTGCCGCCGCCCAGCCGGCCGGGTCCTTATCGCTTTCAAGGGTCTTGTCGGTGGTGACGAACACATTCTTGTCGTCGGAGCGAATCGGGAGTCGGTCCATGTTTCGGGTGGCCCGACCCGACACAAATGTGCCGTCGGGTTGGTATTTCGACTTGTGTTTCGGGCATTGGAAGAGCTTGTCATCATCGAGCCACTTGAGGGCTGTATTCTGGTGTGGGCACGAGAGGGCAAACGCGTACACATTGGCACCGAGCCGGACCAGAATGACTTCGTTCGGCTTGTCGATCGTAGCACCATCGGTGGCCGGAATGGGGTAGCTCACCTCCGTCCCGCGACGAGTTCGCCGCCCGCTGGAAAAACCGATCGACATCGCCTCGGCGCGCCTGGGCGAGAGACCGAGGCCAAGGAAGAGACCCGCGGCGACGACGGTGGCCTCGCGTAGGAAGTCCCTGCGGTTGCCCTGCAATGCGCAGCCAGCGCACTCTTGGGCGTCCGGAGTCTGTCCGTGAGCGGTGGGAAGGTGATTGGACATCGTACTGCCTCCAGATGAGGTTACTTGAACAACAGCATCATGGACCAGCTCACGAAGGAAATCCCCATGGACGAGAGCGCGACCAGGCGATGCTGGCGACGTTTCTCTTGGTCATTCTCCCCGAGCTTCCCGAGCTTGGTGCCCGCGTAGGTGAAGCCGGCGTCTGCCGCGATGAACAGGAGGCTGTGAATCCATCGCTTGGTGCGGCCGGCCTCGTCCTTACGACCTTCCCATAGGTTCCAAAGTCCCGTGACGGTGTTGGTGGTGAAGACCACCGCGGTGGCGGTTGCGAGCGGCCGATGGGTTTTCTTAGCCCAATCGGGTGCCGCGCTGGAATATTTGAGGATCTGATCACCGGAGATGTACGACCCGACGAACAGCGGTATCATCGCGAAACTGAGCCAGCGGTGAAGGGTGAGTCGCACGCCATAAAAGTCGCTGTATTCGACCGCCGCCTTCCGCTTGCGCGGCCGCGCCGTATCGCCCACCACCAGGCTTCCTGCGACCGACGTATCACCGGAGGATATCCAGCCGAAGGTCAGGTTCCGGAGCATGGGTGCCCGACTTACGGTGTCGATGACCTGAGCCGCTAAGCTCGAGTCGGGGGCGGGTGCCGTGGTCGCCGAGTCGAGTGGTGGAAGAAACGCGATGTGGGCGAGCTGCAGCAGCAGGGTGGCCGTGAGGATCATGACTTAAGCCCCTGAGCGTGAGTCATGCCGCGAGGAGCGCGGTGCCGAGGAACACGGACCCGAACCACAGCCCGAGGCTAGCCCACGAGGCGACTTTCAGACGAGACCAAGCCATCAGGGGCCGGTCGGTTCCTTTGCGGAGCGCGCCTTCGGCCCGATTCATCACGAAACCGTTGACGAGCAGCAAGGCGACGATGCCCATCTTGATCCAGAATGTTGGTGCGGTGGCGAGCTTTTCGACGTCGGCCGCGAGCAGGAGAAACCCGCTCAGGAATGTGATCGTGAGGCCAATCAACACCGGGCGATGCACGGCGTGTAGTTCGGACAGGTGATCCGCGCGGCGAGTCGAGTCCGCGCGAAGAACTCGCAGGGTCATCCGGTCGGCGGCGACGGCGCATCCGCCGCCGAGAAGAATGCCACCGATATGAACGAAGGTCACGGAGGTAGAAAGGGCGGCAGAATGGCTGTAGACTTTGGCCCACGGAGCGGCCAGCTGCGTGGCCATTTCTATGATGGTCATTTGGGCCTCGATGGTTCGGAGTCTGATAGATATTGACAGTCAACGTCAAATGGTTGCAATTGCGATACCAAGTGTTAAGATGATGTAACTTGTTGCATACCTTATAATTGAGGAAACAGTTCTTACGAATCGCTGCAATGGATCGTATCGTTCTGTAATAAAATGATACAATTGATGTACGACTCTGCAGGTGCACGGTGGCAGGATGAGAAACGCCTGAGGCTTTCCGGAACGAGGTCTGCGAAGGACCTGCGTTTTCCAATAGCTCCCGAGCCGGTAGATTTCGTGGAATGACGCAGCAAACTGCATTCATAACCGGGGCGACCGAAGGCATCGGCCGCGCCATCGCCTTTATGCTGGGTCGTGCCGGCTACCAAGTCGGTGTCACCGCACGAACCGCCGCCACGCTATCCGCGCTCCTCGATGACCTTCGCGCCGAGCACATCGTTGCCGCAGGCTTGCCAGCCGATGTGGGAGTGGAGACGGATGTCGCTGGTGTCGTTGCACACATCACCGAACGACTCGGACCGATCGATACGCTGATCAACAACGCCGGCATTCTGATCGCCAAGCCGTTCGAAGCGCTCTCCGTCACCGACTGGGATCAGACGATGACGACCAATCTCCGAGGTCTGTTTCTAGTTACGCGGGCCGTGCTTCCGAGCATGCGCGCCCAGAGGCGCGGCGACATCGTCAACATCGCGAGCCTCGCGGGCCGGAGCGGATTCGTGGGCGGCACCGCCTACGCCGCCTCGAAACATGCGGTGCTCGGATTTAGTCGGTCGTTGATGCTGGAGGTGCGGCGGGAAGGTGTTCGGATCATCGCGATTTGTCCTGGAAGCGTAGACACCACACTGCTCCGCGATCAAGAGATGATGAAGATCGTTCCGGAGCGCATTCTCCAGCCGGACGATATCGCGACGGTCGTCCTCGATACCCTGCGCCTTCCTCCTCGCGCTCTCGTCAGCGAAATCGATATCCGGCCAACCGACCCATGAACCGACTGGAGCGCCGATCCTCGGCTGCGCTGGCGCTCATGACGGTGCTTCTCCTCTGGGTGGGGGCGCTGTTTGCCTGGCGGACATCCAAAGAGGCGGTGCTCGCGACGGGACTTGCGACCGGGGCGGGAACGCTGTTGTGGCGCCGCTGGCGAACCAACCTTCGCGACCATGCCGATGAGGTCCACGCGGCCCAGAGCGCGGCGTTGGAGCGGAACCGAGAGCTCGAGCTTTTGGGTCGGTTCGCGGGAGCTCTCTTGGTCTCCCAAACCCGGGATGAGCTCTTCCAGCGTGCTGCGGAGGCCGCGGCGGGTCTGGTGCATGCGGATGTTGCCGCCATCTGCATTCTGGTGGAGGAGGGGCGGTTCCTCCGGGTGGCCGCGGCGCATGGGGTTACCGGAGCCGCCAACCGACTCATCCCCGTGGACCAGACTCTGGCTGGGCAGGTCATCGCTCAGGGCGACCCCGTCCGCCTGAACGATCTGGCGCGAGTTGCCAACTCCTTCTCTCTGAACGACGAAACGACACACCGATCGCTCATGTTGGTTCCGCTGCGCACGGCCGGCATGGTCATTGGGGTGATCGCTACGCTGGACCGCTCCGCGGGTGCGCCCGCCGAGTTCGGGCAACACGACACGGAACTCCTCGAGGTGCTTGCCGAGCAGGTGGCGATGGGACTCGATCGAGCGACCGCCCTGGATGAGAGCCGCCGAAGCGAGGTCGCATTGGCCGCGAAGAATCGCGAGTTGGTTCGGGCCACCAAGCTCAAAGGCGAATTTCTCGCCAACATGTCACACGAACTTCGGACTCCGCTCAATGCCATCATCGGATTCTCCGATTTGCTCCTGACGGAAGGCATGGGGCCGCTCAACGATGCCCAGCGTGATTTCTTGGCCTCCATTTCTCGGAACGGGACCCACCTGCTGGGTCTGATCAACAATGTCCTCGACCTCTCCAAGATCGAGGCCGGGCGGATGACCCAGCTGTTGGTGGTGAGCGACCTGCGCGATGCCATTCGGGGTGCCGTGGCCGACACGGCCAGCCTCCGTGCCGCGAAACACCAGACCTCCCGTGTCGAGATGGACGATGTCCCGCTTCGAGCTCTCGCCGATCGCCAGCGGGTCCGGCAAATCCTGTTCAACCTGCTGTCCAATGCCTCCAAGTTCACCCCCGAGGGTGGGCAAATCACGCTTTCCGCGCTCCTGACCCAGGCCCCGCTTCCGGTGCCGAGCGACCGGACCGGCGAGCGAGCCAAACTGGCCAACCGTGAGGCGGTTTGGATCTCCGTTCGGGACACCGGGATGGGAATCACGCCCAACGATATGTCCAAGCTTTTCGTCGAGTTTAGCCAGGTGGACAGTTCCGCCAGCCGCCGCCAGCAGGGGACCGGATTGGGGCTTGCTCTTTGTAAACAGTTCGTCGACATGCACGGTGGCACTATTGGTGCAGAGTCAGTTCCGGAGCATGGAAGTGCGTTCTGGTTCCTCCTCCCGGTCGATGGTCCGGTTCGTCGGGGGGTGTAGACCTTTGCGACGGTTTGCGCGGGTTAGAATGGTGGAAAGCCCTACCGGGGAGTAGATTAGACCGCATGGTAGCTCAGCCGCTTCGTCAGGCGCTCGCAGGCTTCCTCCTCCTCGTGTTCGTGGGGGTGGGCTCCGCCGTACCGGTAGTGGATGAGCTTTTCCATCATGGTGCCGGCGGGTCGGAGCTCAGCCAAGTCCATGTGGAACCGGCCGGGGCGACATGTCACGCCGGGCACTGCGCTTTGGGAGCGACCACGGTCTATCAACGTATCGCCACGTCGCTTCCGGTCACTGTTCGGGTTGGCGGCGGGCGTCCTCTCACTATTCTGCGGCCCCATCTTCCCTTCGTCGCACGAGGCCGGCGGCATCTTCCTCAACTCTCCCGAGCTCCTCCCTCCCTTCCCGCTTGATTTCAGTTTGGTGTAGCCCGCGGCCCCGGTTTGGGTTCCGCGGATCATTCCCATCTGAGGCGGTATGCGACTTGTCATAGGATTTGCCGCGTTGGCCGTGACGGCCGGCGTGGTCTCCGCTCAGCAGTCTGATGCTATCCCGGCGCGTTCGTCCCCGCGTCGTCCTTCGGCCGACCGCGGGATGCTGCCGATTCCGCCGGACTGCGTTTGGCTGGGACCGGCGACGCCCTCGGCCCTCGCCAGTGATTCGGTGTGTCTCACTCGCGCGGAGGTGATTGCGCTGGCTCTCGTTCGCAATCCACAGCTTCGAGCCGGGTTCGAGCAGGTGGCGCAAGCGCGCGCGCGGAAGGTCGAGGGCACGGCCATTCCCGATCCGCAGTTGAGCTACATCGTCGACGGGTCGAACGGCCTTTTCGGCTCGGGTGGGTCGGTCGACAAAACGCTGAGCACGACTCTACAAATCCCCTTCCCCGACAAGTTCCGCCTCCGAGGTCGCATTGGGCGGGCCGATGTGCGGGCAACGGAGGCGACGCTCGAGTCTTTGCGGCAGGCGGTCGCCGCGCAGGCATCGCAAGAGTACGACTCGCTATTGGCGGCCCTCCGGCACCGGAATGATCTCACGGTCGCGAAGACGCTCGCGGTGGACTTCCTTCAGAAGACCGAGGCGCGGTTTCAGGCCGGCAGCGCACCGCGGCTGGACGTCATCCGGGCGAGGGTGGATGTCGCGAAATCGGGGAACGACCTCATCTCCAATGAGCGTGATATCGTTAATGCGCGGGCGGCCCTCAACCGCGTTCTCGCGCGCCCGTTGGGGCTCCCCATCGCCGTGGCGGACACCCTGGTCCTCCCGCCTCCGCTTCCCGCGCTGGAAGTGGTGGAAGCCGCGGCCTACGCCGCACGGCCGGATCTCATGGGTATCGCCCGGCAAATCGAAGGGGCTCGGGCGACGACGGCGCTAGCGAAGGAATACTGGCTGCCGGATGTGATCTTCGGTGTCGGCAAGAACTACTCATCACCCGGGCCAGGGGTGCTCACAACTGGTTTGGCTATGCCGTTACCGGTCTTCTTTTGGCAGCATTCCAAGGGTGAAATCGCCGAGTCCCGGCATCGGGAACGCGAGCTCGAAGCGACGTACAGCGATCTCCGGGCCCAGGTCGGCCAGGACGTGCGCGCGTCTTACGCCACCGCGGCCACCGCTCTCCTCCAGGCCGCCTATCTCCGTGACGAACTCCTGCCTGCGGCGCGCGAGGCTTACCGGATTGCGTCGTTGAGCTATGGGCTCGGAGGGTCCTCGGGATTGGACGTCCTCGATGCCCGCCGCGGACTCCTCGATGCCGAGGGTCAGTATACGGATGCTTTGGCGGCGGCGAATATCGCGCGCGCGGATCTGCAGCGCGCGGCAGCCACAACGCTCGAGAGTATCGCAACCGGAGGGTCTCGTGACCACTAGGACCACGCAGGCGGCTGTCGCGCTCACCATCGGACTCCTCGCCGGGTGTGCGCGCGACGAGAATGGTCGTGACCCCCACGCGCCGCAAGCGGTGAAGGGACGGATCACTGTCGACTCGGCGCAGCGGACCCGATTCAAAATCGAAACAGTGGTCCTGGCCCAGTTCAATCCCTCCATCCTCACAACGGGTACGGTCGCGTTCAGCGCCGATCGATCGACGGCTGTCCTGGCGCCAATATCGGGCCCAGTGTCTCGAATCCTCGTCGAGCCGGGGGCGAGGGTCGAGCGCGGTCAACCACTTGCGATCGTGACCTCTCCGGACTTCGCCGCCGCCATTGCCTCCTATCGCAAAGCCGAAGTGGCCGCTCGGAACTCGCAACGTATCGCCGACCTGGACGAGCAGTTGTTTAAGAACGACGCGCTGGCCCGGCGGGAATTGGAGCAGGCCCAGTCCGACGCGGCCAGCGCGGCCGCCGACCGCGAAGCGGCCCTGGCCGAGCTACGCTCGCTTGGAATCGACTCGCTGGGCGGTGCTGGAAGCAGGTCCGCCATCGCGGAGGGTGTGATCCGTGCCCCGATCGCCGGGACGGTGGTGGAGAAATTGATCAGCCCGGGACAGCTGCTCCAAGCCGGACAAACCTCGTGCTTCACGATCGCAGATCTCTCGGTGGTGTGGGTGATGGCAAATGTGTTCGAACGGGATATCCGGAGTGTGAAACGCGGCCAGCGGGTTTTGGTGACGACCGATGCGACTCCCGATAGTCTCTCTGGGGTCGTCGATTACGTCGCGGCGCTCGTCGATCCTGCGACCAAGGCCACCGGGGTCCGCTTAGTCGTCCCCAACCAGGCCCAGATTCTCAAGCGCGACATGTTGGTTCAAGTGATGATTCGCGGCACGGCCCCGAGGAAGGGCCTCTTGGTTGCTGTCACGGCCGTACTGCGCGACGACGAAAACCTGCCATACCTGTTCGTCGCGATGGCGGATGGCAGCTTTGCCCGCCGCCGTATCGAGTTGGGTGGCAGGGTGGAAGCGCGGTATGAGATCATGACTGGATTGGCGGCCGGGGAACGCGTCGTGGTGGACGGGAGTCTCTATCTCCAGGCCTTGGACGACCAATGAGCGAGCCGCATGAAACCGCCAATCCGCACGCGGGGCACGCCCATGGGTCGTTGATCCACCGCATGGTCCACGTCACCCTAGGCCAGCCGCTGTTGGTGATGACTACCGCGCTGGTGTCGGCGTGGTCGGCGTTTGGTCGTTCAACCGGCTACCGGTGGACGCGTATCCCGATCTCTCTCCCCCGATGGTGGAGATCACTACGGAGTGGCCCGGCCATGCCGCCGAGGAAGTGGAACGGCTGATCACCTTTCCAATCGAAGCGGAAATGAACGGGCTGCCGAAGCTCCAAGTCGGGCGGTCGATTTCGTTGTATGGTGTCTCCGACGTTCGGCTCGTGTTCGAAGACGGCACCGACAATTACTTCGCGCGTGAGCGGGTGTTCGAGCGCCTGCACGATGTCACGGTGCCCGATGGCGTTACTCCGGGTGTGGCCCCGCTCTTTGCGCCTTCCGGGCTGGTCTATCGCTATGTGCTGGAGAGCCCCGATCGCTCACCCATGGAGCTCAAGACTCTCCAGGACTGGGTCCTGACAAAAGCATACAAATCGGTACCAGGGGTCGCCGATCTTTCGGCGTTCGGCGGCCAAACGATGCAGTACCAGCTGCTCCTCGATCCCACGAAAGTGGCGGGAGCCGGGCTTTCCATTCCGGGTATTGCGGCGTCGTTGGGAGCGAACAACAACAACGCCGGAGGCGGATTCTACTCCGAAGGTGGACAGTTCTACTATGTGCGCGGACTCGGACGCCTCACGACGCCAGAAGACATTGGGAATGTCGTCCTTGGGGTGCGAGAGGGGACGCCGATCCTCGTCAAGGATGTGGGCCGAGTGGCCATCGGTTTTGCACCGCGCCTCGGCCAGTTTGCCTTCAACAACCAGCCCGATGCCGTGGAAGGTGTCGTCCTGATGCGGACGGGTGAGCAGGCCCAAACCGTCCTCCGCCGGGTGGAAGCCAAGACCGCGGAGCTGCAGCGCTCAGTCTTGCCGAAGGATGTGAAGATCCACGCGTTCTACGACCGGAGCGACTTGGTGCAGCTCACGACGCGAACCGTGGTCGAGAATCTGCTCCGAGGCATTGTGTTGGTCGTGCTCGTTTTGGTGATCTTCTTGCTCGATGCCCGTTCGGGCCTGATCGTGGCGGTCACGATTCCGCTGGCTCTGCTATTCGCGGCGATTTGCCTCGATCTCCGCCACATTCCGGCGAACCTGCTTTCGATCGGGGCGATCGACTTCGGGATCTTGGTCGATGGTGCGGTAGTGATGGTAGAGAACATTCATCGAAACCTCGCGGTGCGGCGGACCACCGGCATCTCGGTCCGAGATGTGATTACCCAAGCGGCGGCCGAGGTCGATCGACCAATCGTCTATGCCATTGCGATCATTATCGCCGGATTCCTTCCGATCTATGTGCTCTCCGGCCCGTCCGGCCGGTTGTTCCAGCCGATGGCCGATACGACCATCTTTGCGTTGGTCGGGGCGTTGATTTTGACCCTCACCGTGGTACCGGTATTGTGTGCGTGGCTCCTCCGCCAAGGCGTAAAAGAAACCAGGAACGCCGTCTTCGAAGCGATTCGAGATGCCTACGCCCGGGCGTTGCAATGGAGCCTCGGTCACCCCCGGACGACGGTCCTCATTTCGATTGCCCTATTTCTTGGGTCGCTGGCGCTCATCCCTAAGATCGGGGCCGAATTCATGCCGCATCTGGATGAAGGGGCGCTGTGGGTCCGGGCTACGATGCCGCCGACGATCTCGCTCGAAGAGTCCGGCAGGATCGTGCCGCAGATCCGGACGATGCTGAAGAGCTTCCAGGAGGTGACCGATGTCGCTTCCGAACACGGCCGCCCCGACGATGGCACCAATCCCACTGGGTTCTTCAACGCGGAGTTCTACGTTGGCCTCAAGCCATATCGCGAATGGCATGGGTCCCTGAAGGACAAGCAGGCGCTGATTGCCGCAGTCGCCGCGAAGCTCCAAACCTTTCCAGGTATCGTGTTCAACTACACTCAGCCGGCCGAGGACGCGGTCGACGAGGCCGAGACCGGGCTCAAGAGTTCCCTCGCGGTGAAAATTTTTGGTCCGGATCTAAGCATCCTAGAATCGAAGGCCCGGGCGATCGCGAGGATTATCGAGAAGGTACGGGGCATCGGCCGAGTGCTTGTCGTGGAAGAGTTGGGTCAGCCCAGCCTCACCGTCCAAATCGACCGGCCAAAGATCGCTCGATACGGCCTCAACGTCGCGGATGTGAATGGACTGATCGAAGCCGCCGTTGGTGGCGCTGCCGCCACACAAGTGGTGCAAGGCGAGAAACTTTTCGATCTCGTGGTCCGCCTGGAGCCGCGCTTCCGCGAGACACCGGAACAGATTGGGGCGATCCTCGTGGCAACTCCGGACGGGAACCAAATTCCCCTTCGTGAGCTTGCAACCATTAAAATCACGAGCGGCGCGTCGTTCATTTATCGCGAGAGCAATTCGCGGTATATCGGCGTCCAATATGCCGTGGAGGGACGCGATCTCGCGAGCGCGGTGCAGGAGGCACAGAAGCAAGTGATCGAGGCCGTCCCTCTGCCGGCCGGATACCGGATAGAATGGGGCGGAGAGTACGAAGAGTACACTGCATCTCGCGGCCAACTCGCCCTCGTGCTGCCGCTGACCATCGGGTTGATTTTTCTCCTCCTGTTCGCGCTCTACCGAAACATCACCTTTCCGCTCATCACGATCGTTGGGGTGGTACTGTCGGCCCCGTTCGGTGGCCTTCTCACGCTGGCCATCACCGGCACTCCTCTCTCGGTCTCCTCAGGGATCGGATTCCTGGCCTTGTTCGGCGTGTCGGTGCAAACCGCAGTGGTATACATCAGCTATGCCAATGAACTACGACTGCAAGGGCGCGCCATAGCGGTCGCGGCGCACGAGGCGGCTTTGTATCGTCTCCGCCCCATCATGATGACGGCCTTGGTGGCGGCGCTAGGACTGCTTCCGGCGGCGTTGTCGACGGGAGTGGGGTCCGACTCGCAGAAGCCGTTTGCTCTCGTCATCGTCGGCGGGTTGTTCTCCAGGCTGTTGATCAGCGTCTTCCTCATGCCGGTGCTCTACGTTGGGGCCGCGCGTGAGGGAGATCGGCTCGAGGTCTGACGAGGCCATGAGCGGCAGCCCCGGGTCTTCCTTCCTCAACCGGTGGCTCGGTGCGGCGCTCATCGTCGCCTTTTTGGCCGGCGGGCCGGGGCTGGCTCTGTTCGAGGGGTTCGAGCACGCGCGTCCGATCACCCCGCACCCCGCGGGCGCCCACTTTGAAGACGGCCGGGTCAGCTATCACGCCGATCACTGCTTAGTCGCCCGCTCGCTGGGCCATAACCGTGTGCTGCCCGTTCTGGCGTCGCTCTGCGCCACGATGCCGGCCGAGGCAGCCGATCCCTTATCCCATTTCGTTCCGCTGATCACGTGGTACCGTTCGGTCCTTCCCAGCCGGTACGTCTTTGTCGGACAAGAAGGGCCCATGACGATACCGTCGGCAGCCAACGGAGACATCCATGTGGTTGACGTCCTCGACCTCGCACAGCCCCACGAAGTGGCCTTCTACCATATGGATGCGACGCCCTCGGCGGGAACCCACAACTTCTGGATGGACGAGGCGGCCCAGATTCTCTATGCCGCGTACTATGACGGAGGTGTCATTGCCCTCGACGTCTCGGGAGCCCTCGCGGGCGATCTCTCCGGGCGCGTCCTTGCCCAGCTGAAGCCCTCCGCTACACCATGGATGTGGGGCGTGCAGTTGTCGGGTGGCTCACTCTACGCCATCGACCTCCTGAACGGCCTCTACCAGATCCGGCTTGCCGGAACGACACTTTCCGTAGTGAGCGGCGGCGGAAATGTGCCCGATCGTTACAGCTCCGATCTCTGGGTGTCGGGTGAGTACGCGTACACCGGAACGTGGGGTGTCCTGAAGCGGAATGGCGCTTCCGGCAACGCGGTGAAGATCTGGCATCTGGGTCCTACCGGCGCGCCTACGCTCGTGGATTCGATCATCACCGAGGGCATCGGCACGGTGAGCGACGTCAAAGGAAGCGCGGATGGCCGGTTGCTTGTCTTTAGCGCGGAGCTCGGAGAGCACGCCGGGCTGTATGTGTATAGCCTGGCCGATCCCGCGCACCCAACGCTTCGCGGCCGGGTGATCAACCCGGTCGGCTTTCACACCGCGAAGGTAGCGGAGATCGGCGGGCGGCAGTATGTGTTTGCGGCGCGGAATCCGGAACCCCGCCGACACCAGCACTGGTCATCTATGATGTGACGGACCTGCCGGCGTCACCCTGACCCCCTCCGCGTCGCTGTGCTCCCTCACCTCAACCTCCGCTCTCTTCTTTGCGTTCTTGGCGCCTTCGCGGTGAAATTGAAAGCAACCGAACGCTCAAGCGGGAGAAGGTGCCTCACTCTCGCCCGGCCTCACCTCCAAGGAGTCTCCATGTCCGGCTCTAGGACGGTCGCTCTTGCGACGATCGCTGTACTCATTGTCGGCCACCCGGTTGCAGTCCCCGCGCAGCGACAGCGACCGCAAGTACCCGCAGCGCCGAGCCACCTCATCGACCCCGCGGGCTATAGCTCACTCCGATTTCGATACATTGGCCCGGAGGGCAACCGGGTGGCGTCGGTGGCCGGGGTGCCCGGCAACTCGAACGTTTACTACGCGGGTGCGGCCTCAGGAGGCATCTGGAAGACCACCGACGCCGGTGTGCATTGGCATGCTGTGTTCGACGATCAGCCGGTTTCTTCAATCGGCGCGCTGGCCGTCGCCCCATCAGACCCCAACGTGGTCTGGGCTGGCACCGGTGAGCCCCACCTTCGCAGTCACATCTCAGTGGGCTGGGGGGTCTACCAGTCGTCCGACGCCGGTAAGACATGGGCCCTTATGGGCCTCGAACTCACCGGCCGAGTTTCCCGGATCGTGATCCACCCCACCAACCCGGAGATCGTGTACGTCGCCGCGCTGGGGCATGCCTACGGTCCCCAGAAGGAGCGGGGGATCTACCGCACGACGGATGGCGGGAAGACGTGGGAACAAGTCTTGTTTGTGGATGAAAACACCGGTGCGTCCGAGCTCATCATGGACCCCAATAACCCCCGGATTCTGTTCGCCGGTTTTTGGCAAGTGGACCTCAAGACCTGGGGCCGGGAAAGTGGTGGCCCGGGATCGAGCATCTGGACGTCGCGCGATGGGGGAATCACATGGAAACGGCTTGTCGGCAACGGGCTTCCGACCCGCTCGTTTGGGAAAGTCGCGCTGGCGATTTCGAAGCGGAACTCCAATCGGATCTACGCCCTGATCGAGGCGGGCGATGGTGTTCCGTGGAACGGTCAACCGACGGATCGCGGCAAACTCTGGCGGTCCGATGACGGCGGCGGCACCTGGAAGGTGGTGAGCTACGACCGGCAATTGGGCGGTCGGTCGGCATACTACAACAGCATGGCCGCGTCCCCGGATGACGAGGACGAAGCCTACTTCGTGACCGCTTCGTTCTCGAAAACGCTCGACGGAGGGAAGACCACCACCGATGTAGGAGCCGACGAGACACCCGGCGGCGATCATCATGTCGTCTGGATCGATCCAACCAACGGCGACCGGATGGCGGTGGCCCACGATGGCGGCGTTTCCATTTCCATCAATCGTGGGAAGTCGTGGTTTCGCGTGCAGCTGCCGATTGCGCAGATGTACCATGTGACCACGGACAACCGGATTCCGTACTATGTGATGGGTAACCGCCAAGATGGGCCTTCGAGCCGAGGTCCGAGCAACAGCAAATTCGGCGGGTTCGGTGAGTCGGACCGGACCATCCCGCGGGGTCTCTGGCATTCGGTGGGTGGCGGGGAGAGTGGCTGGGCGACACCGGACCCGGCGGATTCCAACATCGTCTGGTCGAGCGCATCGGGATCGGGCAGCCGGGGCGGCATCGTCACGCGTTCCGACCTCCGAACCGGAATCACCGAGAATGTGGAGGTATGGCCGGTCAGCACCGGTGGGTGGCCCGCGGCGGATCTTCGGTATCGCTTCGTTTGGACCTTCCCGCTGACGTTTTCGCCGCACGACCCGAACACGCTCTACGTTGGAAGCCAGTACGTGCACGTGACGACCGACAACGGGAATAGCTGGCGAGAGCTGTCTCCCGATTTGACGCGAAACGACAAGAGCCGCATGCGTATTTCGGGCGGCCTGACGCCGGACAACATCGGCGTAGAATATGGCGGTGTGCTCTTTGCCATCGCCGAGTCCCGGCGTGAGAAAGGCCAGATCTGGGCCGGGTCGAACGATGGTCTCGTGCACCTGACGCGCGATGGCGGAAAGTCCTGGACCAACCTCACCGCCAACCTTCCGGGTCTCATCGACTGGGGCACCATCAGCAATATCGAACCATCCCCCCACGATGCCGGCACCACGTTTCTCACGGTCGACGGTCATCAAGTGAACAATCGTGACCCGTGGGTGTACCGGACGACCGATTTCGGACGGACCTGGAAGCTCATCGTGAGTGGGATTCCGAAGGGACCGTTGAGTTACGCCCACGTGGTGCGCGAGGATCCGTTTCGCAGAGGGCTCCTCTACCTCGGTACCGAGAACGGGCTCTACATCTCGTTCGACGCCGGCGAGAACTGGCAGCCGTTCCAGATGAACTTGCCACATGCGCCGGTGTATTGGCTGACCGTCCAAGAACATTTCAAAGACTTGGTGGTCGCCACCTATGGGCGCGGCTTCTGGATCCTCGACGATTTGGGCCCGATTCAACAGATGACGCCGGAGATCGTCGCCTCCGATGCCCATTTCTTCGCCCCGCGCGCAGCCTACCGCTTCAAATCGGTTGAGGCGCCCGAGGCACCATCCGACGATCCGACGGTCGGCCAAAGCCCGGCGTACGGTGCTTCACTGGACTATTGGCTCAAGATTCCCGGGGACGTAGGGTTCACGATTCAGAACTCGGCGGGCACCACGGTTCGGACGATGAGCGGGACTGGCAAAGCGGGCCTCAACCGGGCCATGTGGGACCTCCGCTTCGATCGTTCGCTCGAGGCCCGCATTCGGGTCTCGCCGCTCTACGCGTCCGAGATCATCGTCGGCCCCGACGGGCTCCCCGCGCAGGGGATGGGCCGGATTGCTCTCCTGGCCCCGCCCGGGTCGTACACCATCACGCTCAAGGCCGGGGGCAAAGAGTTCGCCCAAACGGTCGAAGTGCGGAAAGACCCCAACTCGGGCGGGAGTCTCGGGGGGATTGCCGCGCAGACCACGCTGGTGAGCGAGATTCGGGCCGATCACGAAAGTGCGGTCAAGATGGTAAATCGGATCGAGGAGATTCGCCGGCAACTCGGCGACATGCGGGGCAGCTTGGGGAAGGAATCCAGCGGTCGGGACATGTTGGCGCCGTCTGACTCACTCGAGACGACCCTGCTTGCGGTCGAGGAGGAGTTGCACCAGCCTCGAATCACCGGCCGGGGGCAGGATGCGGCGCGTTGGCCAATCAAACTGGGCGGCCAGTTGTCGTATCTTGCCGGCAACATCACTACCTCGGACGACGCCCCGACAACGCAAGCGAAGGAGGCGCATCGATATCTGAAGGAGAAGCTGGCCAAAGCCGCCGCCGACTATCAGAAAGCGATGGACGCAGTCCAAGCCTTCAACGCCCTGCTTCGGACGCGGAATGTTCAACCAATTCCGATCACATGAAGGCGGAGCGATCGTGACCGCCGACCAGAATCGCATTGCTCGCAGTACCGCCGCCCTCGTTGCCCTGAGCTGCGTTTCGGGTTCACTCCCGGCCCAAGGGGTGCCTTATCGGGTGGCGGAGACGCCATGGGATTCCGAAAGCCTTGGGAACCATCGCGTTGTTCTGGAGGTGACCCAGACCGCGCGGGCGGTGCACGTGACGGTACTGTGGCGGCGGCGTGATCGCGAGCCCAACCTCAAGGCGGTCATTCTCGTTGACGGCAAAACCGGGAAACCGGTGGTCAACGTGCGCCGGGGAACGCTGACCCCATGGATCGGAGAGCTGGACTTCGAGCCGATCTCTGGGCCGGGTCGCTACTACCTATACTATCTGCCGTATCAATCGGGCGGCCGGTCCAACTATCCCAATGTGAAGTATTTGGCGGCGACACAAACAGCAGACTCCGCCTGGCTGGCACGGCTTGCCTCGGTCCCGGCGGTTCCCGCCACGACGGTGGTGGCGTTCGAAGCGATCGACTCGCTCAATAGCTTTTTCCCCATGGAAGTACCGGCGACACCCGAGGAATCACGGAAGCTCGCGGACACCCACCCGGGTGCGGCCATGATGCTGTTTCCCGAGGACCGCCTCCATCCAATCAAGATGAAAGAGGCTCTTCCCCTTCGGTGGGTGGAGCGTGAGGCGGGGCCGGCCGACGGGTGGACGGACCAAGCACGTCGTGGCGAGTTCTTGGCGTTTCAGCTTGGGCTCTATGCTATTCGTCAGCTCGACCACGTCTCGGTGCGCTTCGGTGAACTCCGGACCCGATCGGGCTCCGTGATCAAGGCCAGTCGCATCACCTCGTTCAATACTGAGGGCATCGATTGGGACGGGCGCGCGTTTCTCCACCGTGTGGATGTGGCCGCCGGCACCGTGCAAGCGTTGTGGTGCGGGATTGACGTGCCACTCTCGGCGAAACCAGGAGAATATATCGGGTGGGCCGAGGTCACCGCGGCGGGAGTCGCTCCACTCCGGGTACCACTGCATCTGACGGTGCTGACCGGATCGGTCTTGAACGCGGGCGCCAATGAGCCGCAAAAGCAAACTCGCCTCAAATGGCTCAATTCGACTCTCGGGCAGCGGAATACCGTACTGGCTCCGTATCATGCGCTCCAGGTGGCCGGCCATTCGATTCGGTTGTTGGGCCGACGCGTGGATCTGGCTCCGTCCGGCCTTCCCCGGTCGATCGAGACGTTTTTCACGCCCGAGATGACGGGCTATACCACCACGGCGCAGCCCGTGCTCGCTCGGCCGATGTCGTTCGAGGTCGGTTCGAGCGGGGAAACGTTCGCTCGGCCGCACGAATCTGGGGTGCGGTTTACCACTCGGGAGCCGGGCACTGTACGGTGGGAGGCGCAGACGGTCGGGAACGGATGGACGCTGGTCGTCCGAGGTCAACTCGAGTTTGATGGCTACCTGACATACGACATCCGCCTCAAGGCAGACCGGAACCTCTCAGTGGACGACGTCCGGCTTGTGATGCCGTTTGCCAAGGCCGCATCCAGCTACATGATGGGCCTGGGCCTCACTGGGCAGCGGCGACCGGATCGCCTTGCTTGGGCTTGGGATGTGGCGAAGAAGAACCAAGACGGAGCCTGGATCGGCGGAGTGAACGCCGGCCTCTGGTTTTCCCTCCGGGCCGAAAACTATACTCGTCCGCTCAACACGAATTTCTACCTCCAGAAGCCTCTGAATTTGCCGCCTTCGTGGGGCAATGGGGGGCGCGGCGGAATCTCCATTGAGGTAGACTCAGGCGCGGCCGTGGTGGCGGCGACGAGCGGACCCCGCGCCATGACAGCTGGCGACTCGCTCTTCTTCAATGTGAATTTCTTGATCACGCCGTTCCATCCGATCGACCCAGAATACCAGTGGAGGCACCGGTTCTTCCATAAGTACGCTCCGCTCGATTCGATTGCGGCAACGGGTGCCACGGTGGTGAACATCCATCACGCGACACCGATCAACCCGTATATCAACTATCCGTTCATTGCGCACCGGGAGATGAAGGACTACATCGATGAGGCGCACCGTCGCGGGTTGAGTGTGAAGATCTACAACACGGTTCGGGAACTCTCCAACCGGGCCTATGAGTTGCCGGCACTTCGGAGCCTCGCCCACGAAATTTTTCCAACGGGGAAGGGTGGGGGATACTCCTGGCTGCAGGAGCATATGGGTGAGGACTACATTCCCGCCTGGTTTGTGCCGGAGCTCAAGGACGCCGCCATCCTCAGCAGCGGATTGAGCCGCTGGCACAACTATTACGTCGAGGGTATCAGTTGGTTAGTCAAAAACGTCGGCATCGATGGGCTCTATCTGGACGACGTGGCGTTCGACCGTACCACGATGAAGCGAGTCAAGCGCGTGTTGTTGCAGAACGGACGACCCGGAATCCTCGACCTTCATTCGGCCAACCAATACAACGAGCGCGACGGCTTCATCAATAGCGCCGTGCTCTACCTGGAACATTTTCCCTACCTCAATCGGCTCTGGTTCGGTGAGTACTTCGACTATCAGAAGAACTCCCCCGATTTCTTTCTCACCGAGGTGAGCGGTATTCCATTTGGGCTGATGGGTGAAATGCTGGAGGGCGGAGGGAACCCATGGCGGGGGCTTCTGTACGGAATGACCAACCGGATGCCCTGGAGCGAGAACGCGGATCCACGGCCCATTTGGAAACTGTGGGACGATTTCGGGATCAAGGGCTCTCGGATGCTGGGCTATTGGGCTCCCACCGTTCCGGTGAAGACCGACAATCCAGCTGTATTGGCTACCGTGTACGTGCGGCCGGGGCGAGTACTCATCGCCTTGGCCAGCTGGGCACCGGACACGGTGACAGTGAAATTGCACATCGATTGGAAATCGCTGGGCCTTGATTCCACCCGTGCTACTCTGGAGGCTCCCGTGGTAAGCGGGCTTCAAATAGCACGGACGTTCCCCGCGGGGGACGGGGTCCCGGTGGTGCCAGGCAAGGGTTGGTTTCTCGTGTTGCGCAAAGAGCGGAAGGGTATGTGAAGCCCCTAGGGAGGCTCTGCACCAGATCGCAGCAAGGGGGAGGCCGCAGCAGTCCCCGGAGGGCGCGTGCGTAGCGGGCCCTCACGCCGTTCCCGTCTCCACCACAAGGCCGAGCGCCCGGCGGGACCCTGCGGGCGAGCCCTGGCACGGCCTCGACACTTGTTCAGAGGTTCCCTAGCCCTCCAAGTCCTGGCCCAAGTCGGTCTATGTCTATGCGTGCTGCTTGGGCCGAGGGGCGTGACCGAGGCGCAGGTGGGTCGGGCAACGGTTCGCGAGTACCGGCGGACCTTCACCACCTACCCGTTCAGTGATCCGAACCCGATTCCGGTGGTGGGCCGGATCTACCCCTACTTCCGTTTCGACGGCTTCACGGACAAGTCGGTCGAGCGCGAATGGACCGTGGTCGAGCTCGAGAACAAGTATCTGCGGGTGATGATCCTCCCGGAAATCGGGGGAAAGATTTGGACCGCAATCGAGAAGAAGACGGGAAAGCCGTTCATCTATTTCAATCAGGTGGTCAAGTTCCGGGACATCGCGATGCGAGGTCCGTGGACGAGCGGCGGGATCGAAGCGAATTACGGTATCATGGGCCACACTCCCACGGTGGCCACGCCGGTTGACTACAAGACCCAGCAGAATCCGGATGGAAGCGTCACCTGCGTGATCGGTGCGCTCGACCTGCTGACCCGGACCCCCTGGCGACTGACGATATCCCTCCCCGCTGACGCCGCCTACTTCTCCACCAGCTCATATTGGTATAACGCCTCGTCGCTCGAACAGCCCTACTACAGTTGGATGAACGCCGGGCTCAAAGCGTCCGGCAAGCTCGAGTTCGTCTATCCTGGTACGCACTATCTCGGGCACGGTGGGGAGTACTCCTCCTGGCCCACGAACGCCGAGAATGGAAGGAACATCGCGTGGTACGACCGGAATGATTTCGGCGGGTACAAGTCGTATCACGTTTTCGGTACGTACACTGATTTCTTCGGCGCGTATTGGCATGCGGACGACCTGGGAGTAGTTCGCTGGTCGCCGCGCGACGAGAAGGCGGGAAAGAAGATTTGGATCTGGGGCCTCTCGCGGCAAGGGATGATCTGGGAGCAGTTGCTGACCGATCACGATGGCCAGTATGTGGAGGTGCAATCTGGCCGGCTCTTCAACCAGACCAACGAGGCGAGCACGTTCACGCCCTTCAAGCACCGAGGTTTCGCACCGCATACCGCCGACCGGTGGACCGAATACTGGTTCCCCGTGCGTGGTACCAACGGGTTCGTCGCCGCGAGTCCCCTGGGCGCCCTGAATGTGACGCGGGTGGGCGGCCGGTTGGCGCTGGCCTTCTCGCCGGCCCAGCAGACGGATGACACGATCGCGGTATACGATGGGGACCAGCGGGTGTATTCTCGACGGGTGGTCGCGGCTCCGCTCGAGGTATTCGTCGACACGCTCCCTTCCGCTCCGGATTCTACGCGGCTTACTGTGACCGTCGGCGGGCACCGGCTCGAATACCGGGCCGATCCGTCGGCCGATCGATTGAGCCGGCCTCTGGAGAGCGCGCCGAAGTTCGACTGGACCACGCCGTACGGCCTCTACCTCCAAGGGAAGGAGGACCTTCGGCAACGGGACTACGACGGTGCAAAGGCGTGGCTCGACAAATCGATCGCGCGCGACTCGAACTATGTGCCGGCACTTGCCGACCGCGCGATGGTGGCGTACCGCAGGATGGAATACCCCTTAGCGCTCGACCTCGCCCGGCGCGCGCTGAGCATCGATACCTATGATGGCGCCGCGAACTACTACTTTGGCCTCATCTCTCGCCGCATGGGTCATCGTGCCGACGCTCGCGATGGCTTAGAGGTCGCCGCGCTTTCGGCCGAGTACCGTGGCGCGGCCTGGACCGAGCTCACCAAGCTCTACATGTCCGATGGCGACCTCGACCGGGCCGGCTACTATGCAGCGAAGGCTCGCACTATCGAAGCAGACAACCTAGACGCGCTGCAAATCGAGGCGGTCATCGCCCGCATCAATGGCGATCGATCGACCGCATCGCGAATGCTCGACCGGATTGAGTCCCTCGATCCGCTGAGCCATTTTGTCTCGGCGGAACGAGGCCAGTCCTCACCCGCGCTCCTTCGGGGCGAATTGCCCGAACAGACTGTGTTGGAGTTGGCTGCATGGTACCGCGATCTTGGCCGTTTGAGCGAGGCCGATTCCGCCTTGTTGCTGGCTGGAGAACAGGCCGAGGCGCTCTATTGGCGGTCCTTTCTCCGGACGCGACTCGGGAAACCGGATGCGGCCGCACTCCTCCAGCGGGCCAACCTGGCATCGCCCCGACTCGTGTTCCCGTTTCGCTTGGAGACCGTTGAGGTGTTGCGATGGGCCACTCAACAAACTTCGTACTGGAGGCCAAAGTACTATCTGGGCCTGGCCCTTTGGCATCTGGGCAACGGCCGCGAGGCTCGCGAACTACTCAACGCGTGTGGTGACGAGCCGGACTATGCGCCGTTTTACGCCGCCCGAGCGGCTCTTGCAGCTGACGATGCTACCGCCCAGGCGGACTGGCGCCGGGCCGCCGCGCTGGCGCCAAACGATTGGCGGATCGGCAAGACCCTCGCCGAACGCTTCCTCGCCGCGGGATTGGCCGACAGCGCGATTGCCACTGCTCGGCGCCACTATGCGCGCGTTCCGGAGAACTCCGCCCTCGGTATGCTGGTGGTCCGAACCCTGGTTGCCGGACATCGGTATGGTGAAGCGGACCAGGTGCTGGGGCACCTCAGCATTCTGCCTTTCGAAGGGGCGAACGACGGCCGACGTCTGTACCGAGAGACCAAGCTGATGCTCGCGTTCGAGTCCCTTGGCCGCCATCAGCTGGATCGTGCCCTGAAACATGTGACTGCCGCGCGAGAATGGCCGGAACGCCTCGGCGCCGGCAAGCCGTATCCCGCCGATTCGGATGAACGACTCGAAGACTGGATCGAGGCCGATATCGCCGGGCGGCGGAGCGATTCCACGGCGTCGCGAACGCTGTTTGAGCGCATTGCGGCGTTTCGAGCCGTGTCGCGCTCATCGAGCGACGTCCTCACCGCCTGGGCGCTCGATCGGCTGGGACGGCTGCCCGAAGGGAAAACTCTGAGCCGGCAATGGCTTGAGGCCGAGCCGGAGAACGGAATAGCACAATGGCTCGGGCGTTGGCTGGCCGGGAATCGCACCGAGCCGCCTGCGAGCAATGAGAGCGATGAGGTCACCCGTGTGATCCGAGCCTGGGTCCGCTACGTACCGCAATGATCGCTGTTCCCGACCATTGCCTCTCGGACCCCGGCACGGCTTATTTCTCGGGCCGTTTCACCATAGGTCTGCTTCGAGGGAAGGTGTCATATGTCCTTACAACTCACCCGTCTCACCGAACCGATGGTCCGCGAAAACGGCGTTCTCCGCCAGGCTTCATGGGAGGAGGCGCTCGATCGTGCCGCTGAAGGGTTCCGGCATGTCAAGGCCGAGCACAGTCCCGATGCCCTCGGGATCTTCAGCTGTTCCAAGGCAAGCAACGAGATGAATTTTCTCGCTTCGAAACTGGCGCGAGTTGCCTTTGGGACGCACAACATCGACAGCTGCAACCGCACGTGACACGCTCCTAGCGTCGTCGGTCTGGCGACGGTCTTCGGTGCCGGTGGGGGGACGAGCTCCTACCGAGAAGTGGAAGAGACCGATGCGATCTTCCTGTGGGGCGCGAACGCCCGGGACAATCATCCGATCTTCTTCCATCACGTGCTCAAGGGCGTTCATCGGGGGGCCAAGCTCTTCGTCGTCGATCCCCGCCGGACCTCGTCGGCCCAGTGGGCGGACGACTGGTTAGGGCTGAATGTCGGTTCGGACATCGCGCTCGCGAATGCGATGGCGCGCGAAATCATTCACGCGGGGCTCGCGAACGAGGCGTTCATCAAGCGAGCCACCATTGGATTCGAGGCCTATCGGGCCTGCGTGGAACACTACACTCTCGATTATGCCGAGCGAGAGACGGGGGTGCCGGCCGACGTCATTCGGCGGGCGGCCTTCACCTACGCTCGGGCCGATCGCGCCGTGATCTGCTGGACGCTTGGTATCACCGAGCATCACAACGCGGTCGATAACGTGCTGGCGTTGATCAACCTCGGGCTACTGACCGGGCACGTGGGCCGGTACGGATCGGGTCTCAATCCGCTGCGGGGCCAGAACAATGTTCAAGGTGGTGGTGATATGGGAGCGATCCCGAACCGCCTCGCGGGGTTCCAAGATTGGACGAAGGACGTGGCGGTTCGGGAGAAATTCGAGAAGGCGTGGGGCGTTCCGCTCAAACCGGAATACGGTATGAACCTCACACAAATGTTCGATGGCATGGAGACCGGCGCGCTTCGCTCGCTCTATGTGATCGGAGAAAATCCGGCCCAATCCGAAGCGGATCAGAATCGTACGGAACATCTGTTGGGTGGGCTCGATCACTTGGTGGTGCAGGACATCTTTCTCACCCAGACCGCTGAATTGGCTCACGTCGTCCTGCCGGCTTCGTCGAGCTGGTGTGAAACGGAAGGGACCGTGACCAACAGTGAGCGGCGGGTGCAACGCGTCCGGAAAGCGCTCGACCCCCCGGGCAACGCCCGAGATGATATGTGGATCATCGGTCAGATTGCGAAGCGGCTGGGTGTCGATTGGCACGATCCGAGTGCGAAGGACGTTTGGAACGAGGTGCGGTCCCTCGCCCCGATGGTAGCGGGGATGAGCTACGAGCGGTTGGAGAAGGAGGGTGGCCTCCACTGGCCGTGCTACGACGAACAGCATCCCGGTGAGGAGTTCCTTCATTCTCGGCTCTGGAAAGATCCGATCGAGGGCTCGCCCGCGCCGTTTTCCGTCGTCGAGCACGATCCCCCGGTGGAACGTACTGATCGGGAGTACCCCTTGGTGCTGACGACCGGACGTCGCCTCGACTCCTTCAATACCGGAGTACAGACCGGCGGGTACACGTCGCCGTTGCGGAAAGGAGAGTCGTTGGACATCTCACCCGAAGACGCCACGCGACTGGGTTTGATGGAAGGGGACCCAGTTCGGGTCACCTCTCGGCGGGGGTCGTTGGTGGCTCCCACTCATATCGATCCCTCCCTCCGTGCTGGCCTTGTCTTCATGACTCTGCATTTCCAGGACAAGGTGAAGACGAACGTCCTAACGATCGATGTGTCCGACCCGAAGTCGGGAACCGCGGAGTTCAAGGCATGTGCGGTGCGGGTCGATCCGGTCCGAGCGCATCACGGCGCCGGAGTCGTGACTCATTCGCCGGACGCCACCTAAGGGAGTAGCACGCTTCATGGATCTTCATCTGCTCGACGCCAAACCGACCGCCGAGGAACGCGAAGCGCTCGATGCGTTGCTTGGGAAACCCCTGTCGGGGTGGGAGGGTGGCGTTCGCGGGGCTCGGGATACTCGCACCGCGGCGGGCGGGCACGCGTCACGCGAACGGCGCCATCTCCTCTTGCCCGCCCTCCACGCCGTGCAATCGCGAGTGGGATGGATCAGCGAGGGTGCGCTCAACCACATAGCGGAGCGGCTGACGGTGCCGCCGGCTGACGTCTACGGCGTCGCCACGTTCTATGCGCTGCTGTCGCTGTCGCCGCGGCCGAGGCGTGTCCTCCACGTCTGCGACGACATCGGCTGCCGTTGCCGGGGAGCGGAACAGTTGTGTGCGGAGCTCGAGCGCACCGTCGGGCCGCCCTATCACGGACCAACCGGATCCCGCCACGAAATCCCGTCCGACGGAGCCGTATGGCTCCGGAGTCCGTGTCTCGGCCTGTGCGATCAGGCTCCGGCCGCTCTGCTTTCGATCGCCGGCGCCCCGCCGGTCGAACGGCTCTTCGGATCGGTATCCGCCCCGGCCGCCAGCCGCACTCTCGGCGGGGATCTGGGCGCAACGACCCTGGCGCGACCGGTCCCTCCGCAGCACGGCGACCCAACCCTTCGGCTCCTCCGGCGCATCGGCGTGGCCGACCCGAAGAGTCTCGATGATTTTCGAGCGCACGGCGGGTACACCAGCCTGCGCCGCGCGTTCGAGCTGGGGCCCGAGGGGGTGATCCGAGAGGTGACCGAAGCAAAGCTCCTCGGCCGCGGCGGCGCCGCGTTTCCGACCGGGCGAAAATGGGATGCCGTCGCCCGACAACCCGTGCGGCCGCACTACCTCGTCTGCAATGCGGACGAATCCGAGCCGGGCACTTTCAAGGACCGCGTGCTTATGGAAGGCGATCCATTCGCGGTGATTGAAGCGATGACGATCGGGGCCTACGCGACCGGCTGCGAAAAGGGTTTCATCTATCTGCGCGGCGAGTACCCCTTGGCGCATGAGCGGCTTGAGAACGCCATCCGGATCGCGCGGGCGCGCGGACTCCTGGGCGACAACATCATGGGACAAGGGTTCCGGTTCGACATCGAAATCCGGAAGGGTGGGGGCGCATACATCTGCGGCGAAGAGACGGCCATTTTCAATTCGATCGAAGGGTTTCGCGGCGAGCCGCGGAACAAGCCGCCGTATCCGGTCCAATCGGGCCTGTTCGCCAAACCGACATTGGTCAACAATGTTGAGACGCTGGCCAACGTCCTCGAAATCCTCCGCATCGGAGGAGAGGCCTACGCGCGGATCGGGACCGCCGGGTCGACCGGGACCCGACTCTTCTGTCTGTGCGGTTGTGTGATGCGGCCCGGCGTCTATGAGGTGCCCTTCGGGGCGACCCTTCGTCAGCTGCTCGACCTGGCCGGGGGCGTGGGCCCGGGGCACACCTTGCGGTCGGTCTTGTTGGGCGGAGCGGCCGGGGTCTTCGTCCGCCCGGACGAGTTCGACATGCCACTCACTTTCGAAGGCGTTCGTGCCGCACAGGCGACGTTGGGTTCCGGCGTCATCATGGCCTTCGACGAATCGATCGACCTGCTGGATATCCTGCGACGGATCGCCGCCTTCTTCCGCGACGAATCGTGCGGTCAGTGTGTTCCCTGTCGCGTGGGAACCGTGCGCCAGGAAGAAGCGCTGCATCGGATCTGCTCGAAACAGACTCGCGGAAGTCCAGCCGAGGAAGCGGCCCTGCTCGACGAAATTGGGCTTGCCATGAAGGATGCATCCATCTGTGGACTCGGCCAGACCGCGTACAGCGCTGTCGAATCCGCGTTGAAGCGACTCCGGGTCTTGGAAGGAGTGGTCGCGCAATGAGTGCCGACCAACTCGTGCCGCTTCAGGCATCCCGACGGACCGTAGAGCTCACCATCGATGGGGACCCGGTACGGGTGCCCGAAGGCACCACAATTCTTGACGCCTGTCGGAGCAAAGGCACCGACATTCCGACCCTCTGCTATCTAAAGACCCTGCACCCGGTGAACGTCTGCCGCGTGTGCGTCGTGGAGGTCGAGGGCTCCCGGGTGTTGGTTCCCTCCTGCTCCCGCGCCGTTGAACCTGCAATGGTCGTCACGACCGGATCCGACCGGGTTCGCCACAGTCGGAAGATGGTGCTCGAGTTCCTCGCCTCTTCTGTGGATTTATCCGCCACGCCCGACGTCGAGGCATGGCTCACGTCCTACGCGGCTCGACCTGAACGCTATGGCCCCGCCGCTCCACCGGTGGCCGCCGGCGAGCGTGACTCCCTGCCCACCGGTCACCACCCGCCTCCGAGCACGACGCATGCGGCCACAGTCGGGCAGCCGGTGAAGGTGGACAACGAACTGTATGTGCGCGACTACGGTAAGTGCATTCTGTGCTATAAATGTGTGGAGGCGTGCGGCACCGACTTCCAGAACACGTTCGCCATTGCCGTCGCCGGTCGTGGGTTCGACGCTCGGATTTCAACGGAATTTGCCGTGGAGCTCCCGAAATCGGCCTGCGTGTATTGCGGGAACTGCATCGCGGTGTGCCCCACAGGCGCCCTCATGTTCAAATCGGAGTTCGATCATCGGCAGGCGGGCACTTGGAAGGAAGCCGAACAGACGGTGACCGCAACCATATGTCCGTATTGCGGAGTCGGGTGCACCCTCGAACTGCACGTCCAGGACAATGAGATTGTCAAAGTGTCGTCCCCGCTCGATCATGAAGTTACGAGTGGAAACCTCTGCATCAAGGGGCGGTTCGGGTGGCGGTACGTTCAGAATCGGAAGGCCGCAGACAACCCGCGTACGTCCTGATCCCCCTCGGTGGGTAAGCCGGCGTGTGTCCCGCCGCCGGACAGCGCCCACCGGCCGTTCTCACAACCCTTCTGCACCCCGGTTTGCGGTCCCTGCCCCACGGGGTAAGTTCTTCGGCGGGTTCTCTCTTCAACCCCGGGCACCAGCTGCCTTCGATCCCGATCCCTACTCTTACCCCGAGGTCGTCATGACAGGACTGCTTGCGCTCTGGCTTCCGATCTTGCTGTCGTCCGTGATCGTGTTCATTGTCAGCTCAATCATCCATACGGTGTTGCCGTGGCATAAGAATGACTTTCGTAAGGTTCCGAACGAAGACAAGGTGATGGACGCGGTCCGTCCGTTCGCCATTCCACCGGGTGAATATGTGGTTCCTCGTCCGGCGAGCAGCCAGGAAATGCGCACTCCAGAATTCCTGGAGAAGATGAACAAAGGCCCGGTCATGATGCTCCGAGTGCTGCCCAATGGGCCAACGCCGATGGGGACGAATCTCCTGCTCTGGTTCATCTATTCCGTCGTGGTCGGGTCCTTCGCCGCGTGTGTTGCCTGGATCGCGCTCAAGCCGGGAGCGGACTCTCACGATGTGATCCACATTACGTTGCTTACCGCGTTTCTGGGTTACTCGTTGGCCCTCTGGCAAATGTCGATTTGGTATCGCCGACCGTGGGCGATCACCATAAAGGCCAACGTGGACGGGCTCATCTATGCGCTCCTGACGGCGGCGACATTCGCATGGCTGTGGCCCCAGGCATGAACACGAGCTCGGCTCCGAGCCTCAAACCCATCGGGCTCTTCGCCTCGATACTCTATTTCGGGATTCCCAGCGCGATCTTCTGTTCTAGCATCTTGGGTCTCCTGCCCTGGATGCTGCGGAACGGCTACAGCAGTTATCTCACCTTCAACGTGACCTTCGGCGCTCCTCTCATACTCATGCTCATTGCGGCAGTGGTCGCGTACCGCTTGGAAGGGAGACCCTGGAGCTGGCCCGCGTTCCGTGATCGGATGCGCCTTACCCGCCCGACTGCGAAGGACTGGTTATGGACCGCCGGTCTCGTCGCGGCAACCTTCGTCCTGGGGTGGGCGCTTGGGCCGGTGATCCGACTCTTCGACGTGCGACTCTACACCCCCCCCGCTGAGTTCACCACCTTTATGGCCACCCTGCGGGATGGCACCTTCGGTCTGGGGTCGTTGACGGGGCGCTGGGACGTTCTGCTGTGGGTCGTGTTCTCGCTCGTCGTCTTCAATATCGGTGGTGAAGAGCTCTGGTGGCGCGGCATCATTCTGCCCCGGCAAGAAGTGGCGCTAGGCAAATGGGCCTGGGTTGTGAACGGGCTGCTGTGGGACCTCTTTCACTTTTTCTACCACAGCAACCTTGGGAACATCGTGGGGTACTTGCCGATTTTGGCGCTGCCGTTTGTGGCGCAACGCCTGCGCAACACATGGCCCGGCATTGTGGCGCATCTCATCGCGAACGGTGCTCTGCCGGTCGCCGTCGCGATGAAAGTGTTGGGGCATTGATCTGTGGCACGGCGCCGTCAGGTAGTGGCTGAAGCTGCGGCATGAGCGCAGCGTGCATTTCATTCGGCTCGACTTCGGCCCCGCGTTTCACCTCGGGCCCGGCAAGATTGCCGAGATTTCCTCGATACCCTCAAGGGATTGGACTGGGGGAAGGGCGGTATGCCAGTAGCCGGATTGCGGCCCTTTGGTGTTCCTGAACTCGTAGAAGATCCGTGGTCGGGGTCTCGAGCGCCGAGAACGTAGGCGATCAAACAAATCACTGGGCTGCTTCGACCTGGATCCACGATTGGTTCTCGATTCCGGCCGAAAGCTTTCTAGATTGCCGGCTCCACCTTGAGTCGTTCCCCGTGCGTATACACCGTAAACCGCCCCGCCCGCGCGAACCCGATGAGCGTCAACCCGGCCGTCTCCGCCAGCCGCACCGCGAGGCCGGTCGGTCCTGAAATAGCCACCAGAGCCGGTGCCCCAAACCGAATCGCCTTCTGCGCCATCTCGAAACTGGCCCGACTGGTGACCGTGATGAACCCCTCGGCGGGATCGACTCCTTCCCGGAGCAGAGCGCCGATGAGTTTATCGAGCGCATTGTGCCGGCCGACGTCTTCTCGACAGTGGGTAACCGATCCGGTGGGGGTGACCCAGGCCGCGGCATGAATGGCCCCGCTCGCCGCGTTGAGGGTCTGATGCCGAGGTAGGGTCTCGATGCCCCGCTGAATCGCGCCGGGGTGGATGGTTCGATTTGTCGTGATGGGAGGAATGTCCCGCAGCACCGCCTCGATGCTCTCAGCACCACAAATGCCGCAGCCGGTACGGCCCGCCAGGCGGCGCTGTCGTGCGGCGAGCCCCTCGGCGCACTCCGGAGCGACCGTCATGTGGAGCTCGATGCCCTGGCTGTAGCGCACGATGTCGACATGATGAAAGTCGGTCGGCGTCCGAATCGCGTCCTCCGTGAGGCTCCAGCCAAGCGCGAAATCGGCGAGGTCGGCCGGCGTGGCCATCATCACCACATGGGTTTGGCCGTTGTACACGAAAGCGATCGGGACTTCCTCCGCGACGGTTTCGTTGGTGGGCGAAGCCGTGCCGGTTTGCCACCGCGTGGCCGGCATGTCCATCAAGGGGTTCGCATACCCCAGCCGACGCAGTTCACTGGTCGATTCGAGTTCCGGCGGGCCTTTGGTCATTCGATTCTCCGCGAGACCACGGTGATGTACCGTTCCTCCGACAATATATAGCCCGAGGTGCCACGGTTGATCTTGGTACGGGACATTCCGCTGGTGATCAGGTGGTAGGAAGCGCCGGGCCTACTCGCGGGTTTCGCCCAAGGCGGGGCGACGCTCGGTGGGGATGGGACGGTCCTTCGTCGGCTGGCCGCGGCGGGCGACGAGGGCGCCCCGACGAAGTAACTCGAGATGCGGTGCCAGGAGATCGGCGAATTGCTGCGCGAGCTCGACGGGCGGATGCTCGGGATCCAGGTCGGTGCCCCACAATCGAAGCGCGCCCACGGGCCGCCCCGCGACGCGCAACGGAACGATCAACTCTTCTCCTTCACCCTGGCGTTGGAGGACGTAGCTCAACTCGCCACGCACGACCGGACCGACCGAGGTTTCGTGCATGCCGACGAGGGGAAGGTCAAGGAGTGGTCGCACGTCGCCCGGCTCAAAAAAGACTACCTCACGTTCGGCGAGGCGCAGAGCGAATTGAGCCGTTTCGAACGTGATAGCCTGCCGGAGCAATCGCACGAACTCGCGGGTGGCCTCGCCCAGGTGGGCCGTCGTCGCCAACATCGTCGCCACCGCCGAAGACTGTGCCGCGGGGCTCTGGAGGGCCTGGACTTGGGCTCGCAGGGAATCCGCATCGGCCGAGAGGCGAAGCGCGGTGGCGCGGGGCGCCACCAGCTGCGCGATCGTCGCCAAGAGTTGCTCATCCGCCGGACGATACAATCCGTCAGCGGCACTGCCGAGCAAGAGGTACCCGACGCGATTGCCTCCCACGGTCAGGGTGGCGCCCAGAATCGAATGCAGCCTGCGGCTCTCGCGAGTTTCCGGTTCGACCGGCCAATGGGCCTCCGTCTCGCCTCCTACCTCGAGGTCCGCGATCGCGACCGTAGGCTCCCCGCGGAAAAGGTCGATCAACGCCTCAATGGAACGCGTGCTGGAGGCTCGATGTTCGCCCCACCGCCGGCGCATCGGTGCTCCGCTCATGAACGACCAAGTTCCCGCCGCCGGCCCGGCCGCGACGATCTCCAGACGATCGTGGGGGATGACGGGGTAGAGCGCGCCGGAAAGGCGCGAGACCAACTCCCGCCCCGAACGCACTTCGGCCACCACTCGCGCGATATGCTCGGGGAGCGCCTCCGCCGTCATCGCGGGTTCGAGCGTGCTGTGCGTCGCTTCGCCGGATCCGGCCAGGGCCAGATGGTTCAACGGCTGGACCAACTCCTTGACCATCGCGTGGAGCCGAATGGCTTGGGCCGGGCCAAATTGGCCAAGGCGAAGCGCGCCGAGGAGGACGAGGCCCACATCACGGCCACTGGAGCGCACCGGCACCGCGATGGCGGAGGCGTACCCGGCCTGCCGGAACCGTTCTTCCAATTCGAAGAGCTGATCCTGAGTCAGCTGCGGAGCGGGTGAAGGGATGTCCAAATTGTCGAGCGCGAGTTCCTCGGGCCCAAGCAACACGACGCCGCCGCCTGGAGGAAACAGCCAGAGCGCGAGCAAGTCGTGCTGGACTTCCATACCCACCGTGTTCGACAGCGCCATGTGCCACGTGGCGATGGCCACGGGGTCCACGCCGGAGGCCTCCGGGGGGAGGACCGGAATCAGCGCTCGCTGGCTTTTCGAGGTCGACTGGACTGAGTGAGACGGCACGGACATAGGCACCCAATGTGGGCAGAACTCGTGCCCCGCGAAATGAAAGGTTCAAGTATTGATGCCGCAATACTTTGCGGAGCAAACTATGACTCATCCCTGAAGAAACTCGCCGACGAGGACGCGTCTTGCGACTCAGCACCAGGGTGTTGACATACCCCTCCCCCCTATATATACTTGAAGCCAACCACGTAGGGTACGACGTCCCACCAATCGTTTGAGGGCCCTATGGCTTCGCTGACGCTACAGATCGAAGGCATGAGCTGCGGACATTGTCTCAACGCCGTGCGGAAGAGTCTGGGAAACTTGCCCGGGGTCCACATCGGCTCGGTGCAGATCGGCCGGGCCTTGCTGGAGTATGATCCCGCGTTGATCGACCCGGCGAAAATCTCCGCAGCCATCGACCAGGCAGGATATCACGCGAACGTTGTGCCGTCATGAGTGCGGCCTTCGCCAAGGTCCTGGTCACAGTTCTTGGCACAGCTCTGATCGCGTGGGTCAATTGGTATTTCTTCCTTGCCGCTCCGCGGACGACGTCAACTGGTCCCCTTTCTCCTCCCCATGGTCCCGGACACATGAAAGGGCGTTTGTGACGGAAACCAGTGCCCTCGACGTAACCGGCATGACATGCGCCGCATGCAGTAGTCGCATTCAGCGCACGCTCGAGCAGACTGCCGGGGTGAGTTCCGCCAACGTCAACCTCATGACCAACTCGGCAACCATCAGTTATGACACCGCCGTCGTTACGCCGGAACAGCTCGTCCATGTCATCGAGGAGATCGGATACGGCGCATCCATCCCGGCACCGAATGCCAATTTACGACAACAGGCCGACGCGGAGACCACGGAGCGTGAAGCGGAGCGGCGCACGATTTTTCGGAAGCTGGTGGTGAGCGGGAGCGCAACGATTCTCGCGATGATAGTCAGCATGCCCCTCGCCGAGGCGACACCCGGCATGCAGGACCCGCTGATGTCGCTGATGATGCCCTTGACGCGAGCGATTACCTTCGTTGCGCCTTGGCTTGGTTCCGCGGGCCCCGAGCTTCTGCGATGGACCCTGTTGGCTCTCACGGTCCCCGTGGTGTTCTGGGCCGGCCGTCACTTCTACACCAGGGCCTGGTCCGCATTCCGCCACCATGGCGCCGACATGAACACGCTGATTGCTGTCGGCACCGGGGCCGCCTTTGCCTTCAGCGTCGCGATGACCGTCGGCGGAGGCTGGTTCTCGGCCCACGGTATTGCGCCCGCGGTCTACTACGAGGCGGTAGTCACCATCATTGCCCTCATCTTGCTCGGTAACCTGCTGGAATCGAAGGCGAAGGGCAGCGCGACCAGCGCGATCCGACGGCTGATTGGCCTACAGCCCAAAACGGCCCGAGTGCGCCGCACCGGCGCCGAGACCGAAGTGGCGCTATCGAATGTTCTGGTCGCGGATGAAGTGATCGTTCGGCCGGGCGAAAGTATTCCGGTGGATGGCGAGGTGATTGAGGGCCGGAGCACGGTGGATGAATCGATGCTCACAGGCGAGCCGATGCCCATAGCCAAGGATGTCGGTGATTTAGTGACCGCCGGAACCCTCAATCGAACCGGGGCGCTGGTGATGCGGGCGCTCCGGATTGGCGAGGACACTGCGTTGGCGCGGATCGTTCGGTTGGTGCAGCAGGCCCAAGGAGAGCGGGCCCCGATCCAGGCCGTTTCCGATCGGATCGCGGCGGTTTTTGTTCCTGTGGTGATTTCGATCGCCATCTTGACTTTTATCCTGTGGTTCGATCTGGGGCCGGAGCCCGCCGCGCTCAGGGGCATGGCTGCCGCCGTCACTGTGCTGATTATCGCGTGTCCGTGCGCCATGGGCCTGGCGGTGCCGACCGCCGTGATGGTTGCGACAGGAAGAGGCGCGGAATTCGGCCTCCTGATCAAAGGAGGCCCGGCGCTTCAACGAGTCAACGATCTCGACACGATTGTGCTGGATAAGACCGGCACTGTCACCGAAGGCCAGCCTCGCGTCACCGACATCTTCAGCACCGGCCGATCCGAAAGAGAGGTACTTGCACTCGCAGCGGCGCTTGAGCGAAAAAGCGAGCACCCTGTGGCCGAGGCGATTCTGGCGGAAGACCAGGCGCGTGGTGGAGCGGCGCTCTCCGCGACCGAGTTCGAAGCGGTCCCGGGGAAGGGCGTGCGAGGGTTGGTCGATGGTGCCAGAGTCTTGGTGGGAAATCCCACCATAATGGAGAGCGCCACTGTGCCTGCGGACCTACAAGCCGCGGTGGACCGGTGGAGCCGAGAAGCAAAGACAGTCATTCAGATTGCCGTGGAGCAAGCGGTCGTGGGCGCGATTGCCGTGGCCGATCCGATGAAGCCGACCAGTCGGGATGCGGTGGCGCGACTCCAAGCGCTCGGCCTCGAAGTAGTCCTCCTTACCGGAGACAACAGACTGTCCGCCGAGGCCGTGGGTCGGGCGTTGGGCATCGCTCGAGTCGTGGCCCAGGTCCTTCCGAATGAGAAACTCGCTTTCATCGAGTCCCTCCAGCATGCGGGGCACGTTGTTGCGATGGTCGGTGACGGAATCAACGACGCTCCTGCTCTGGCTAAGGCAGATGTGGGGATTGCGATCGGTACCGGAACTGACGTGGCAATCGAGGCGGCCGATATCACCCTGCTGCAGGGAGATTTGGTGGGGGTCGCTCGAACGGTGGTCCTGTGCCGCAAGAGCATGCGCGTCATCCGCCAAAATCTGTTCTGGGCGTTTGCATACAACGTGATCGGGATTCCGGTGGCGGCCGGACTGCTGTATCCAGTCGCCGGGATCCTGCTCACCCCAACCATGGCGGCCGTTGCGATGGCGCTCAGCAGCGTCACCGTGGTGACCAACAGCCTGCGGTTAAAGGGCGTCAGGGGTGACTGAGTTGTAGCGGAGCAGGGAAAGGGATAAGGGGAAGGGAAAAGGGACGGCCAGAACAAGACGGCAAATGGAAGGCGGCAAGGACAGGACGGCAAAGACCGCACGACGAGAGGAGCGATCCGATCGTTCAGCAATCGGTGAGATCTCCAACGGGGGGAGGAGCTTACATGCAGGGGAACGCAATCGCATCATGTGCTTGTGGTACGACCAACGATGGTGAACGGAAGGCGGTTGCTGTCGATCCCGCCATCAAGCACACGGTGCTCACTCGGCTGCGGCGGATTGAGGGGCAGGTGCGGGGCCTCCAAAAAATGGTGGAGGAGGAGCGCTATTGTGCCGACATTCTGACCCAGGTTTCCTCGGTACACGAGGCATTGCGCGGGGTGGGGCGAGCGCTGCTGCAGAACCATCTGCGTCACTGTGCGACCGAGGCCATTCGATCGGGCGATGATGAGCGAGCTGAGGCAATGTACCAGGAGCTGATCGACCTCATGGCGAAAAACGTTCGATAAGCTAGCGGGATTGCCCCAATGCCCCCCCGAGCGGAACGAGAGATCTCCACATCGGCCGTTGGTATACCGCCGGACCCACCTGGTGAGATTTCCCTTTCCCCTCGGAATGAGGGACCGGTGCTCGTCCGCAGTCTACTAGGTGACTGAGTCGAGGTCGGCGACCGAGTTGATGACCTGGCCTACGATCCCATAGCGAATGGCCGCCTGTGAGTCGAGCCAGAAGTTTCGGTGCGTGTCTTCTTCGATCCGCTCCAATTGCTGACCCGTGCCTTGGGCGAAGAGGCGATTCAGGCGTTCCCGCATCTTGATGATCTCGCGGGCCTCAATGTCGATGTCCGCAGCCGTTCCTCCGGTTCCCCCAGCCGGCTGGTGCAAGAGAAACCGGGTGTTGGGCAGACAATACCGGTTTTCTCGGGGTACGGCCATGTAGATGAGCACCGCAATACTGGCCACCCAGCCCGTCCCGATCATCCGGACCGTGGGGGAAACGAAGCGAATCATGTCATGGATCATGTCGCCCGCCTCAACGTGCCCTCCAGGCGAATTCACGAATATCGTGATGGGCTGATCGTTCTCCGCGCTGAGCGCGATGAGCTGGGCCGTGACGTCGGACGCCACTCGTTGGTTGATCTCTCCGCTAATCACGAGCGTGCGCACGCGCAGCAACCGCTCGACGATAGGGTCCAGGCTAAACGGGAATTGGATGGGGGAATGCTCGAGCGACATGGGCCTGTCTCCTGGAGGGATCATTCAATACGCGTGGATTCTTGGAC
>JANYKV010000084.1 GCA_025358055.1 Gemmatimonadota bacterium
CCACCCTGCGGACTCACGGCGCCGGGAGCAGGGTCGAGCGGAAGGTTGTAACGATAGACGTCGTAGGAGCGACGCCCTTCCGCAAAGAATTCCCTTCGCCGTTCGTCGATGATCTGCGCTTGGATGACGGCAGCGTCGGTACTCGCGAACGTCTCCGGTAGCCCCGCGCGATGATGCAGGCCGTTGATAATCGCGACCGCCTGTTGTCCGCCCTGTGCCTCGGCAAGAATGAGCTGAGCCTCGACGCCCGTAGCCAGATGAATCGGCGAGTCCTGCGCCGGGTATTTCGAGGTGATCCACAATTCACGGAGCGGATCGGCGGAGAGCTTCCCGGCATCAGTCACCTTCGCCCGCGTGTCGGGCACGCCATCGAACGACAAATTTCGGAAGGTGGCTGAAACGATCATGCCGGTGGTTCGGTAGTGCATGTTATTCAACTGGTTTTGGCTCCGGAACGAGGCCGAGTTGTAGTTCGCGTTCCACACAAAGTCGATCGGGACTTGCCCGGCGTCGGCGGCTGCTCCGGTCAGGTCGCCGTGATTGAGACGCGCCCGAGCCCGGCCGAGCGTGGCCATCGTCGCCAGATCTGCATTGCCGGCCGTGTGCGCCGAGGCGATCGCATCGGTGAACCTAGCCTCGGCCAGTATGAACATGTCGGCCGGTTGGATTTCGGGGCCGGCATCAATGACCGCGGAGCAAAACCCTTCTCCCAACAAGATGCGGCTGTATCCGCCGTACGCCTGTGCCAGCGCGATCAGCCCAATGCGATCCGGTACTTGTGCGTCAGTCCAGCCATTTAACAGCTTCAGCGCGTTGTCGGCCGTGAAGCGGGCGGTCGAAATGGGCTTGTAGGTGCCGAGGGACACTTGACTCGCGAGGCAGTTGCCGACGGCGTAGGTGCCGCTGCCGGGGTCCTGCGTGCGGCGGTCCCAGTCGAAGAACAGGGCCGCGCCGCCGGCACTCTCAAACTCATCCGAGAAAAGGCCCATTCCAACGACGTACGCGCCCAGGGCGCATTCGAAGTCGGAGACGGCACCGTTTACGATGAGCTGAGCGTTGGCCGGATCCTGCAAGGCGGTCTCGGTGATTTCCGACTGGGTCTGCACATCGAAAATCCCGCACCCGGTGAGGGCAGCGATACCGAGGGTGAGGCACCAGGGCGCGGCGCTCGGCCGGGCCCGGTGATGCCGCGTAGAATGCTGAGAACGAGTTGGCATGTTCAGTCTCCAAATAGTCGGGTCGCGTCCGTAGTGGACCGTTAGAAAGTCAGGTTGATCGTGGTCTTGAACTGGGCCAACTGTGGGGTCTGGCCCTGGTCGACACGGACGTACGCCTCACCCACGAAATACGCTTCAGGATCGATTCCGGTGTACTTCGTCCAGGTGTGCAGATTGCGCCCCGAGAGGGTAATCCGTGCCGAGGAGGCCCCGAATGACCGGGCCCAACGGTCCGGCACAGTGTAGGACACTGACAGCTCTCGGAGCTTGGCGAAGCTGGCGTCTTCGATGAACGCCCAGCGGAACGGGCTTCCGAAGGCATCATCCGCCAGAACGTCCGACGGCGTGCCCGCGGGCTCATAGTTGCGCAAGCAGGTCTTGAAGATCTGACACTGGGCGCGCGCTTTGTTATTGGTGATATACTGGCCCAACTTGAAATCGACGAGCCCGTAGACCCGGAATCGGCGCAAGAAGGTCACACTGCTCGAGAACGAACCCTCCTTATCCGGCGTGGTCCGTCCGGCGAACACCCGCGGGGCAATGGTATTCCCGGAGCCATCAAAGCAGGCCATGGTGCTGCCCTTGCCATCGTCGCAGATCGAGCCCTGCCGAACCGCAAATCCATTGGCATCGAGCGGCGAGGAGAGCACGTGAATAACCCAGTTGGTTCCGAGTGGGTACCCGACCGCATGGCGCTGATCAACGCGCGGCGTTCCAAACTGCTGCACAATGTTGATGAACGCTGGTCCGCCAAGGTCGAGCACCTTGTTCCAATTCTTGGAGAAGTTGAAGGCCCAATCCCACGCGACCTTGTCGTTCGCGATCGGTGATCCACGGAGTTGGATCTCCAGACCCCGGTTCTGGATTACCGCTGTGTTCACCAGCCGGCTACCCGGAAAACCGGTCGAAGGGGCCACGGACTGAGCGAAGAGACCACCAGTCGTTTTCTGGGCGTAGAAGGTGACTTCGACGCCGAGGCGGTCGCGGAAGAGACTTGCGTCGATCCCGGTCTCCAGTTCCTTCCCCCGTTCGGGCGCCAGGTTCGGATTTCCCGGGGAGTTAGGAGTCACCGCACCGGCACCGTTGCCGCCGGTCACGGGGAGGTACGTTCGCAGCGAGGCAAATGCATCCGGCTGTTGTCCAGTCTCGCCGTAGGCGGCACGGAGGCGGAGGCTGTTGAGCCAAGAGGAGTGGAAGAACGGCTCTTCACTGACCACCCAGCTCGCGCTGACCTTGGGGTATTTCACCAGGTTGAAATTCGCGCCGAAGGCGCTGTTTTTGTCGGCCCGAAGTGCGCCGGTGAGGAACAACCGGTTCTTGTACTCCAATTGCTCCTGAATGAAGCCACCGGCCGTAACGTTTCTGATCAGGTCTTCCCCAGCGAAAAAGCTGGTCGTCGCGGCGTTGATGTTTTCGAGGCCCGCAGCCGGGAACCCCGCGCCAGCAGCACTTAAGGTGTAGAGCTGGCGGCGGAAATACTGCACGCCGGCCGAGGTGGTCGCATGAATATTGGAGGTCAGCGAGGCCTTGGCGTTCAGCGAATAGTCGAAGGTGGTGGTGGTGAGGTCGTTCCGGAATACGGACTTGGCCCCGCCGAGATCGGAGGCACCGTTGAGCCAGTAGCGCGACGCCTGGTCGGGCACTCGGGCCAGTTCGAGGTTGTCCTCACCCGCGCGGTCGACCCCGATCGTCAGCCGTTGATTGAACCAACCGGTGGGATGGTGGTTGATCTGGACGCTCGCGATGGCCCGGCTCACGCGTTGGTATGCCTGGTAGGTGCTCCACAGCACTTGCGGCGGATAGTCGATGAAACCGCGATTGGGCGTGCTGACGAGAGCGGGTGCACCAAAGAGTGCTTCCGTAATGGTACCGCCGCCGCCCTCATAGTTCTGATTGACGTTGCTCTCCGTAAATCCGAGGCTGGCGTTGATGTCCAACGTGGAAACCGGCTTGATCGACAAGTTCATGTTACCGCTGAACCGCCACAGATTGTTGGTCGGCTCGATCCCGTTGTCGTTCTGGTAGGAGGCGCCGATGCGGTAGAGAGTCGTGGCACCGCCTCCGCTCACGTCGGCGTGAAGCGCTGAGACCGCACCATTCTTGAACATCGGGGTCCCGCGCGCCTCCTCGGCGTTCACCGGATTCCAAGTCTGAAGACTCTGGCCGTTGAGGCAACCGAACCGAGTAGCGCACCCATATAGGGTGCCGACGCGGTCCGCCGCGTTCATGAACCAATTCGTTCCCTGAGCCGCGGTGAGGCTGAAGACGGGTTTGCCTTCCTTCCCTCGCTTGGTGATCACCTGAATGACGCCGTTCGATGCCTCGGTGCCATAGAGGGTAGCCGCCGCGGGGCCTTTGATGATTTCGATGCTCTCGATGCTCTCCGGATCCAGATCGTTGATCCGTGAGATGATGCCGGAGCTGAAGCCCTGCACCTGCACTCCGGCACCTTCGTTGTTGTTGATGCGGACCCCGTCGATGTAGAGCAACGGTGCGTCATTCAACGTGACGGAGGAGCCACCCCGAATCTTGATTCGGGCGCCCGATCCGACCGATCCGCTGCCCTGCAGGATCGTAACGCCTGGGGCCTTGCCGTTGATCAGGTTTGAAATGTCTTGGGGTGGTGCCAGTTGCACCGCATCACTGACCGGGATCACCGACACTGCGTTGCCTAACGAACGTTTGGTGACGGCCTCGGCAGTGCCAGTAACGACCACGTCTTCGAGTTGCGCCGCGGCCGCGGAGAGCGAAACGCGGAGCTCAACACTTCCAGCGGCCACCGATTGGGTCACCGGCTGATAGCCGATGCGCCGGAACGCGAGGCGGACGGTGCCCCCCGAGACGCCGGTAATCCGGAAATGACCCCGCGCGTCGGTCGCGGCGCCGAGCGCCGTCCCTTCGACCGACACACGAACCAAGGAGAGGGGGATTAGAGTGGCTCCGTCGATCACCGTGCCGGCGACGACGTCGGCCTGGGCCGACACCGGTCGCGCGGTGGCGCCGAACCCGAGCGTGAGCCATAACAAAAGAGGGATGATCCGACGCGCACCGTGGTGGCGAAGGGCCGAACTCGACGGATCTCTAGGCATAGGGACACGACCTCGAAGAAAAGGGAGTACTGTATACAATGATGGGTCCTCAAACGACGTTACAATTGGCTTTGTGTTTCTGCAAAACTCGCCGGCGTTTGGAGTCCGGTCGCGCACCGTCTCGACGCCAATCCACGACCGCAACGATCACCTAACCTTGGACGAGCAGTTACCAAGCCCCTGTTTCACCCCGGGTCCCGATGACGGCCCGGAGGCGGCCGGCGGCGTTCCGCCAATTTGACCGCACCGCCTGCTGGGCCGCGGGAGGCTGCCCAGCGGCGATCCGCTCGATGATGAGCTGATGTTCGCGCACCGACGTCTGTATGGCATCCAACAAGGCGGTCTGGTACACCCGGATATACCGCTCGGTCTGGGGCTTAATCGCGGCGTGGAGCGCCGCCAGCCGCGGCCCCGCGCCCGCGTCGACATACGTCTGATGGAATAGCGTGTCCAATCGAAAGAGCTCGTCGCCCGATGGGCGAACCGAGGAGGAGGCACGCTGGTATTGGATATTGATACGCGTCAGCTCCTGAACAAGTTTCCGCCGGAGCATGGGAGGCAACTCGGCGGCCCGTTCGGCCGCCATCCCCTCCACCTCACCCACCACCGTGAACACCTCGGTCGCATCCTCCATCGTCAGCGCCGTGACGGCCGGCCGCGCCCGCTGCCCCGATCGCGGCGCCGTAAGGTATCCTTCCTGCTGGAGCCGATGGAGCGCGGACCGCACCGGTGTCCGACTAATTCCCAGTCGATGCACCACCTCCGCCTCAACCACGCGGGCCCCAGGCGCCAGGCGGCCGCGGACGATCAGGCTGCGAATCTCTTCGTACACCTGAGTTACCCGGTCACGACGCCCCCCTCCCCCAGGCAGCGGCTCGGCGGAGGTCCGCAGGGCTCGCCCGCCACCTCGAGTGAGGACTCCCCCTGCGGAGGAACGCGTCAACCAACCCGCCTTGGAACCGGCATGGTGCAATTCTACGGTATACCAATTGATATTACCAGAGCCGCCGCCCCCGGCTGGTTCGTCCCATGGCCGGAACCCCAGGTCTAGGGTACGATTGTGCGGTCTCACGTGCCCCGTCACCGGAGCTTTCTTGCCTACAATGGACCGCTCGGTGCATCATCGCGCCCTCGTTGTCGATACCCATTCGGACACCTTGCTCCGGATCCTCGACGAAGGCGAAAGCTTCACCAGCGCCCAGAGCCGACTGGTCGTGTCGCTTCCGCGGATGGTCCGAGGAGGGCTGGACGCCCAAATTTTCGCCCTGTGGGTCGATCCCAAATACCTGCCCCACCGCGCCATTGGCCGGGCCATGAACCTGGCGGGAGCCTACTTCCGCATGGTCGCCGATACCCGGGGCCGGATGATCCACGCGAGGACGCCGGCTCAGCTCCGTCGCGCCGCCGCTGCTGGAAAGCGCTCGGGGATGCTCGCCCTGGAGGGCGGGCACATCATCGAGAACAGCCTCGAGGCCTTGCGAGCGTTCGCGGAGCTGGGAGTCATGAGCATGACGCTCACCCACGCGAACACGAACGACTGGTGCGACTCGAGCCAAGATGACGCCCGATGGAACGGCCTCAACGAGTTCGGCCGGACCGTCGTGCGGACCATGAACTCCCTGGGGATGATCGTCGACATCTCGCATGTCTCCGATGCCGCGTGGTACCAGGCACTGGGGGTCTCGAAAGCACCTCCCTTCGCCTCGCACTCCTGTTGTCGAGCGCTGGTCGACAACCCTCGCAACGCGACCGATGACATGATTCGAGCGCTGGCCAAAAAGGGTGGAGTCTTTCACATTGCTTACCTCACGCCTTGGCTCAACCAACACGCCGCGACCACATTCGAAGCGCTTTGGACCGAGTTTCGGGAGAACGCGAAACGCGCGCGAGTCGCTGGGGACGAGGCCGGCGCGGATCTGAGCGTGTTCTTTGAACAGGATATCCCGGGGGTGACGGGCGCAGCGGGAGTCGGCGACATCTGTGATCATATCGATCACGCGGTGTCGCTGGTGGGGCCCGAACATGTCGGGATCGGTGCCGATTGGGACGCAAGTGCTCACATTCCGTTGGCCTTAGACGATGCGGCGAAGCTCCCTCTGGTGACCCAGGAATTACAGCGCAGAGGGTATCGCAATCGCGAACTCCGCCTAATCCTAGGCGAGAACTTCCTCCGTTTGTGGGCCCAGGTGCAAGAGAAAAGTAAGAAATGAACCAGATTGTTTCTTGAGGGAGGACCGCATGCGCGCGCTCACCGTGATCGGAGCCATTGGAATCGCCCTCTCCAGCGGTGTTCTCGCCGCCCAGGCACCCTACCCCGTTCGCCTTGAATTCGATACCCGAATTCCCATGCGAGACGGCCTCACGCTCAGCACTGACATTTTTCGGCCAGACGCACCAGGCAAGTTCCCGGTGATTCTGGTGCGAACTCCCTATGACAACTCGGCCGCGGCGAATACGGTAAGGGGGCGCTTCTGGGCTTCACGAGGGTATATCTACGCGGTGCAGGACGTGCGCGGGCGCGGCGATTCGGATGGAAAGTTCTACCCGCTGGTGACCGAAGCGGACGACGGGGATGACAGCATCACCTGGCTCGCCAACCAGGCGTGGTCAAACGGCAAGATCGGAATGACCGGCGGCTCCTACCTCGGCTGGGTGCAGGTACTCGCCGCGACCAAAAAGAATCCGCACCTTGCCGCGCTCAATCCGATCGTGACGCCCAGCGATCCGTGGCGGCAGTTCCCGATGCAGTACGGGGCCTACTCCCCTTCGACCATCTCGTGGCTCGCGTACATCGACGGCCACACGCTGCAGGACATCACCCAGTTCGACCTGCTTGCCGTCTATCGCCACCTCCCCATGCGCGACGCCGACCGTCTCATGGGCCGCACATTCAAAGCATGGCACGATTGGCTCGATCACCCAACACCTGATGCCTACTGGGACCAGCAGAGTTATCAGGAGCGTCTGTTGCAGTCGCCAGTCCCGATGCTTCACATCAGCGGCTGGTACGACGACGTGTTGCCGGGGACCACGGAAAACTTTATCAACATGACCACCCGCGCTACCGACCCGGCGGCCCGGCGCCGGCAGCAGCTGATCCTCGGCCCGTGGGGTCACGGAATCAATCGGTCGCGGTACATGGGGGACATCGATTTCGGACCGATGGCCGTGATCGATCTCGACACGGTCCAGGTTCGCTGGTTCGACCGATGGCTCAAAGGCATCGAGAATGGCGCGGAGAACGATACGCCCGTCCGCATTTTTGTGATGGGCGAGAATCGCTGGCGGAACGAAAGGGAATGGCCCTTGGCCCGGACCCGCTACCTCAAATTCTATCTCCATAGCGGCGGCAAGGCGAACAGCCTTTTTGGTGACGGCCGGCTCGACACCCTTCCCCCGATGACGGAGCCGACGGACTCGTATCGGTCCGACCCCGCTCACCCCGTCACCTTCATCACCGAAGCCGACTTCCACCAGATGGGAGGTCCCGACGACTACCGACCCGTGGAACGCCGAGACGATATGCTGGTCTTTACCACGGCGCCACTGACGGAATCGATGGAAATGTGCGGACCGTTGACAAGTTCGATTGTCGCTTCGAGCTCCGCGCGCGATACGGATTGGATCACCCGAATCCTCGACGTGCACCCAGATGGCTTTGCCCAACGATTGAATGAGGGTGTGTTTCGCGCGCGATATCGCCACGGGATGACCAAGCCCGCGCCCCTAACCCCGGGGGAGGAGGCCCGCTACGACATAGACGACTGGTCGACCTGTATTCGTTTAGATGCCGGGCACCGGCTTCGAGTCGAGGTCATGTCGAGCGCATTTCCGAAATGGGACGTGAACCAACAGACCGGCGGCCCGATCGGAAGCGACTCGAGTGGAGTGATCGCGGATCAACGGGTCTTTCATGATCGGAACCGGGCGTCGTATGTAGTGATTCCGGTGGTGAGATAAGGACGCACAGACGCAGAGACGCACGGTACACGGACGCTCAGACGCGCGGGTCACGGGAGAGGGGCTCACGTGTGGCCTATGAGTACTTAGCACTGCGAGCCATGGTCTTGCGCAGTCCCCAGAGTAAGCGACCAACTCGGTCTCGAAATGGCTCTAGAAGAGTTTTTCGCGCCGGATCGAGGAAGCCGAGGCCGGTGGCGAGGTGCAGAAGGGAGCAAAGCTCGGCGAATGACCCCCAACTAATATCGAGGTATCGCCTGAATTCACCGGGGCCTTCTTTCGCAGATCCCTCAGCGATGTTTGCGACGACGGAGGCTGCAGCTCGGCGAACCTGAGCGGTCATGCCGTAGCGCTCGCGCGGAGGCCACTCTGATGTCACCCTGTAGACCTCGATCGTCAGAGCATACGCAGCCTTCCAAGCCTCGAGTTTTTCATATCGCATGACTGAGAGAATGGCACACCAGCTCGGGCACGGCTAACCATTCCTACTCATCTCGTCCCACGAGAACGCGCGGCGTGCACTTCCGTCCCGAATTGGGTACCCGCGCTTCGCCGTCCGTGCGTCCGTGTATCGTGCGTCCGTGCGTCGTTGTACCCTTACACCCGCCGCCAGCCCCAGTACACCGGAATCCCGAGCAACACGAGGACTAGCCCCGAAATCGCCTCGACCCGTGTCGCCGGGGCAACGAGCAGGATCACGCACACCACGCTCGAAAGGACGATGTAGAGCCCCGGGAGCCACGGATAACCGATGGCACGATATGGCCGCGGATGATCGGGTTTCATCCTCCGGAGGAGGAAGAGGCCGGCGGTGGTAAGCGCATAGAAGAGCAACGCGGCGAAGATCACGTAGTTGAGCAGCTGGTTGTAGGTCCCGGTGAGACAGAGGACCGAGACCCAGATAGCCTGTAACACCAGCGCTGCCGCGGGCGCCTTGTTCGCGTTCAGCTTGCCCACGCGCTCGAAAAACAACCGGTCACGCGCCATCGCATACGAGACGCGAGCGCCGGCCAGAATGAGCCCGTTGGCACAACCGAAGGTGGACACGAGGATCGCCGCGGCCATCAGCACGCCCCCCGACGACCCAAAGATCACCTCCGCCGCCGCGGTCCCCACCCGATCCTGAGCAGCATGTGCGATGCCGCGACCCAACACCGTCGCGGCGCCCTCGGCTCCGTTGAGCGGCAACAGATTGAGATAGGCCACGTTCGCCATGACATACAGCAGCGTCACCAGCCCCGTCCCCAGCGCGAGCGCGCGCGGAAGATTGCGATGCGGCTCTCGAACCTCGGACGCGGCAAATGTCACGTTGTTCCAGGCGTCGCTAGAGAAGAGCGAACCGACCAACGCCGCGCCGAAGGCGAGCACAAACGCGCCGCTGAGGTCCATTGAGCCCATGAAATGCCCCGAACCAAAGTTCGCGGCGATCGCCATCGCATTCCGCCCCACGAACAACCCCAACATGATGAGCAGAGCCAGCGCGCCGGTTTTGGCGATGGTGAAGAGGGTCTGTACCCATTTGCCCAGGGTGACCCCTTGGAGGTTGATCCAGGTGAGCAGCCAGACCGCGGCAAGCCCGACCAGGCGTTGCGGAGTGAGCCCGAGTTCGATGGTGGTACCGAAGGCATGAATGTCGGTCTGGGGGAACCAAGCAAAGCGCATGGGGGAGATCGCGGGCCACAACACGCCGAGGAAGCGGCCGAACGCGACCGTGACCGCGGCAATGGTCCCAGTCTGAATGATCAGAAACAGGGTCCAGCCATACAGGAATCCGGTTAGCGGGCCCAGTGACTCCCGCAGAAACACATATTGTCCGCCGGCTTTGGGATACATCGCCGCGAGCTCGCCGAACGCGAGCGCGCCGAGCAGCGTCATGATCCCAGTGAGGACCCAGACGGCAAGCAGCCAAAACGGGGAGCCCACGGTTCGAGCAATTGTGGCCGAGGTGATGAAAATCCCGGAGCCGATCATGGATCCGGCGACCAGCATCGTCGCGTCCGTCAGCGTCATGGCTTGGACGAGTTCTGGCTCGGCGGACGGGGAAACCGGGCGCGGCGTCGCGGTCATGGGTTCTCCCAATCAAAGGGAAAGGGGTCCTAATCGGCTGCTGAAAAATGCCATACCGGGCGGGTGGAGCATCCGAGGAATCTCAAGACCCTCGGCATTGAGATCCGTGAGGAAGATGAGCACAATCACGCCGGTGAAAAGCCGGATGAGGCGCAGGCCATGACGCATCCTTGTTCCGGAGTGCGAGGATACAGTATAGTATACAATACTCTCCGGTTCGCCTTTCTGTACCCCTTGGAGGTTCCATGCGATTCCGCGTCGCATTCGCCCTGGCGCTCTTGGTCGGCCCGTTGGCAGCCCAGGCAGGTCCGTCCACCAGTCTCGCGCGCCTCGAGCGGCAGATTGCCGCGATCGCGCCGTTGAGCGGCGGAACCGTCGGTGTGGCCGCGGTCCATCTGGAGTCGGGTCGGACGGTGTATTTCAACGCCGATCAGTCTTACCCGATGGCCAGCACGTACAAAGTGCCGATCGCCGTCCAAGCTTTCACTCTGGTCGAGCAGGGGAAGCTGTCATTGGATCAGATGATTGCGGTGCTCCCAACCGACATCCATCTCAGCGAAGAATGGGCGGGTGTCTTCCAAGCTCCAGGCGTGTCGCTCTCGTTCCGGAACCTGATCGAGCCGATGCTCATCTTCAGCGAGAATAGTGCGACGGATATGGTGTTGCGCCTCGTCGGCGGTGGAGCGGCGGTGACGGCGCGCGTCCGCGAAGCCGGGATTCAGGAGATGCGAGTCGATCGCTCCACCGCCGACCTCATTGCCGGGTCGATGGGTGTGCCGGACATCTGGACCGGGGACACTTTCTCGAAAGAGAAGTGGCAACGCGGTATCGCGGCGCAGTCCCAAGCGCGCCAAGATTCCGCGGCCTGGTACTATGCCAGGGACCCGCGTGACATGACTTCCCCACGGGCCATGATCACCTTGCTCACCAAACTCTGGCGCGGAGAGCTTCTCAATAAGGAGCACACGGCCTACATGCTCGACATCATGTACCGGTGCCAGACGGGCAAGGCGCGAATCAAGGGGATCCTACCGCCTGGAACCCGGGTCGCGCACAAAACGGGGACTTTTCCGGGCACCACGAACGACGTCGGGGTCATTGACCTTCCCGACGGGGCAGGCCATGTCGCATTAGCGGTCTATATCAAAGAGTCGCGCAAGGTTCAGGGCGCCGACCTCGAGGCGACAATCGCCCAGATTGCGCGGGCGGTCCATGATTATTTCGTGTACGTGAGGGAATAGGGAAAGGGGAAAAGAAAGATGTAGGGGCCGGATACATCCGGCCCCTACAGTCCCGGCCTCCCGTCTTCTATCTCAATGGAATTGCGCGTTCTCGGTCGAACCCGCGAGCGCGGTCGTCGAGGATACCCCACCACTCACCACCTGGGCCACCGCATCAAAGTACCCGGTCCCAACCTCGCGCTGATGTTTCGTCGCCGTGTAGCCCTGAGCTTCCGCGGCGAACTCCGCCCGCTGGAGCTCGACGTAGGCGGACATCCCCCGCTCGCCATACCCGTGGGCCAGCTCGAACATGCTGAGATTCAGCGCGTGGAACCCGGCCAGCGTGACGAACTGGAATTTGTATCCCATCGCGCCGAGTTCACGCTGGAACTTCGCAATGGTCGCCGCGTCGAGTTTCTTCTCCCAGTTGAATGATGGGGAGCAGTTGTAGGCCAACATTTTCCCGGGGAATTCCTGGTGGACCGCCTCGGCGAATCGGCGCGCCTCATCCAGATCGGGGGTCGAGGTCTCGCACCAGACCAGATCGGCGACGGGGGCATAGGCCAACCCGCGTGCGATGGCCTGGTCGAGGCCGGCCCGCACGTGGTAAAACCCCTCGGGTGTGCGCTCACCTGTGACGAAGCGCTGGTCCCGTTCGTCGACGTCACTCGTGAGCAGCGTCGCCCCGTTGGCATCGGTTCGAGCGACCACGAGGGTCGGGACGCCCTCCACGTCGGCCGCCAAACGCGCAGCGATCAGGTTGCGGACGGCGGACTGCGTGGGGATCAAGACTTTGCCTCCCAGGTGACCGCATTTCTTTTCGCTCGCAAGCTGGTCCTCGAAATGCACTCCCGCGGCACCGGCCTCGATCATCGCCTTCATGAGCTCAAAGCAATTGAGCGGCCCCCCGAACCCCGCCTCCGCGTCGGCGATAATCGGCGCAAACCAATACGTCTCCCCCGACTTACCCTCGCTGTGCTCGATTTGGTCGGCCCGCTGGAGCGTCTGATTGATCCGGCGAACCACCTGCGGGACGCTGTTCGCCGGGTAGAGGCTCTGATCGGGGTACATCTGTCCTGCCAGGTTCGCGTCCGCCGCGACCTGCCATCCGCTCAAATAGATCGCTTTGAGCCCCGCCTTGACCTGTTGCATCGCCTGGTTGCCCGTCAGCGCACCTAGGGCAGCGACGAAAGGCTCGCTCTGCAGCAGCTGCCACAGCCGGTCGGCGCCCATCCGCGCAAGGGTGTGCTCCAGGGTGACGGATCCGCGGAGGCGGACGACATCGGCGGCTTTATAGGCGCGTACGATACCGGTCCACCGTGGACTGGAGGCCCACTCACCCTCGAGCGCTGCGGCGTCCTGCGCGAGTTTTGGTCGCATGATCATCGTCTCCTCGTGGTCGGGTCCTGCATCAGAGTAGTGGCCGCGAATTGCCGTGGGATCCAAATCGATCGCCGGGCACCGGCGGGGCGCGTACTGGACATCATTCTTGCTCGGGCGAACGGCTTGTCACACGGGATCATGCCAACCGTTGGTGATCATCAATTCCGCCTCTCGTCGCGCGACGGCGTACAGTTCCCGATCCGACGCCCCACCGTCTTTTTCGAGAATATGCTCCAATGCCTCATCGAAGAGTTGGGAGAGAAAGGCGGGCGTATGGGGTACCCCCCGCCCGCTCTCATCGACGATCGGAGCGCGCTCGCTGTGCCGGACTCGCTGGGTGAGCATCAGGCGATAGATGCGATCGGTCGCAAGATCCTCCATGTAGCCGTCGATGAGCCGTGCGCCTTTCCCTTGGAGCACTCCGGCCCGATACAGGATCGTCACCCGCGCGGCGGCCCGAGAACCGGCGAGCGTCCTCGCTCCGACCCGCGCGGGCACCGGCCGCAGATCGGGATACCGATCGATGTCTTTCGGACGCCGGAGAACCTGGTTCGGCGCGGGAAACTGCGCCACGGCGATCGCATTCTGGTCCGGATGACCGGTCCAGGCGCCATCCATCAGGGCGGCAGCCTCATTCCGTTTGTCCTGCTCCAGGACGGCGAGGGCCCGCGCATTGAGTTCCGCATCGACGCGGCTAGGGTAGAGTGCGGTCATTCCGCCGATGGCAAGCAGGCCGTGTTTGTGGCAGATCTCCGGAATGAGTTCACGCAGGCGCTGGAAGAAAGGGACGTCGTGCGGAATCGTATTCCGGTCCGGCAATACCCAGGCGGGATCGGCGAGATTGAAATGGATGAGGCTCGCCATGTAGTCCCAGCGGCCCAGGTTCAAACCCAACAGGTGGTCCCGCAGGTTGTACGCGAACTCTTCCAATTGATAGGCGAGTGGGTGGGCCTCGACCAAGGCCATGCACTTGATCGCCGTGGGCTCGAGGCCTTTCTGGGTCGCGACCCGCTGCAGTGCATCCCGCCACCAGAGTGCTTCCTCGGCCGATTCCGATTTCGGAAGGTAGATCACCAAAGGATGTCGAAGTTTGCTGACATCCACGCGGTGCACCAGCAGGGCAAGATCAAAGAGAGATGCCGAGGTGGCTTCCCCGGAAACGACGCCATCCTGACCGAGGTGGAGTCCGCGCACCCTCGTCATGAGCACCGTAGGGCTCGGCGTGATCGAGACGACTCCGCCCCGCTTCGCGTCCTGGTAGGTCAGCGTCCCGTGCAGCGCGGCGACGGCGTTGTCGCATCCTTGCTTGAGATTCGGCCACTGATTGGCCATCGAATCTTCGAGGTCGATCATCACACCGGGCGCACCGGAGTTGAGCATCTTCACCACGAGCTCGGCATCGTCGGCCGGACCGGTCATCTGGTTGCGTTGGTCGAGAATCCACTCGGGGAGGGTGACGCGCCAATCGCTGGTGGTCGCCACCGACGGCGCAAGATGATCCGGGCGTTGACTGGTGAGCGAGGCTTGGAGCACCCGCGCGCGTGCGGCGACCAGAGCCTGTTGCCGGGGCGTGAATTCGCGGTGCAGGTCCAGGAAGGCCGTGAAAAACCCTTCGGGCAGATCGACCCGGGGGTCGAAGCTGGCCGGCGCGGTGTTCCTTGCCTGGACTTCGAGTGGCATCATGGACTCGCTCCGGAGATGACAACGCACCGTGCTCGAGTGGAGTTCCCCAGCTTAGAAGAGCGGTCATCTGTTGTCAAGCGAATTTTCGCTGCTGGAACATATTCGCTCCTAGCGTATGAAGGACATTGGCACCATATTCGCTCCCAGAGACGCCTCGGGAGGCCGAATGACCACACCACTCAACCTTAAAGCCATCTTCGGAATCAAGCTCAAACGCCTGCGGGAAGCCCGGCGGTATACCCTCACCGACCTCGGCGGCCGCGCCAGCCTGTCGGCGTCGTACCTCGCCGAGATCGAGTCGGGCAAGAAGTATCCCAAGGCCGAACGCGTCCTTCAACTGGCCGAGGCGCTCGGGTGCCGGTACGACGACCTCATCTCCACCTCGGTCGACCCGGAATTCGATGCGCTGCAGGGGTTTCTCGGCTCCCCGGGGGTCCGGGATTTCCCCTTCGAGATGTTCGGTGTGTCGGCCGGCGATCTGCTAAAAATCCTGAGCCGCTCCCCCGCGGAAGTGACCGCATTGCTGCGCACGCTCAACGACATGGCGCGCCAATACAACATCACCGTGGAGCACTTCCTCCATGCGGCGCTGCGTTCGTTTCAGGAGTTGACCGGGAACTACTATGAGGAGATTGAGGCCGAAGCGGAGCGATTTACCGCTGAGCTCGGCATCCTCGCGCCTAGCCGCTCCATGGGTAAGGCCCTTCGCCACTGGATCACGACCCATGCCGTGAGCGGCATTGACGAGACGGCGATCGGCCAACGCCCCGCCCTCCGACAGTTCCGGGCAGTACGCCTAGCGGAGCCGCGAGCCGAGCTACTCCTCAACCCAGCGCTGACCGAAAGCCAGAAAGCCTTCGTGCTCGCGCGCGAGGCGGGGTACGTCCGCCTTAGACTCGGCGCGCGGTCGCTCACCACGCCGCCGGACCGGGAGGACTCGTTCGAGCAGGTATTGAACGATTTCAAAGCATCCTATTTCGCCGGCGCCGTGTTGCTGCCCAGAACTGCGATGGCTGCCGACGTGCGGAAACTGTTCCGGCAGCCCAGTTGGCATGCTGAATCCCTGCTTCGATTGTTTGACAAATACGACGTAACTGCGGAAACCTTGATGTACCGGTTGAGTCAGATCGTTCCGGGGGAATTCGGACTGCGGGTTCACTTCCTCAAATTCACCGAGAATGGCGGGCCGTATCGCCTGGTGAAGCAGCTCAACCTGTCGGAGCTCCCCGTGCCTCCGGGGCACGCGGCGTCGGAACATTACTGCCGGCGCTGGCTCACGACCCGGCTCTTACAGGAGTTGGGAGATTGGCAGCACCGTCACCCGAAAAAGGCACCGCATCCGGTCATCGGTGTGCAGCTTTCACGGTTTACCGATGGCACGGATGAGTTCTTTTGCATGGGCCTCGCCCAGCCAATGCCCCTTCGCCCCAAATCCAACGTCAGCCTCACCCTCGGCTTCCGGGTCGACCCGGCCTTCACGAAAGCCGTGAAGTTCGCCCAAGACCGCACGATCCCTCATACCATCATCAGCACCACGTGCGAACGTTGCCCGCTCGATCGTGACGCCTGCCGAGACCGAGTGGCCCCGCCCACGGTGTACCAAGCAAACCTCGCCCGCCAGGACCGGGCCCGGGAATTGGAACTGCTCCGCCAGGAGCGGTGACCTAGGGCTTGGCTGGCACCGGCTTGAATGTCGCGAGGCCATCCGCGTCGACGGATTCCACCTTGCCCGAGGCCCCAACCCGGAACGTGACGAAGGTGGAACCGAAGTTCTCGTCGCTCCAAGTGGCTCGGAACACATCCTGATGCCAATGGCTGAGCGGCGCCTTGAGATTGTTGGCGCCGTACGAGAGCACCAGCTTCCCAGCTTCGACAGCCACGCGCAAATCCCCGTACATCTCGTCGGCGTAGGTACCCGCATACTTCTCCAGCGCCAACGATGGCGACGTTCCCGCCAGGCGCCCGGCGTCCAAGGTCTTCTGCTGCGCCGCGGCCGCCACCAGGCCTTTCTGAAAGGTGGCCAGGCTCAAAGCGCTATAGTCTCGTGCCGGTCCGCCGAGATAGGGGTCCATGACCCGGAACGCCAGCCCCGATCCGAGTGCATGACGGTCGTAGTTGGTGAGGATCATGACGGCGAGTTTCTCCTCGGGAACCAAGTACATCCAAGACAGCATCCCGTCGATCCCGCCGCTATGCCAGAGCACCTTCCGCCCGAGATAGTCCTGCTGCACCCAACCAAATCCATACATCACAAAATGCGTCGAGGGGAATAGCGTGTCGATCGGGAGGCCCGCGATAGTTTGGGGCGAGGTCAGCTCCGCCAGCGTCTCCGGTTTGAGAATCTGCTTCCCCCGGTAACTGCCCTTCCCCATAAACAGCCGCATCCACGCGGTCATGTCCACTACGTTGGAGTAGATCGAGCCCGCCGGAGCGACGTTGTCAATGTTGCGCCGAGGAATCACGGCCCGTTGGCCGCCTCGCTGGCTATGGGGTGTCGCCACGTCGCCGTTGGATGGCAAGTCGTTGGTGCCCGTAACGCTGGCTGTCATGCCGAGCGGGGCAAAGATCCGCTCCTTCACCAGCTCATCCCAGCTCTTCCCAGCCGCGGCAGCGATCGCCTGCCCCGCCGATAAGAACATCATGTTCTGGTAACCAAATTGGCTTCGGAAACTCGTATTGGGTTTCAGGTACCGAACCCGATGCAGCAATTCATCCCGTCCGTACCCGCCCATCAGCCATAACAGGTCGCCCCGCCGGCCCAATCCGCTGCGATGGTTCATGGCGTCGCGCAGGGTGAATTCGCGGGTCACGTACGGGTCGTAGAGTTGGAACCAGGGCAAATATTTCGTAATCGGATCGTCGAACTTCATCGTGCCTTCATCCACCATCATGCCGGCAAGGGCGCCGGTGAACGACTTGGTGTTCGATCCGATCGCGAACAGGGTGCGTTCGGTGACCGGCTCCGGCTTGCCCAACGCCCGGACGCCGAAGCCTTTCGCATAGACGATCGAGTCGCCTTTGACGATAGCGATGGCCAAGCCGGGAATGCCCCATTCCTTGATCGACTTTTCGATGTACGCATCGAGCCCAGCCAGGGGGTTCGTCTGGGCCCGAACCGTAGTCGGCTGAGAGACAATTAGGATCAAAAGGGCACCTGCTGCCGCGGAGGAGATACGAGCTCGCATGAAGCTTCCCGGTAGAACGTGGGGACAACACCTGGGCGAGCACCCCTCCCCAGGCACAGCTGGGCATTAGTGACGCGGGGACCGGTACTCGACCTCGGGATACTCGTTCGACGGCCCATCCAGAAGCGCCGACCGATGCCCTTTGACATAGGTGTCGAAGAACGCCAAGGTATAGGCGGTCATGATTTCCTCCCGGCGAGCTCCCGACAGAGAGCCGGTCAGACCCATCCAGCGGAACAAGAGCGGCGCATACAACGACATGTCGGTGAGGCCGATGTGCGTGGTCCCGGCCAGCTTGACCATGTAGGCCGGCCCCTGGAAGCGGTCCAGTTCGGGCCCGTGAATCGGCGCCGCGGCCTCGCTAGCCATGATCATAAACGGGATGGAGAGCGAATCGTCGACAATGCCGCCGTACGCACCGCCATCGATATTCATCCCGAGTTTGCAGCGACGGTCTTGCCGACAGAACTCGATTGCGGTGGCTCCCCCGTACGACATGCCGAAGATGCCCAGCTTCTCGAAATCCAGATGGCCGGCAAATCGATTGGCCCCGGCGCCCGCCCCGTTCAGCCGCTCGAGTTGATCCACCACGAACCGGGTATCCGCCGACCAGCTGGCCACACTCGTACTCCGCAACTGCAGCGGACTGAGTTCGAGGAACGCACGGAACAACGTTCGGCGCTCTTCGCCGGTCTTGGCGCCGCCGATCTTCGCGATGAGGTCTTCCATTTTCTTCACACTGCTTTTATCGAAGTTGATTTTGCCTAGCGTGTCGAGCATCGCCTGCTTCAACAGCACCGTAGGACCGTCCGGGAAGGGCGCGGCGGACGCCTCATACGGATGCGTGATGCTAAACACGACGTAGCCCTGACTTGCGAGCTCCTCCATCTGCACCGTGTTTTGCGCCGCGAACCCCGTATACCCATGGGAGAAAACTAGGACCCGGAAACGGCTCGGATCCGTTGCCAGGGGAGCTTCGATGATGGAATGGGTCTTGACGTATCTGAACTGATCGAGATACGCCATCGGTAGACGCCCCGCGATGTTTGCTTCGGCGGGAATCGAGTAAGGTGCCAGGGGTCCGGTGGTGCCCGCTGGAGCGGGATACCACACCTCGACGGGCAACGCGCGGAACGTCGACGTGTCCGCCGCGAACGTCTCGTGCCTGGTCGAGTCCGTGAAGGCGAGCCACGCTCGGCCGACCGCGTAGGGCCCGTGAGGGGCCGGTAACTTCATGACCGGAAGCAGGATTGGCGGAGCGGTAACCAAGGCCAAAACCACCAGCGTGGCGACCGCGCGCAACAGCGTTCGCCACCACGGCGTGGGCGCGGCCGGCGACCCCGCAGAGGAGCGCCCTCGCACCCACAGCATCAGCGCGATGACCACATAGAGATAAGCCGGCGCCATCATCAATCGCACGCCCTCAACGAGGAGATGGCCGGCCGCGATCACTGTCAGAACCACGGGGAGAAGCCGTCGCCAGGGAGTGAACCGCCAACCCGGAACCCATCCGGAGAGGAGGTGGAAGACGATTCCAAGAACAACCAGCGTCTCGAGAGGCCTCATACGGTCCAAACCGCTTTCAGTACTCGCTGGAAGTTGCCGCCCAAAATGCCTTCAATTTGTGCATCGGTGTATTTACGGCGAATCAGCCCCTCAGTCAGATCGTACATGCGCTTGGGATGATCGAGGCCTTCGATATCGATCTTGTCACGAAATCGGTAGCTTGCTTTGTAACCCGCCTTGAGGCGTTTGTACTCCTCCGGCGGCATCGCGTCGTAGCCGTGGAGGTCGATGTCACTTCCAACCCCGAGATGCTCCGGCCCAATCATCTTGGTGACGTAGTCGAAATGGTCGAGTACGGAGTCGACGGTGGTCGGTTCGGAGCCTTTCACGAAGTTGCGAACCCCCGTGATCCCCATGACGCTCCCGGCCTTCCCCACAGCGCGAATAACCTCATCCGGCTTGCACCGCGGGTGCCCGTCGGCCAGCGCCCGCACGTTGGAGTGGGTGACCAACACCGGCTGCTTTGAGAGTTCGAACGCTTCTACACTGGTCCGATCTCCGCAGTGCGAAACGTCAACCGCCATCCCCACTTTGTTCATGCGCTCGATGATGGCCGCGCCGAAATCACTGATTCCCTCATCATGGCGTTCGGTGGATCCGTTGCCGATCATATTGCGCGCATTGTAGGTCAGCTGAGACACGCGTTGGCCGAGGCCGTGGAAAAAGTCCACGTCGTCGGGGCGACGGAAGTGTTCGGAGTCCTGGAGGCCGATGATGATGCCGGTCTTGCCCGACCGTTTGACCCGATCGAGGTCGTTGGCGCTGTCGATCCGAATGAACATATCGCCGCGATCGGCGATGAATCCGTTCCACGCAGCAAAGAATTTCAGTACGTCCTGATAGGCATCCGGTCCGCCGATACCGACACCGATATGGAACGTATTAATCCCGGAGTCCTTGAACTCTTGGTAGTTCGTGGTGGTGAACAGCTCCGGGTTGGCGAACCACTTGGCCATCTGCGGAAAATTCAGCGTCATCGGGCTCAACATATCAATGACGGTGGTTCGCTCGACCAGGCCGATGCAGCGAGCCGAATATTCGGTGGTAGACGACGCAAACAGCTTGAAGCGCCCCCGACTGATCATCGGTGCCAGAATGAGCGATGCCATCGCGCCGGTTCCGAGCGCCATAGCTTCGCGGCGACTCATCTTTTCTTGAGACTTGCCCATGGTGGAGTCTCCTCAGTTCGTTTTGGGGGTGGGCATGGGTTTCGCCTCATGCCGCGGGATAATCACCTGACCTCGCTCGACCACGAGACGACCGTCCCGGATCACGACGTCCACCTTCGCCAGGTCGTCGATATGTTCGTCCGGCCGGCCGTCCACCACGAGGATGTCCGCCAGTTTTCCCGCCTCCAGTGTGCCGAGTTTGTCGTCCATGTCGAGGATTTTCGCGTTCGTCTTGGTCGCGATCGACAATACCTCCCGCGCGGTGAAACCGACATCCATGAATCGATGCATTTCAGTGAGATACGCGTTGGGCATGTAACGGAACCAATCGAACACGAGGTCGGTGCCGATACCTAGCGTCACTCCCGCGACCTTCAACCGGCGCAGCATTTCAAGATTGGCGGCCTTGGAGAATGTGAAGCGTCGCGAGGTCGCTCCGAAATACCCGCCGGAATTGTCGAAGATGATCTCGTAGGGAACCAACGTCGGGTCGGCTTGCGTGCCTCGCTGTGCCATGAGGCGAATCGTCTCGTCGCTTCGCGGTAGCGGATGCTCGATTACGTCGACGCCGGCTTCAACGGCCCGTTGGATATAGAAGGTTTCTGCGTCCGCGCACACTTTGAGGCCGAGTTCGTGGGCCTCTTGAACCGCCGCCTCGATTTCCTCCTTACTGAAATGACTCGCGACCTTGATGACATCAGCACCAGCGCGTACTTGCTCCCGCACCGCTTCACGCCAGTCGTCAGGCCCCGAGGCCTGCCGGATCGCTCGCCACGGTCGCGCGATCGAGGGCAGCTCGGCTTCCGCTCCATGTCCGCCGGTACCAGTGATCAGCTTTCCGGCCGCGAACACGCGTGGGCCTGGAATCCGGCCCGCGCTGACCCACTCTTTGAGAATGAAGGGCACTTCACCGTGGGAGGCGACATCGCGCACGCTGGTCACCCCGCTCTCGATCCAGTACCGCAGCCGCTCAGCGCCCCGAAGCGCCGCGTCTCCATCGTGGTCCGCTCGAGTCTCCGACACACCAACGTCCGTGTAGGTGAGGTGAGTATGGAGATCGATGAGCCCCGGAAGGACGGTCTTGCCAGTGACGTCCATGACTTTGGCGTCGGCCGGCCAATCGATCTTTCCCGCCGGGAGGAGGGCCGTAATCACATTCCGCGTGATGACCACCGTCAAGGGACTCGGGGGCGCCCCGCTCCCATCGAACACCCGACCACCTCTGAGGACGATCGTCCCGTGCACTTGTCCCCGCTCGGCCGGCATGGGCACCCGCCGAGGGTCGTCCGAGGTCGGCGTGGAGGGATCGAGGAATCGCCTCCGGATCGGCCGTTCCTGAGCCGGGAGGGACCATACGACACCGAGCATCGGGATCGCGAGCAACAGGAGCCGGGGACGGTAACGCATGCAAACCTCCGTCACCGAAGTGACGAAACATATTGTATACAAAAGCGAACGCTGGAGAGAAAGTATCCGTCGAAAGGACGGGGGTCAACGGAGCGGGAAAAGGGGAAGAGGGGAGAGGGAAAGACGGGATGGGGAAAGCGAAGGGGGAAAGGGGACTGGGTGGTCCTTGTCCGCCCTCCGTCCCCCCCCGCCCTCAGTTCGGAGCGTGCACCCCGCGCCCACCATAATTTCGGTCGTCACCGATCCGCGGGCCACTAAAGTCCACCCCCGTGTTGTTGATCTTGGCGATGAATTGTCGGATGCTCCCCGGGAAGGCGGACGTGTTGGCGTGATGCCCGAACGGATCGGTAAACCAGACCTCTGGGCCATCCGCGTTGTCCACTCGAATCGAATTCATGTCGACGAATCGACTTACCCCATTGAAGGGAGAAGTGAGGTCGTCGTAGTTCAGCGCCGCCCCGGTGATGTCCACATCGTCGCAGGGCCCGCCTCTCGCTTGGAGGTTGGTCGTAGCCGAGGGGAAGCACAACAGAACTGGGCGCCCGACAATGGCAGGGTTCGTCGGGTCGTGAAACCGGCTGGGTCGGTTCACCTGATAGTAGGGATTGAATCCGGCGATCCCGCGGCCATTGTCCGTTCGGACATCCGTCCCCGTCTGCCAACTCTCGTGGAGCGCAAAGAAATCCGACCGTTGGCCCGGTCCCACGAGCACATGCGCTTGAACGCAGCTCAGATCGGGAATGACGCGCTGCCCGCCCCCGGATGGGCTATTTGCCGGATTGGGGTCCCCGACATGAACATGGACGTTTCCGTCACAGCCTCGGGTGAACTCTCCGCCAGTTCCGATCGCCGCCATCGCGGTGATATGCACCTCCGTCCCGTCCGTGCACTTGATGTGGTAGACGATTTCGTGGAGGTTGTTGGTGAATGCATCCTTCGAGTGCGTGCCCTGATGCAGTTTGGTGAGGAAGTCACAGTGAATCTCGAACAGTCCCTTCCCCGCCCCCCTGATGTCCATCCGAACGTCGTTTTCCCATTCGATCTTATGCCCGTAGTGGTCCTCGTGGCGCTTACCGTTCGGATCCCACGTGTCCAAGACCTCGTTGGCATATCCAAACGGAATATCATTCACGAGGGCATACAAATTGGACCCGTGTGGGTCCCGCCCATGCTCATGGCCGAAGGTGCAACCCGACTCCAGATCGACCGGCGGGTGCCAGGTCGGATACAATTTCCCATCCGGACCCACGGTGGTGTATTTCTGGTGAACCGACAGCGGACAGGTGTCCGTGCTTCCCGGTTTCCACGCATCGTACGCCGCGCTGGGGAGGGCGTTCGGCGGAATTTCTCGAGGCCCGGTGACGCTGTCATGGCCGCACCCGGCCACAAACACCGCGGGCAATGCGAAGGACCAGGTGACAAACTGCGTCAAGGAGCGCGCGGGTGCGATCATATCAACCTCCAAAAGTGCGGAGCCTACCGGGGCCTAAGCAGTCACCGGGTCATCAGTGCCAGGTAATACCCACCCCGATCTGGAGTAGAAATGTCTTCGCATTCCCTTCCCCTTGGTCGATGACCGTCCGAGTATCGGTCTCGTCCCGCTGGTTGTACCAGGATCCAAACGCCGAGGCGATGATGTTCAGAAACGGCACGACCGAGGTATGGGAATTCACGCGCACTTCGTACCCCGTGCCCATATGGAGCGCGAACGCCCGCGACGTGATGGCATCCTGGTTGGAGGAGGATTTCCGATAGTCCGTAAAGCCGGCCCCGCCCTTGAGGTACCAGCCATGTTTGATCTTGGGGTACCAGTATGCGTTGCCGGTCAGTGCAATGATTCGACGCGATCCGTCATCCTCGCCGCGGCGCC
>JANYKV010000095.1 GCA_025358055.1 Gemmatimonadota bacterium
GATGGGGCGCTTTGTTGGTGCGCCTCCACCATCCATAACCACTTGTCAGTGCCGCGCGAAATCTCGGTGAGGATATCCGCGGTATCGGCATCGTTCAACTCATTCGCTTCCTCGATTCCCACCCGTACGGTTCTCCCGAACTGGCCTAGGACGTCGGACAGGGCGGCGACATGCTCTTCCCCGGAGCCGAGAGTCAAGGGGAAGTCCAGTAGCGTGGTGCGTTGCGCGACGATGCGAGCCGTTCCCTCCGCGATCCCGCCTAGCTGCACTATCCGCTCGGCCAGCAGGTCGGCATAGGCTTCGACGTCGGTGTTGACGGCGTCGAAGAGCTGATGGAGCGCGATGAAGTTGGACCCCTTGACGTTCCAGTGGGCCTGCTTGCACTGCGTCTTCAAGTCGATGCAATCAGCCAGCCGCTGATTCAAGAGGTCCGCGATCTCTCGCCGGGTGGCTTCGGGCAGATCGTTCTTGGTGGGATAGAGGCGATCCGCCGTCGGACGAACCCGCTCGCGCGAGTCAGGCGCCCGGTGTTGGGGGGCGCGGTTTGTCTGCTTGGCCATGAAATCCTTCGCCATAGAATGATTCGGAGCAACGCTCCGATTGAAAAGCTAGCCTTGAAAGCTGCGGTGGCAATGCTCGTGCGGCAGCGGACTTTTTCCCACAATTGAAATCCGGGAGGCTGAAACGCGCTAACGTCGAGCCTTGCGGCAATTGGCGCCGCATTGCATAATCTAGATGCAATACTCCATGCGCGTTTTGTCGCGAAATCGAGGGCGCGAACAATCTGACTCGCCCCGATTAATTGTGTCCATACAGTTAGTTCGGTAGTGCTCCGTCATTCAGGTTTCGGGGCGATAGACGATAACGTTCACCTTTTCGAGAGTGATGAGGCCTCCACCGATCATCGTGTCGAGCTCCGGCAAGATGGCATCGATATTTTCAGTGGTCTCCACGCATTCGATCACGATGGGCAAGTCGAGCGAGAGCCGAAGCACCTTGTCGGTGTGAAGTCGGGCCGTGGCGCCAAACCCGGTGATGCCACGAAATACCGTAGCGCCGGCATAGTGCCGTTCCCGAATCAGCTCGACGATGGCCTCATACAGTGGGCGACCACGGTGCTTGTCGCGCTCGCCTATGTGGATCCTCATCAACACGCGTTCGCCGCGCAATCCATGTGTTTCCATCGCTAGGGCTCCTTTCGCGTGGTCGGTCCGCTCACCGGCGCGCCAACGCAAATCCGAGGAACATCCCCGTGACCGCCAAGACCACGCTGGTGCTCACATACAGGGTGGCCCGCAGCCAGTCGCCATCTTCCAGTAGCTTGGCGGTTTCGTAACTGAAGGTGGAGAACGTGGTGTAGCCTCCGCACAAACCGATGGCCAAAAACGCGCGCGCCTCCGGCGTGACTGCCGGCGTCTGCAGGGCATATCGCATGATGACGCCGAGGAGCATTGAGCCGGTGACATTGATGACTAGGGTTCCGAGGGGAAACGAAGAGCCGGACCAGCGCTGAATGACGTCGCCTAGCAGAAACCGTGCGACGCCGCCGACGGCGCTGCCGAGAGCAACCCACCAGATCATCGCACCGACTCCTAGACCAGAGTTTTCGCCTGCTGCATCTGACGTTCGCGGTACCACAGGCAGAGAGTCGCCCAGCCGGTTCCGCCGAAGAGACCTGCGATGACATCGGTAGGGAAATGGACACCAAGATAGACTCGGGAAACAGCGATCGAGGTCACCAGCAGCACAGCCGCCCCGATCAGGGCAATCCGAAGGGGAGCCGAATGGCCGCGACTGAGGAGCAGGGCCGCGAAACCGAACACGAGGACGGCGAGCATCGCATGCCCCGATGGAAACGAGTACCAACCGCCGGCGTCGAGTTTAGGAATCACGTCCGGGCGAGCCCTTCGAAAGGAGAGTTTGAGCAGGGTCTGGAAGGCCCAACCGCTGAGGCTGGCTCCGACATAGAAGAGTGAAGAAGATCTTCCCGTCTTCCACCAGAGGATCCCGCCGAAGAGCAAGGCGATGGGGATGGCGATCTCGCCGGCTCCGATTTGGCTAGCGCGCAACATCCAGGGAGTAAGCAATCCTGTTCGATGTCTTTCGGCGAACACGAGTAGCGTGGTGTCGACGCCGTCCGTGAGGTGGGTGACCACACCGACTCCGATCACCGCGAAAGCCAAGAACGAAAGCAACGTCACCCACCGCGCGCTGGTTCCTGGCCGCACTGGCTGGTCCGTGGGCATCAGAAGGAAATCGACAAACCGAAAGCGTAAGGACTGGCGACAACCGATGTATGGCTCCCTCGGCTGCCCTGGCGTCGTTCAACCCACCGGCTGGCGATGTGCCCGATTGCGGCGCCGAGGATGGCATCGGAAATCCAGTGCTTGTCGTCATTGATGCGGGCGAATGGAGTGAGGCATGCAGCCCCATAGAGCAAAAGGTCACTCCACAGTTTGTCCCCGGTTTCCGCGGCGAGAGTAGAGGCCACACTAAAGGCGACCGTCGAATGACCTGATGGGAACGAGACGTTTCCCGAGAATGGGCGGAACCTGCCGGGGTCAGCTCCGTCATCGGGTCGAGTACGCCCGGTCACCAGCTTGAGGGTTTGGGTAGCGCCGCCTGCGATTGCCATGGATTCGAGTGTGTGCCAGGCCGCGGTAGACCAGGCCGGCTTGTGCGCCAGCCGGCCGATCAACCACAACGCCCCGATCGGAGGGCCCACATACAGCGGATTCCCAAAGGCATTTCCGAAATCGACGATGGCACCCGAGGCTCGGTGGCTCTGCACATGTTCGCGCAACGGCCGGTCGATGGCAAAGGCACCTACCATAATCAGACCCAATCCCAGTGCTTCGGTCGTCGAAACCAAGGGGCGATGTTGGGAAGTTGAATCCACGCGCGAAGTCGGAGATTGTGCTATAAGTCCGGAGTCCAGCGAGAGAGCGCCGAGAAGGCTCAGTGCGATCGAGCGCATGTATCGAGGTCGGACCACAGTCCCGCCTTTCATTATGGAGGAATATTACGGGACCACGGCTCCCCTGTCATCTTGGCGTCATCTCTCCGGCCTAGAGTTCAAGAGTAGAAAACCGACGGATGGCGCCCTGTGTTCTTTGGGAGCGTGTCTCATGCGGGTAAGTTTTCGGTTCTCGGTCCTGGTACCTTGCTGTTGCCGGGGCTGGTTGCGCCGGCCCAACGACAAGCTGCCCACCGCAAGATGAACACAGCCCAAGGCGGTGGCCCGGAAGCGTGGAATTAAAGAGGTGAACGTCGATGCGAAGACAAAAATGGTCCTCGAAGTTGAGCACCGGGATGCCGCTTCTGGGGCTAGGGACAAGGCCGCGGACTCAACCAAGGCATCCGGCAAGCAGCCTTCCTAATCCTAGACAATGCGAATTCTGGTCGTAGAGGATGAGCCCGAGGTGGCCGGTCTTTTGGTGCGGGCACTTCGGGAGGCGGCCTGGGCACCGGACGTCGTTTCCACGGGCGCCAAAGCGCTCGAGGAGCTGGCGGTGCATCCCTATGATCTTGTCGTGCTGGATGTCGGGCTCCCCGACATAGATGGATTCCAGGTTTGCCGAGAATTTCGCCGGCGTGGTGGGCGCACCCCGATCCTGCTGCTGACGGCGCGAAACGGACTCGAAGATCGGGTGACCGGACTCGATGCCGGAGCTGACGACTACCTTCCGAAACCGTTCGCGGTTGAGGAACTCATGGCGCGGCTTCGTGCCATCGCCCGACGGCCGTCCTCCGTCCTCGATGTGCGGCTCACTTTCGCGGATCTTACCATCGACACTGCGGCGCGCCAGGCGCATCGTGCCGGCCGGCCGATCCGGCTCACGGCCCGCGAATATGGGCTGCTGGAATACCTGCTGCGGAATCCGCGCCGGGTGTTGACGCGGGAAAACATTCTGGATCATGTGTGGGATGATAATTTCAACCCCATCGGCAATGTGGTGGACGTCCTTGTGGGACGGGTCCGTCGCAAAATCGATCGGGAGGGCTTGGTGCCGCTGATTCACACGATGCGGGGCATGGGATACGCGCTCACCGATCGAGTGGCGAGTCATGGCGATTAGCCGCCTTCGATTGCGCATCACGTTGTGGTTTGCCCTCGCGTTCGTCGTCGGCGTGCTAGCACTCGAACTGGTCGCATACGGCGTGGTGCGACATCAAGCGGACACCCGCCTTACGCAACGGCTCGAGACCGAAGCCCGGGGGCTCCTCACGGCGGTGCACCGAGAGCTAGCCGACTCCGGTCGGGGGAACCTCATCAAAGCGGTCAAGGAAGCGTTGGCTGAGTGGCCGGGTGACGAGGTGGCCCTGGCGGTCTTCGGCCCGAATCAGCGGCGGCTCGGCGAGCTCGGGCCCGAGGCGATTCTCCGCGTCATGCCCCAAGGACCGGACGTGACCAGCTCCTCGGTGCTGCAAGGATCCGATTCGAGCACCCGATTCCACTTCTACGGCGTGCGCGATTCCGCACTGCCTGCGCTCGTGGTCGTTGCCGGAGCCTCCACCGCGGCCCTTCGCGCCGAGGGCGACCGGTTCGCTTCGTGGCTCGAGGTCACCGGGCCTCTGGCGATCCTGCTCGCGGTTGTAGGTGGCTATATCCTCTCGCGCCAAGCGCTCGCGCCTATGGGCGCGCTAAGCGACGCCGTCAGCACCATCCGGCCCGAAGATCTGGAGCGGCGCTTGCCGGTCCACTCGCCGCCGGATGAGTTGGACTACTTGGCCGGGCAGTTCAATTCCTTGATGGAACGGGTGCGCCGAGGTCAGCTCCAAAACCGGCAGTTTCTCTCCGCGGCCGCGCACCAATTGCGGACGCCGCTGACGGTGATCGTGGGAGAAAGCGGTCTCCGCCTCGATCGACCTCGATCGGAGGAGGAGCAGTTGGCGTCCTTACGCCGGATTCAGGTAGCCGCCCACCAGATGGTGCGCCGGGTTGATGAGTTGCTGTTGCTGGCCCGGGCCGAGGCGGGGGAGGCGATCGAGGTCGCGCGACCCGTGGACTTGGATGAGGTCGCGTTCGAAGCGGTGGATCTGATGCGAGGTAGAGCTCACGCTCTCGGGCGCAGTCTCGAACTTGGAGAGTTTCAACCGGTCACCATCCGCGGGAACGGAGACCTACTCCGGGAGGCGATTCTCGAAATCATCGAGAACGCGTTGCGGCACGGTAGGGGCCCCAGTCCGGTTCGCCTCGAAGTCCAAGCTGTCGGCGACCTCGGGGTCCTCGAGGTGACCAGCGGTGGACCCCCCTTCGCGGCAAAGCCGCTCGGCGAGGACGGCTGGTCGGATCAATCCTCCGGACTCGGGTTGCTGATCCTCCGCCGGATCGCCCAACTCCATCATGGCGAGCTCCGGATTCGCCGACGCGAAGATCTGAACTCGGTTGCCTTGCTGTTCCACAGGATGATCGCCGATGGGGCGCCTGCTGCGGATCGGCCGGAAGCCCTTTCGGAGCACGCGCGATGATCGCACGAGGCCCGACAGTATATTGCGCCGTCCCCCGTGAGGCCCGCGAACCCTGGAACCGTCTCGTATGATCACTTTGTTCGTTCTGGCGGTACTCGGGCAAGGTCCGCCGCCGGATTCTCTGACGCTTGCTTCCGCGTTAGCGCATGCCTTTCGAGCGCGCGGCCAAGTGCGCGTGGCAGCAGCGAATGTGGCGGAAGCCCGAGCGGGGCACCGACTCGCTGGCGAGGTTCCCAACCCTTCGGTCGGCTTCAGCAAGTCGGGCGACGCACCACGGCAACATTTCACCTTCGATCAGTCTCTCTCATGGTTGATGACGCGCGGCGCTCTGCGGAGCGCTGCTTCGGCCACCATCGATCGAGCACTCCGCGACTCGGCCGTCACGGTCGCCACCGTCGCGCAAGAGGTCAGAATCGCATTCTATTCCGCGGTGGCGTCCGAAGAAGGGCTCCGATTGGTGCGGGAGCAGGTGGCGATTGCCGACTCTGTGAGTCACATCGCCCGGCGCCGCTATGATGCAGGCGACATCTCGCTATTCGAGGTTGAACAAATCGGACAGGAGGCCCGACGCGCGCAGCAGCTCCTATCGGAGGCAGGCGAGCAGGCCCAAGTCGCCGCGTATCGTCTTGCCCGCGCCATCGGCTGGAGCGGCGTCTTGCGCGGGTCCTTGGTCGGGCGCCTCGACGATGAGGTCGACTCCGTGCCGGAACAGTGGCAGAGTGAGACGGCCGACGCACTGCCGCTGGTGGGAAGCGCCGTCGCCGATTCCGTCGCGGCCGCTCAGGAATTGCAATTCGCTCGGCGCGCCCGGATCCCGATCCCGAGTTTCGAAGCGGGGACGAACTGGGACGATCCGAGTGACCCCGGCCGCACGTTCTCGGTCATCGGCTTCACGATTCCGTTTCCGATCTGGCAACAAGGCGGTGGCAGTGTCGCAGAAGCTCGGGCGCGCGCGGAACGCGCCGCGGCCCTGGCGAGCGAGGTGCGCCTCGACGTAAGGCGTCAAGTCGCCGAGGCGGAAATTCGGCTGCTCGAGGCCCGACGCCGGGCTCGGTTCGCGCGAGACTCTCTGCTGCCGGGCGCTCGGCACCTCCGGGAACTCGCGGTGGAAGCCTATCGCGCGGGACAAACCGGCATCTTGCCCGTCCTCGATGCATTGCGGGGTGAGCGCGAGGTAGCCCTCGGGGCCCTTCAGGAGCTCGTGTCCTTTCAGTCAGCGGTGGCGACCTGGCGCGCACTCCTCGGGAGGGTTTCATGAAGACTCGATTGCGCTGGACCGCGCTCGTGGTCCTCCTCGTCCTGTCCTGCAAATCGGGAGGTCAGGATGAAGGCGAGGATGCGACCGTCGCCCCGCGAGTTCCGGTTGGATTCGCCATGGTCGCCGAGGACACAATCACGGATCAGCTGCAAGTCGTCGGCCGGTTGGTGCCGATCCCCGGTGGGTCGGCACTCTTGAGCACACCTGCGGCCGGGATTGTGAAAGCCGTGCATGTCCAGGTTGGTGCTTCGGTCATGCCAGGCCAGTTGCTCGTCGAACTCGACGTGCCGGAGCTGGCCGCGACTGCTCGGCAACTCACGAGCGCGGCCGAGGTCGCCGAGCGCGACGCGAAGCGGCAACAGGATCTGCTGGCGCAGGGGATCACCTCCCGGCGCGAAGCCGATGAAAAAGCTGCGGGAGCCACCAGCGCCCGCTCCGCCGCGGACGCCGCGGTAAAGCTGTTGGCGCGCGCCGAAGTGCGGAGCCCGCTCCGGGGTGGCGTGCAACGCGTGATCGCTCGCGCGGGCGAGCGAGTGGACGCTGGGGCCCCGCTGGTCGAGGTGATCGATGGGCGGACCCTCGATCTCGTCGCGGCGGTGCCGGGTGCTGATTTGGGCCGTCTAAAAAGAGAACAATCCGCGGTGGTCCGCGATGAGACCGCTGGGGCATCGCTTACGGGTCACGTCGTCGCGATCGCGCCCGGGGTCGACTCCATCACGAATGCGGGTCAGGTGGTCATCCGAGTGCCCAATTCCGAGGGGCGCATGCATGCGGGCGGCGGAGCCACGGCAATCCTCCGGATCGGGCAACGGAGCCACGCCCTTCTAGTGCCCGACTCCGCGATTGTGGTGGTCGGCGACTCACTCGCAGTCTTCGTCATCGGCGTCGACTCCGTTGCCCACGCCCGTACAGTGTCGGTCGGGGTTCGCCACGGCGGACGATCCGAAGTGCACGGGTCGCTCAAACCGGGTGACCGAGTCGTCACGACCGGGGCCTATGGACTCACCGACGGAATGCGCGTCGTGCCGACCAACTCGGACCAACCCAAAGAATGAGTCTCACCAGACTGGTTCAGCGGCACCGCGCTTCGATCTATCTCGGGATGGCCCTGCTCGCGGCGGCGGGTCTTTTGGCGATGTTCAGCTTGCCTGCGGGCGCCTACCCTGAGGCGGTCTTCCCTCGGATTGTGGTGCTGGCCCGCACTGGGCAGTTCGAGCCGCGCGACATGGTCGTGGCTGTTACCCGTCCATTGGAAGAGGCCATTAGCGGCGTCATCGATCTCCGCCGAATTCGAAGTCGCTCGGTTCGGGGCCAGTCCGAAATCAGTCTGGATTTTCGGCCCGGAGCGGACATGCAGTTTGCCCTTCAGCAAGTGCAAGGGCGCGTCTCCTCCATTCAATCCTCGCTGCCCGCTGGAGTTGAACTCGAAGTCGAGCGACTGACTCCCTCCGTATTCCCGATGATGCAGTATGAACTCACCGGGGGCGATCCCGCTCTGCTTCGCGATCTGGCCCAGTACAACATTCGGCCGCGCCTCGCCCGGTTGCCCGACGTTGGTCTCGTGGAGGTACAAGGCGGACTGGTTCGTGAGGTTGCCGTCATTCTCGATCCCGCCCGACTCGTGGTGAACCATATCGGCGTGCATGACGTCGCGTCCGCCATTCTCGGCGCGAATGTGTTGACCGCGGCCGGCCGGGTCGACCGCGAATACCGACAATACAGCATCATGGTGTCGGGCCTCGCGGCGGGACCGGCGGACGTCGGCCAGATCGTGGTACGGCGCGTGGGTGATCGCGCCGTACGGGTGGCGGACCTCGGCACGGTCCAGTACGGCGCGGAGGATCTGTTCCAGATTGCCCGGGGTAACGGCCAACCCGCGGCACTGATCAACGTCTCCCGGCAGCCCGCTGGGAACACGCTGCGAGTCGAGGATGCGGTCGAAGAGGGCGTACGGCTGATTCGGCCGTCACTGCCGAAGGGGGTGAAGCTCGAGCTGGTGTACAACCAAGGGGCCCTGGTCCGTGCCTCGGTCGGGAGCGTCCGGGACGCGATGCTGGTCGGAGGTGCCTTGGCCATGATCGTGTTGATTCTGTTTCTGGGCCGACTCGACCTGGCGCTCATCGCGGGGCTTTCGATTCCCTTGACGCTCATAGGCACCTTTGCCGGACTTCAACTGTTTGGCGACTCGATCAACCTCATGTCGCTCGGAGGCCTAGCGGTGGCCATCGGGTTGGTCATTGACGATGCCGTGGTCGTGGTCGAGAACATCGAGCGCAACTGGGCGCGAAATCCCGGGAAGCGCCTCCTGGACATCATTCGGATCGGCACCGACGAAATCTTCGGTCCGGTGGCCGGCTCAACGCTGACTACAGTGGTCGTGTTCACTCCACTCGGGCTGCTCGAGGGAGTGGTCGGGCAGTTCTTTCGATCCTTCTCTCTCGCCGTGGCGCTGGCGGTGCTCCTCTCGCTCGTCGTCGCCATGACGATCATTCCGCTGCTCACAGGAGATTGGTTGTCTCGCGGCTATTCCGATCTGGCGCCAGCCCGTCGTCGGGGACTCTCGCTCTCAGCGGTTGAGGCGTTCCATGGACGAGTGCTCCTCAGGTTGCTCCACCGGCCCCTGTGGTCTTTGCTGATCGTTGCCGGGATGGTGCTCGGCCTTTTCGGGTTGAGCCGGACCATTGGCACCGGCTTCCTCCCCGAAATGGACGAGGGCGGATTCATCCTGGACTACTGGTCTCCGATCGGAAGCTCGTTGGCGGAAACCGACCAGCTCGTCCACCGGATTGAGTCGATTTTGACCGCGGATCCGGCCATCAACGCGTTTACTCGGCGGACTGGAAGCGAGCTGGGATTTTTCGCCACGGCGCCCCACCGTGGCGACATGACGGTGCAACTCAAGCTCCGCTCGGTTCGGCAGGCGTCCGTCTATGAGGTGATCAACCGCGTTCGCACGCACATCCAGAGAGAAGTGCCGTCGGTGCGCGTGGAGTTCGTTCAGATTCTCCAGGATTTGATCGGAGATCTTTCCGGGACGCCGAATCCCGTGGAAATCAAGCTCTTTCATCCGGATCTTCGGACGTCGGAGCGGGCCTCCCGCGCGGTCGGGAATGCCTTGGATTCGATCCCGGGTTTGGTGGATCTGTTCAACGGGGTTCAGGGGGACATTCCGGAAATTCGAGTGGACTTGGATCCGGTGCGTTTGGCTCGGTTGGGTCTGTCGGTGAACGATGCTTCGGAGCAGGCTCGCGACGCGCTTTTTGGCGCGCCGGCCGGGTCGGTCCGCGAACCCGATCGACTGATCGGGATCCGGGCGCGGCTACCCGACAGTGTGCGACGGGATCCCCGGGCTGTCTCACGGCTGCCAATCGTGACGCCCAGCGGATGGGCGACACTCGGGGCGCTGGGGCGCGTGCACGACACGTCGGATGCGGCGGAGCTCACCCGTGAGAATCTCAGGCCCTATGTGATGGTGACGGGTGGCATCGATCCGAGCAAGTCCAATCTGGGTGCCGTGATGCGTGAAGTGCGGCGGCGATCGGTCAAGGTGCCGCTGCCGCCCGGGGTCTTGCTCGAATACGGAGGGCAGGATGCCAACCAGCGCGCTTCGTTCCGGCAATTGTTTTTCGTGTTCGGCTTGGGCACTGGGGCGGTCCTGCTTGTGATGGTCGGGCAATTTGGGAGTGTGCGTGGACCGCTCACTATTTTGATTGCCGCGCCGTTGGGTCTCACCGGTGCGCTGATCGCGCTGATGCTCACGCGAGTGCCCTTCAATGTCTCCAGCTTCATGGGACTCATTCTCCTGGTCGGCCTAATCGTAAAGAACGGCATTCTTCTCTTCGATGCCGCGCTTCATGCCCGGGCGTCAGGACTGGACGAGCGGAACTCCCTGCTATTGGCGGGCCAGCTTCGCCTGCGTCCGATTTTGATGACCACGCTCTGTACCCTCGCGGGCCTCCTTCCCCTGGCCTTTGGTTGGGGGACGGGTGCCGAGCTCCAGCGACCCTTGGCCATCGCCGTGCTCGGTGGGCTCTCGCTCTCAACTCTCGTGACATTGCTGCTGCTGCCGGTGGGACTCGAGGCGGTCGGCGCAGTAAAAATCCCTCGAACGGAGCCACTCCCGTGAGCGCGAACTTTTGGAATGACATGATCATGCCTGGGGTACCCTGGATCGAGAAAATCGTCCGACCCATCATCGTGTATGCGTTCCTCGTCGCAGCCATTCGGCTCACGAGCAAGCGACTCCTGGCCCAGTTCACAACCTTCGATCTGGTCGTGTTGCTCATCCTCTCGAACACGGTACAGAACGCCATCATCGGCAACGACAATTCGCTATTGGGCGGCATTGTGGCCGCGGTGACGCTGCTGGTGCTGAACGCGGTCGTGGTTCGCCTCGTCTATGAACACAAGCCGCTCGAGGAAGTATTGGAAGGGTGCGAGGAGCCTTTAGTGGAAGCGGGCCAGATTCAGGTGAAGGAGTTGAAGGCCAATCGGATTACTGAGCAAGAATTGCAATCGGCGGTCCAGAAACAAGGGTTCCGTTCCCTCACCGAAGTGGAGAGCGTGCATCTCCTGCCGGGAGGCCAACTGACGGTCCAGCCGCGGAGCCCTTCACGACTCGAGGGATACCACCAAGAAACGCTCGTAGCGATTCAACAACTTCGGCAGGAACTCCAAGAACTACGCGGGCTCGTGGAACGACAGGAACCGCGTCGCAATTGACCAAGCACCACGGCCGGCTCGACACCATCGAGCCGGCCGGGGCTGAACGATGATACGGTGGCTTAGCTGCCGACCTTCACGACGTTCTCCGCAGCTGGGCCCTTGGCCCCCTGCACGATATCGAACTCGACTTTTTCGCCCTCCGCGAGCGACTTGAAGCCCTGGCCCGATATGGCAGAATGATGCACGAAGCAATCCTTCTGGCCGCCATCGGGAGTGATGAACCCAAAGCCCTTCGCATCGTTGAACCATTTCACCGTGCCGGTGGTACGCATTGCACTTCTCCTGGGTGTGTGTAATCGGAGTTCCGGGCCTGCCGTACGCACCGACTACGTGTTCACGCGGTTGCCGGACAACAAAAGAGGGCCTGCGAAACGCCAGCCCCTTGAATCATCCTGGAACTTGTCCCCGCCTCTTGCGGGCAATCGCGACGCATACGGTAATACTTTCACTATCAAAAGGCAATACTCTTTCCCCGCCTCTCCGGCCAAGGGTTTGCGACGCCGCGGACTTGCTCTTTCACCGCCCCGGATCAACCCTTCCGGGCGATCGGATCTTGTTGAAATGCTAAGGAAGGGAAGTGCCTGATGACGGGACGGCCCTATGTCCTCGCCGAAACGACGTGGAAAACCGTGGCCAGGACAGAATACCAGGTGGCGGTTCTGCCCTGGGGCGCCACCGAGGCTCACAACTATCATCTGCCCTATGCGACGGACACCATGCAGTGCGACTATCTCGCTGCGGGAGCCGCGGCGTTTGCGTGGAGTGCTGGCGTTCGTGTCATCGTTCTCCCCACCGTTCCGTTCGGAGTCAATACGACTCAGCTCGATATTCCGCTTTGTCTGAACATGAACCCGAGCACCCAAGCGGCCCTCCTCGCGGACCTGGTCGGCTCCCTCGAAGGGCAAGGCATTCTGAAGCTCGTGCTGTTCAACGGCCACGGAGGCAACGATTTTCGGCAGATGATTCGCGAACTCCAGCCGAAGACGCGGGTGTTCCTTTGTGCGGTGAACTGGTACCAGGCGGTGGATGCTGAACCCTACTTTGACGAACCTGGAGATCATGCCGGGGAACTCGAGACCAGTGTGATGCTGCGGATCGCCCCGGAACTGGTGTTGCCTTTGTCGGAAGCCGGAGACGGGCACGCCAAGAAGCCAATACTGCCGGCCTTCCGTCACGGGTGGGCCTGGGCTCCGCGTCGCTGGACGCAGGTGACTCGCGATACTGGGGTCGGCGATCCGAAAAATGCCTCGATGAAAAAAGGCAAACGCTTTGCGGACGCCGTAATAAAAGCGATCGGCCAATTCCTCGTGGACTTTGCCTCGGCGGATACTCATCATCTCTACGAGTAGAGCTTCGAGTCTGATTCGCGCGCCGTCGGATGGAATGGTGCCGCAATCCTGTACCTCTCGAGAAGAAGGCCCGAGGACTCCGGAATGCACACCGACTGCGGCCTAAAATGTCTACGGTTCATCCTTGTCGGTCTCACCATCACGGGGGCCGGAGGTTCACTGCACGGGCAGGCGAGGACCCTCGCTCCTCGAGTCGTGGTGCTCAATCTCTATTTTGCGGCTCCCGGTAATCGCCCGCAGGTCCTCGCGCTCCGGCATCGAGCCTCGCAAGCTCGGCGCACCTTGGGTTTGCCCGAGGGGCGGATATTGGTTCGGACTAGTGACGATTCGACCCTCCCAGACGTCATATGGGAAGGCGAGTTTCCCAATGAGGCGGCCCATGAGCAGGATATGGCCATTCGGGGAGCCAGTCCCGCCTTCGAAGCCATACGAGACACCATGCAGTCGTTGATCGGCCGGTTCGAAAGGCTGCTGTTTACGATCGAGGATGCTCCCTTTCTCTCCGGCGGCCATGCCTCAGATGACCTGGTCGTCGTGCAGAACTGGTACTTTGCCAAGCCAGGGCTGCAATCAGAGGTTTTGGCCCAACGGCTTCACGCTAGCCGGGTCCGCGAGGATCTCGGAGTACCGCGCGGAAGGGTGTTGCACCGACTGACGAGAGGTCAGGATTTGCCCGAGGTCATCTGGGAGGCGGAGTACGCGAACCTCGAGGCTCGGCAACGGGAAGCCGACTGGGTTGGAGAAACGGCCCAGTTCAAGGTCGTCATGGAACGGATGGGGACGCTCCTCCGGCTCTTTGTTCGTGGAACGTGGCAGGTCGACCCGACTCCGTCCAGTCAGCGGCAGTGATGTGACCGAACGCACAGAGTGTCCCAACCCAGCCGCCTAGGTTACCGTATGCTCCGGACTCGTCGTGCACAGCGCCTGCTTTTTTTCGCAGCCGTGGTATCCGCCTGCCGATCCAACGGCGACGGCGACCCGACCGGTCCTGACCTGAATCGTCAGAGCTGCCTTGATTCGCTCTCCGTGAAATCAAACGCGGACTCGATCCTACTCGGAGATACGGGGCAGATGATCGTGACGACCGCGCGTCCCTGTGGATCCCGAGCTTCCTACGAATGGGAGACCAGCGACAGTACCCGGGCTAGTGTTTCACCCCAAGGCGCGCTCTCGACGAAGAACCCGGGGCCCGTGCGCATTTTCGTTCGAATGAAGGTCGGTAACCGGATGGCCTCGGCGAGCACAGCCATCCGGATCACTCCTCCTGTTGAGCTCCGCGCGATTCCTTCGCGTTCGATGCTGCTTCGGGGGGAACCAGATACGATTTGGATCGTTTTGAAGAACCGGGGGCGCACGGCGTTCACACTTCACGCGCAGAATGGTTGCGGGCTCTACCCCGTGATTCTCAATTCAGACCACGCCGTGGTGTATCCGGCGTTGGAGAATTGGCAATGCGCCTCCGGCCCGACGACGATCCAGCTCGACCCGGGACAGTCGTATACGCGGGTGGCGGTGTGGACCGGTCGTGCGGAGGACCTGCCCGACACGACGGGGAACTCGTGGCCGCCGGGAAGCTATTTCACCGCCGCGCTACTCCGCACGGATGAGGTCTGGGCCTCATCGACACCGGTCGGTCTGCAGCTCCTCGGACTTCCGGGAGATCCCGGCGTCGATCTGCCCGCGCTTTGCGCAGCGCCCGCGGAGATTCTGGGCGGGTACGATCCCCATGCGCCGGGCTATGTCGTACAGTTGGAGGACAGCGCCAACGCCGGGCTGGAAGCCAAACGCCTCTCCGCACGGTACAGATTCCGAGTCACGGGAATTTGGAGTGACACCTTCAAGGGTTTTGCCGCACCGTTCGGGGCCGCCGTGGCCGCGCAGATTCAGTGTGAAGCCTCCGTTCGACGCCTCACCCACGATCGCAGAGTGCGCATTCAACGCTCGCCGAGTTATCGCGAGGCGAGGGTTCCGCTCTCCGACGAGAGGAGCGGTCGCGGCATTCGGTCCGGCGACTTCTAAAGTATGGGTCCCTAGACGACCGATCCGCCACGCCGTACCTTCACGGGTTCGCTCCTCCTCTTCTTTCTCAACAACCTCGGCGAGCCTGGCATGATTTCTCCTCGCATTCTGTGGCCCATCCTTCTCGGGCTTCCCCTGCTATCGTGTGGGCAGTCGGGCGACAGTTCCGGCGGGACAACTGTCGCCATTTATGACAACTCGTTTAACCCAACCGTCATACGGATTCCAGTGGGAACCCGTCTCAGCTGGGTCAACACCGGGCGGGTGACCCACACGGCAATTGCGTTGGATAGTTCGTGGGCGGCAACGGTCGGGAAGAGCACCATTAGCATGAACCACGATGACATCGCGGAGTACCGGTTCGACAAGCCCGGGATCTATCGTTACTACTGCCACCTCCATGGGACGAAAGATGGCAAGGGAATGGCGGGGGTCGTGGTTGTGGGAGACGTGCCCTATCAGCCCGAAGGATCCAAAGGCGCCCTCAAGGTCGTCGCAGTGCCTTCCGGCACGACTCGGCACGTTCCCAAAGATTATCCCACGATTCAGGCTGCCGTTGACGCCGCAGATCCGGGCGATCTCGTTTTGGTGGAGAAAGGCGTCTACAAAGAAGAAGTCAAAGTGACCACCCCCTCCCTGGTCATTCGTGGGGTCGACCGGAACGAGACGATCATCGATGGCGAGTTCGTGCGAGGAAACGGGATCATGGTCCTCGCGGATGCCGTCGCGGTTGAGAACATGACGGCTCGGAACAGTCTGCTGAACGGGTTCTTCTGGACCGGGGTGACCGGGTTTCGCGCTTCCTTCCTCACCGCCTACAACAACGGCGATTACGGGATTTATGCGTTCGGCGCCACCGACGGCATTTTTGAAAACTCTTACGCGTCGGGCTCTCCGGACTCGGGCTTCTATGTGGGGCAATGCTATCCCTGCAATGCAGTGATTCGGAACGTCATCGCGGAAAACAATGGCTTGGGGTTTTCCGGCACGAATGCCGGCGGCAATTTCTACGTTGTCAGCTCCATTTGGCGGAACAACCGCGCCGGCATTGTTCCCAGCTCACTCGATATCGAGTTGGATCCGCCGCAGCACGACGCGGTGTTCGCGGCCAATTTGGTGATGAACAACAACAATCGTAAGGCGCCGTCCATCACGATCGCCGCGCCGGCATACGGGAATGGCATCCTGAACGGTGGAGGCGTCGGTGACACGTTCGAGCGGAACGTGGTCATCAATCATCCCGCGTTTGGTATCATGATGTCGAGCATCGTGGACAAGCATTACTATGCCGCAAAAAACAACATCGTGCGCAACAACCAAGTTTACGGTTCTGGCGTCGCGGATTTGGGTGTGGGGGGTCCGGGAAGCAGTGGCAATGTGTTCACTGACAACAGCTACACCACGGCCGCGCCCGCTGGTGTGACGATCTTCAACGGGCCCGGTGGACTACGGCTTCCCCTCGGCTTGAATCCGTTGCCGTACGTGAAGTTCATTCTCGACGCACTTGCCAGTGCCGGCGCCACCTATCCCGACTTTCGGAAACAGCCCGCGCCACCCAGCCAAACCTCCATGCCGGAGGCGTTGACCGCTCCGGTGCGCCCGGCCTTCAAAGTATTCGAGAATCTTCACTTCGACCTTGCCAAGGCCGATCTGCCGCCCGGGGCGGCGGCGGAAATTGAACGAGCAAAGTCCGGGGGTGCTCAGGGGAGCGACGTTGAGGTGAGTGGCCTTTCCCGACTTGCGAATCGCTGGGGCTTATACGTGCTCTTCCTTTGCGGGGTGCTGTGGATCGTCCTTGCGCTGCGCGATTTGATCCGCCGGTCGGATATGGGGATGGGAGGCAAAGTGGTTTGGGGCGCGGCCGTCCTTGCGGTTCCGTATCTTGGGGCCACGGCGTACCACGTGGCCTCTCGCCCGGCGCTTTCTCGCTCCTTTCGGATGGTCGTGATTTTGGGTGGATTTCTGGTTTGCCTTGCCACGGTCTGGTTCGGGACGCATTGACCGCGGGTCCTAAATGACGCTCGATCGCCGAGATTGGTTGCGCCTGACGGCCGTCGGTGCCGGCGGCGCACTCGCCGGCTGGTTCGCCGCTCGACGACCCCCCAATACGCCAGTGAGCGCGCCCGGCTACGGCCCCGCCGGGCTCATGCCGGTCCGCTCCGGAGGAGGGAGCGCGAATGCACATATCATGGGTCCGTACGGACTTGGTGTCGAACCACCAGCCAACCTCGGACCCAACGCCCTCGATGCGGCACTTCATCCCCCGCCGTTCGAGCCCGGAAGACCGCGACTTCGAAACCTCGACTTGTGGGCGTCGGAACAACCGATTGCGCTCACGAAGGAAGTGACCTTTCAGGCCTGGACATACAATGGCACCGTGCCGGGCCCGATCATTCGAGCAACCGAAGGCGATGAACTCCGGATCCATTTCCGGAACCTCGGCTCCCGTCCGCACAATCTCCATTTTCACGGATCGCACGATCCGGCGCCCGACGGCTGGCAACCCGTGCCCGCGGGCGGGGAAGCCACGTATCCTATCAGCACGGAGTCGTTCGGCCTATATCCCTATCATTGTCACACGCCGCCCGCGAACGAACACATTTCAAGGGGGCTCTACGGCGCCATGATCATCGATCCAGCCAAGGGCAGGCCACCGGCCCGAGAGGTTGTTCTGGTGCTCTGCGGTTTCGATCTGGATGGTGATGGCAAGAGCGAGGTCTACGGGTGGAATGGCGTCGGCGGATTTTTCGACCGCTATCCGATCAAGGTTCCGGTCGGCGACCTGGTCCGAGTCTACCTGGTCAATATGGCATGGGGTGACCCGATGGCGTCATTTCATCTTCACGCCCACACGTTCGACGTCTTTCGCTCCGGGACGACGCTTACTCCACAAGAGCGCACCGACGTAGTGACGCTCGCCCCGACCGAGCGCGCGATCCTCGAGTTTCGTCTACCGACGCGAGGCCGATACATGTTTCATCCGCACCAAACTCACATGGCGGAACGGGGTGCGATGGGGTGGTTCGCCGCCGTTTGAGGCTATCGCAACCCCACCAAGCCCCTGACCGAGGCGAACAGCTTCGCCGAGTCATACCCGACGCCATCTCGGAACACCAAAACGACGTTGCGGATGTCGCTGGGGTGCAGGGCGAGATCGCCCTTGAGCACGACCAGATCGGCGAGCTTGCCCGCGGTAACCGATCCGGTGCGATCGGCGATGCCCAACACGCGGGCTCCGTTCAAGGTCATGATCTGTACGGCCTCGGGCACCGTGAATCCCGCTTCGACCAGGAGTTCGAGATTGCGCTGATCTCCGATTCCCGCCGGCGCGCTCCAAGCTGGGTCGACTCCGGCCGCGAGTACCCCGCCGGCCTTGACGAACTCGCGTTCGAATTCCATCGCCTTTTTGTATACCGCGGGCAAGGTGGACCCGCTCGCCGATGCTGCGACCTGGGCTCGGCGAACCTCTTCTTCCGCCCGGGCATCCGCCGATAGCACGTCCCACACGCGCGGATCGGGTGCCGGCCGCCCTGGAATGGCGCATTCATAAACCGCCAGCGTCGACGTCATTGCCACCCCACGATTCACCATGGTCGAGATGGTGGCGCGAACTCGCGGATCGTTCACGAGGTCGAGACCCACGAGGGACTCGCGGTAAGTCCTTGGACAAAGATCCGGCTTCTTGTCGGGATCGAATTCGGAATCGTTGATGAGCCCGTGCTCGACCGCGTCGAAACCCAACTCGGCCGCCTCCTTGAAGCCCAACGAGCAAATGTGGCCGGTCACTTTGAGGCCGCGCTTGTGTGCCTCGGTGACGATTGCGGACGCGGTTTCACGGGTGAGCTGGGTATATACCTTGAGCCAAGTGGCACCCTCCTCCGCCCAATAGTCCACGACTCGCTTGGCTTGCTCCGCGCTGGTGAGTGGGTGCATTCCCAACAAGTCGATCCGCACGTCCGGCCCGGGGCTGATCAAATACGGGCCTGTCACGAACATGCGCGGCCCGGGAATGCTCCCCCGCTCGATGCCGGCTTTCAGGTTGAGCTCTGCGTAGGGTGAGGTGCTGCCGGTCGTCCGGATCGTGGTGACGCCGGCGCCGAGGTACAGCCGAGGCGCGGTGTAGTTGGACTGGGCGGCCCGGGGTGCGTTGGTGTAATAGAAGGTGTGGTTGTGGAGGCCGATCAGGCCCGGGATCACGGTATGACCCTCGAGATCCAGCGCCTTCGCACCCGCCGGGATGGTCGCACGGTTGGCGTCACCAAGCCAGACGATCTTGCCGTGATCGAGAATGACGGTCTGGTCGGTTCGGACGGCTCCGCCCGTGCCATCGATCAGCCGGACATGAGTCAGCGCGACGATGGGGGCGTCGACGGCGACATACTGCCGCGCCTCGGCGGCCAATGAAGCAACTTCCTGTGCCCAACAGGGGGAGGTGCCGGCCCAAATGAGGCCCGTGGTGACGAGGAGAGAGCGCATTCGGGATGCTCCTTACAAGAAAGCCGCACCCGCGATCTTGCGCGTCGGCCCGGGTTCGCGCAAGCGGTCCATCCCTTTGGGCGTAGGGGGCACTCAGGGTTCGCTACTTGCGAATCCCCACTTCGGCTGATTGACCATACCGGTTTGCGGCGTTGATGAATTCACGGAACAGATGTCGAGTATGCGGGTCGGTCATTTCAAATACCTCAGGATGCCACTGCACCCCGATCATGAAGTGGTCGTCGCTACCGGCTTCGAGTGCCTCGACGAGCCCGTCGGGTGCAACGGCCGAGGCGAAGAGGCCGGAGCCCAATTGCTTCACGCCCTGGTGGTGCATGCTATTGACCATGAGGTGCCGGAGCTCGAATGCGTGTTCCAATCGTGAACCTGGTTGGAGCACAATGTCGTGGGCGAAATGATCGCGTTCGTAACCGGCGGTCGGGAAATAGTCGTGCTTGATCGCGCCGGGGAATTGTGCGGCCACATCTTGGTACAGCGTGCCTCCCTGGGCCACGTTGATGACTTGAAGGCCACGACACAGCCCGAACACGGGTTTCTTGTCTTCGACGGCCCAGCGGGCAAGCTGGAGCTCCACTCGATCGCGGGCCGGGTCGATTCGACCGAGGAGGGGATGGGGTTTTTCTCCGTAGGTCTCCGGATCCATGTCGACACCGCCGGCGAGCAAAATGCCGTCGAGGCGGTCGTAGATCTCGCGCAACGTATCCGGGTCGTCGTCGAGCAACGGAATCATCCAGGGAATCGCCCCGACGACCGTCGTGGCGAGGTAGTACCGCTGGTTCATCACCCACGACTGAGGCAGGCCCTGAGGCACACCGTCGATGGCATGCAGCGTTTGGGTGGGAATTCCAATGACCGGACGACGTGAATACATCGTTAGTTCTCCTGTCCGAGCCGACCCGAACGAACCCCAACCTCTTGGAGCCACGGCACTTCATGATAATCCCGGCAGATCACTCCCGGAACATAGGCTGCACGTTTGGGGCCAACGCCAGTGGGTGGCAAATGGTTCCGAGCTGCTAGCGGAAAGGTCACCGCGGCTCCACGACGAAGGTCGGCACGGTGGACCCGCCCCCGGCGGTCACATTGACTAAGGTGGCGGTCGACACGCGAGTGAGGCAACCGTCGACATGAGTGCCCCCGAATACGAACGGAGCGGTGTCCACGATCCGGTCGGCGAAATGGAGCTGTCCGTCGGCGAAACTGGGATACGTCTCTCGCGGGAGACCAATTCGCTCCTGCGCGATGAACGGGACGGTCAGTGCGGCCTGGACCGAACGCGACCAGACGTCCTCCGTCACCTCCCAGCCGAGGACGATTCCCGCCCCGCCGTAGTCATCGTTGGGCTTGAGCACCATCCGTTCGCGATTGGCATGAAGGAACGGGACCAGATCCACTCGGTCTCTTCGATGTTCGGTCCAGCGTTCTTCCACCACCCGGGTCCAGGGAACATGGGCGTCGATCACCGCGAGTTCATCGCGCCCAAAGAGGCTCCGATTTCGCTCATCGCTCAGGACTGCGAGGCTCGCTTTCTTGTGGAGGACCTTGCAAGCGAATGGGTTCACCATGCAAACCGCGCCATCCCGTACGGCGCGGACGATCGGGTGGTCTAGGCCGCCCCGCTCCAAAAGTTCGTTGATCAAGATTCGCTTGTAGATGAGGTGGATCTGGCGGCCGCCGCCAAACAGGGCTCCTCGAGCGTACTCGACTTCGCGTACGTCGGCAATGACGCACGGGACGCCCATCGATTCGAAGTATTGCTGATAGAGGATGAATTCGCTGTAGGTAGGGACCTCTTTCCAATCCAATATGCCGATGGTAGGTGTTTCGCGGCGCCCGAGCCAGAGATGGTACGCCCGGAGCAATGCATGAAGTACGTTGTGGCGGGTGGGAAGCGGGCGGACGTCATACCGAGTCAGGAAGTCTTGCATTCCGGGCAGGGCCAGAAAGAGTTCCTGGAGGACGTCGCCGTACGCCGCACCCGCCGGAGTTTCCGCGTTGTACTCCGTGAAGCGGAGGGACCCATCTCCGGCATCGAAGAATGCGTCCAGGCGAGAAACCGGACTGGGCGTCATCGGCCGTGGTTCCGGCCGGCCCGCCTCGGCCCGCGTCACCAGGCCGGCGCTCAATAACTGCTCCTCCGTTTCGGTGAGCCGAAATTGGCGGAGGAGCCCGCGGTCCCGGAGCGCCGCGCTCTGCGCTCTATTGAAGGCCTTGAGCAGGGGCGCGATTCGTGATTTGAGCAGTTCGTACTGCGCCACCGTCAAGAATCGAGGCCGAAGCACCGTACACAGCGGACGGTCACCAAAGAAGAGCCCGCGGCGGTCGAGTTGTGCCGTGAGCCACGTAGAGGACTCCTCCGCTCGTTCGGTGGTGAGCGACTGGTCATACGTGTCGATGGCGCGAGTCAGCGCAGTGTCGGTCATGCGCGGGTCACGAGGGGACGCGGGGAGCCACAGTGCGGCCCTTCAAGAACAGTTGCCAACCGGGTTTGTTCACCGGCGTCGGATGCTTCGCCATCTTGATCGCCATGTCGGCCATTGCCTTCACGACCCACTCGAAATGGACCGGAGTGAGGCTGTAGATGTCCATGTCCGGCGCGGGGTTCATGAAGTCGATGGCATATGGGATGCCGTCGCGAACCGCCCATTCGATGGAATTCATATCGTATCCCAAGGCCCGAACCAAGGTCAACGAATCGGCCACCACCCGATCATGCAGAACCGGCGGCAGGAAATCGAGTTCGGGATGGTATTTCCGCGCCTTCGGGTCGTACTTGATGGGCCGAATCACGTCCTGGCCGAGACAGATACAGCGGATAAACTCATCCCACTTGATAAACTCTTGCACGATCATGGTGAGAAGCCCAGAATGATCGTAGTGATGCAAAAGCTCCTCCTTTGTTTGGCACACATACACTTCCTTCCACCCACCCCCGTGCGCGTCCTTGAGAATGCAGGGGAGTCCGATGTATTCGACCACCCCGTCCCAATCGAGCGGAAACGCCAAGTTGCGTAGGCTTTCGGAATGCACGATTCCGGGCACGTACTCTTTGTTGGGAAGAACGATTGTTCTTGGGCTCGCCAGCCCAAGCGCCGTCGCGAGAGTCGCGCCGAAGAACTTGTCGTCCGACGACCACATGAACGGATTGTTGACGACCGTCACACCCTGCAGTGCGGCGTGCTTCAAATAGGTCCGGTAGAACGGCACCTCATGCGAGATACGGTCGATGATGACCGCGTATCGTGAGGCGTCATCCATTCGGGGCGCACCGAGGGTCACGAGCTCGGCCACGACACCCTCGTTTCGCTTGTTCACCGCCTCAATGAACGCCGGAGGAAACGACCACTCCCTTCCAACGATGAGCCCAATCCGCTTCGGTTCCAGCGCCATGCGTTGCTCCTTGTTTGGCAGTTACCTTCCCGCCTTCCCGCCTAGTCATGTCCTCCGATATACATCCGGATCATGCGTTCCCAATACGGCCAATCATGCGACCACCCGTCCCACACGCGAAAGGCGTTGCCGATTCCCCGGTCCCATAGAATCGTGGAGAATTCTCGATTGTTCGCGTATGAGGCGTCTTCGCGCCCGGTGACGAGAATGATGTCCTGTCGGCGAAATGCCGCAAGCCGAGCCGGGTCCCCTTCGTGTCGCATAAAGTCAAAGGGATTGCAGGCGTAGACATTGTCATCCGAATACCCACCGGTAAATCGTTTAATGTCGTACAGGCCGCTCATGCCGATGATACGGTGAACCCGTTCCGGATGTCTGAGGCCGAAGCAGGCGGCGTGATAGGCGCCGAAACTCGCGCCTACCGTGATGACGAACGGATTCGGATTCTTCGCTTGGCTCCACGGTAGGACCTCATCGTGGAGATACCGGTCATACTCGAGGTGCCGCCAGGCCATCGCGCCGGGATGTAACTCCTTCGCGTACCAACTTTCGCTGTGGACCTGATCGACACAGAACATCTGAATCCAGCCCCGATCGAGGTGCTCTCGCAGCACCTCGTGCATGTGGCGGTCGGCCCATTCCCGGTGGGTTCCCATGGTTGTAGGGAACACGAGGACCCGGGCCCCCGCGTGGCCAAACACGGTGACGTCCATTGGCCGGTTAAGGGCAGGGCTGTACCACTGATGATGCTCGTAGTTCACGAAGTTTCTCGCCGTCGGAGCAGGAATGGGAGCGCCGAGGCGAATCGGCGGCCCCAAGCGGATTCGTGATGGTCCGCCCCTTCCTCTTCCTCGTAGGACAAGTTCTCCCCCTCGCGATAGCCCTTGTCGAGGAGTAGGTCGCGCAGCCGGCGAACATCCGCCACCGCGTCGGCACCTTCCTCCGATCCGACGTCGACGTGGATGACACCGCTCTTTTCGCGCCCACCGAGCCACTCGAAGACGGCCCCGTCCCCAAACCAAAGCGCCGGACTGATCACCGCCGCGGCCCCAAACAGGGCCGGATGCCGAAAGAGGGCATACAGACTGAGGAGTCCCCCGAGTGACGACCCACCAATTCCGGTGTGATCCCGATCCGGCATGGTGCGAAAGTCCCGGTCAATCCGGGGCTTGATCGTGTCCGTAATGAAAGCGAGATAGCGGTCGCCGCCGCCGCCGCCGTGGATCATATCGCGAAACGGGCTGTACTCATAGCGCCGTGCGCGTCCCATGTTGGGGATTCCCACCACGATCGCCTCGTGGCCGCGGCGGGCCACATTGGACAATGTCTCCCCCAGCTCCCAATGCGCGACGTAACTCGTCGCGGGGTCGAATAGGTTCTGGCCATCTTGCATGTACAACACGGGATACGAGCGATCGGACGAGCCGTAACTGGGTGGAAGCGCCACGAGAACATCTCGCCGGTTCTGGAGTTGCGGGCTCCAGAACCGCCGAAGGACCTTGAACTCCGGAACGTCCCCGGGCAGTGGCTCGACCCGGAGCGGGTAGTGCTCCCAGGTTGCCTTCAGCATGTCGCTCGAATGGCCAGTCCCTCCTCAAGTTCTCGCCCTGGGGGCCGATACTGCCCCAGGGGGGTTCCCTGGGCGGAACCAGGGAAAAGCTATCTCAAGACCGCGTGGCAGAGAAGGAGCGCGTGTGGACGATCGGGTGAAGGGGTCCCAGGTGTTTGAGGGCGCCGTTCGCAGGGCGCTCCGGGAAGATCGTTTCCAGGTGCACGCCCAACGAATCGTGCGGCTTCAGCAGCGCCCAGGGACCACGACGCCGGATTGTTTCGAACTGTTGGTTCGTCTCGATGACTCCGTCAACGGGGCCCTCCTTCCGGAGGACTTTTTCGCGATCGCGGAGCGCCGGAGCCTACTCCCTCGAATCGACGAATGGGTGCTTGGTGCGGCCCTGGCATGGCTGGCGGCGCGCCAGGAGGCTGAGCCCAACCAGCCGCTTCCGCTCCTATTCGTCAATTTGAGCGTTCAGACCCTGCGCAGCGACCGGGCGTACAACGTGATTGCGAATCGGCTCCGTCATTCTCCCATTCCGCCGGACGCCCTCGTGTTCGAGCTGTCCGAGCCGATGATTCAGTCCCATACGAACCGCGTGTCCGAGTTCATGGACCTTCTGCGCATGCTGGGCGGGCGCTTCTGCTTGGAACATCTGGGTCGCGGGTTCACCTCGTTCGACCTGCTCAAGCAGCTTCCATTCGACTACGTGAAACTCGACCGGTCACTCACGAGTGCGCTGCTCACTGATCCGGTGGACGGGGCCATCGCAGCCGGGATCACCCGAGTAGCGCACGTGCTCGGGGCCGAGGTCATCGCGCAAGGAGTGAGCGATGCGGAGATTCTGCCATCGCTCGCGGCCCTGGGTGTCGACCTGGTTCAGGGGTTCGCGATCGATCCCCCCGGCCCACTCGCCGATCTGTTGTCGGTTCGCAGCAATGCCGACGCCATGGCGTCTCGCTCGACGTCCTGACCCGTTTATCTTCTCAAGGTCAGTTCCACACGTCATCCACGCCTCATATCGGGGGTCGCGATGTTTTTTCGTCGCCAGCTTGATGTCTTTCGGCTCGGGCTATTGTTTTCCGTGCTCCCGTCGTTGCTGGCTGCGCAGGCGCGTCGGCCCCAGCCGGCGAGCTCGGGCGGCGGCGGCCTGAGTTTCGCGCCGTACCTTGGAATTAACTATCCGACTCAAGATTTGTTCCGGCTGACCAGCGGAGAGATCAAGAAGATAAAACTGGGGTTAGTCGTTGGCGGCCGTGTCGGCATCTGGTTCAGCAGCCGCATCGGGATCGAAACGGACGTCGGATACTCGCCCGCGAGCGTGGAAATCGACTCGACTGGTGCGAACCTCAATCAAGACGTCACTATCATCACCGGTAGCGCGAAACTGACCGTTTGGCTCTTGCCCAGGGACGGCGTAGTTTCGTTTGCGCTGAGCGGTGGAGTCGGGGCTGTCCGCCACGATATCAAGGCCAGCACCGTCAACACACCCGGGGGCGTAGTGACAACGCCCGAAATCAAGGGCACCAACGTGGGTGGGGTGGCGGGGGCCACCATCGGCTTTCGGCTTGGGCGCGTGGTTGCGTTGACGCTCTCGGCGGAGGACTACCTCTACAATGCCAGCTTCGATGCGAGCAACGTCGAGACGGGCTCGCGCCGGCAACATGACATTCGTGCCTCCCTCGGCGTCCATTTGCCGTTCCTCGGATTCTGAAGAGTCTCCTTCCGAGAACCACGTTTCCAGGAAACGCTGGTGCCCGCCCGAGTTCACGCTCGGGCGGCCGCGTTTCTGAGATTATGACTCAATTAGGCTACGGAGGGGTCAAAGATCGAACTGCCTCAGATGGTGATCCAGATACTTCCACGCCAGTCGCCCCCAGCCTTGGTAGGTGAGCCGTTCAAAGAACGGACGCACAGCCTCCGATTTCGGGGGCGGTCGGTACCTTGCCGGTAGGGAAGGGGCTCAAGGTATACTCCCGTCCGAAACGCCGGAAGGGATCAACCATCCAAGTTGGAAGGCGTGCCGCCGATTCGCCGTTTGCCCGCTGCATCCGCTCAGGCGTCAGGCAAGCTCCATCTTCAGCGCAGTCACAAGCGCGTCGACATCCTGCTCCGTGTTAAACAGGTGGGTCGAGATTCGATTTCCGTTCAGCCAGTTGGACGGGACGACTTTCACCACGACATTGTGCTTGTCGAACAGCTGCCGATAGAACTCCCCGCTGTCGATGCCATCAGGGAGCACGTAGGTCAGGAGGGGAGAGGCGAGCGGACCCGGGGCCGCGCTCACCACACGCAGCTTTGGTACACTATGGAGCGCGGCGAAGAGACGATTTCGCAACGCGAGGTTGTGGGCCTCGACGTGGGCGATGCCGACGCCTAAGAGGTAGTCGATGGCCGCCCCCAGTCCAAGCACGCTAGGAATGCTGCAGACCCCCGACGAATTGGAGTAGGCTGCACGCCCGCCCTCGAGCGCAATGGGATCGATGGTCTTTCCCAGCTCCTTGCTCAGGTACAGAAACCCCGTTCCCTTCGGCGCGAGGAGCCACTTGTGGCCGCTGGTGGCATACGCGTGGCACCCGAGCGCCTTCACGTCGACGGCGATGCCACCGACGGCTTGGGCGCCGTCCACCACGGCGATGCATCCGCGCGATCGCGCCAGAGCCGACAACTCCGCCACGGGCATACGCAATCCGGTCGAACTAAGTAGGTGGGAGAAGGAGAGTAGGCGCGTGCGCGGCGTGATGCGCTCCGCGAACCGGCCGACGATGGCCTGGGCGTCGTTCTCACCCGGCCGGATGGCTACGACATCCAACGCCACGCCGTTGCGGCGGGCGATGTAATCCCAACAGACGCGTCCACCCGGGTGCTCTTGGTCGGTGGTAAGCACCCGGTCGCCGGCGTTGAACGTGAGGCCTTGCGCCACCCAGTTCATCCCTTCGGTCGTGCAGTTGGTGAGCACGAGTTCTTCGGTCTGGCAACCGACGAACGCCGCCGCCTGCGCACGCACGTCGTCCATCGCGCGCTCGTGTTTCCCATATCCGTACGAGACCGGGTTGAGCTCGAGTTCCTTCCACGCGGCGATGGTCCGCTCCATCACCGGGCGCGGCGTCGGGCCGAGGGACCCGGTCTGCAAGTAGACGAGCCCGGGAGAGAAGGAGAAATCGTCGGGGGCCGCGGCCAGCCCTCGCGGCACCAGCGAGCTGCCTGCACCTGTCGAGAGGTCGTTGCTCGTCGCCCACGCGCGATGCGGCACGAGGCCGGCGGCAGAGAGCGCGCCTAGGGAGGAGAGGAAGTCCCGGCGGGTATGAGGGACGTCAGTCATCTCGCGTATGCTCCGCGTGGTGGATTGGTTTTCTCGAGGTGGCCGACATCTCCCGGCGTCTCCGCCAGTCGTTCAGTGGGCCAGTGGGTGCCGAGCACACACTCTTCAATCCGGTACGCATGAAGCAAATCGTGCAGCGCGAGGTGCCGGCACATAAGGAAGGCCGAGTAGCGTGCGTGCGCCGTGTGGACTGCAGGGCGGGCCCAGTCGGCCGGTGTCAGTACATTGAGTCGCGCGACAAGACGACTCCGATCCTGCTCAAAGGTCTCGATCGCGTTAGTGAGTTCGATCTGGAGGAGGCGATCCGGGGCTTCGTCGGTGTCCGGTTCGTACGAAACGATGTGTGGGTTGGTCTCAGTGAGGATCCGTTCGAGCCGCTGGGCCCAAATCGGCTCCATGAGGCCGACGTGGGCGGCGTGTTCTTGGGCCGACCACCGGACGGGCGCGGGCCGCCGGCGCAGGTCCGAAGGTGGCACGGCATCGATGAGGGCCCGGATCACCGAGGGTCCGCGGTCGAGCTGGGCGATTACCTCGGCGGGCGTTTGCACGTGTACTCAGTTGCCTTGCACCCGGCGAGGGTCTTGCTGAAACCTCGATTTCTTGGTTCCATCGGCTGAATGTAGCGCCAGGTATAGTACGCCAGCTAGGGACCTCAGGTCCCCTTCACCTCCTCCAGCCATCGCTCACTCGTACGCCAGCGCCTGGGCCGTGGTCACCCGCGTCGCGCCCCACGCCGGCCACGCACAGGCCGCCACCGACACCACGACCACCACCGCCAGCCATACCAGCATCCCAGCCGCGTTGGGCATGAGGGCAACTCGCCGGACCGGCATCATGATCCGTCCAAACGCGTTCCCGACCACCACGCTCATCGGAATCGAAAGTGGAATCGAAAGGGCCCAACTCGCGACGCTGATTACCAAGCCCTCGATCTGAACCATCGTGACGATGTCGCGGTGTCGAGCGCCGATCGCGCGGAGCACACCGATCTCCCGAGTTCGCTCCAGCACCGACAAACTCATCGTCGACGCGAGCCCGAGGCCACCGACGACGATCATCGCTTGCGACATAACCATTAGAAATCCCGCGACGAGCAGCAGATGATCCTCCAGGACCCGTCGACTCTCCACCATCAATTGACCGGAGGCCACATCGAAGCCGGCCTGGGGCAGGTCGCTTCGGAGTCGCCGGCTCAACACCGCTTGGGCGTCGGGATCGCGGTTGGTCGCCGTCACGACGACCGTGCCAACCCGGGCGTCCCCGACCACGGCGCTTAACGCCGCGCGGTCCGCATACGCCGAGGCGGCGACGCCGGATTCCACCATGCCGACTACGGTCCAGGTCGATGGTCGGCCGCCGATGATCAGCAGCACCGTACCGCCGACAGCAAGGCCCGGCTCATCATCCAGGAGCCGTCGACTCACCACTAGCGCGGTGGTGTCGCCGGCCCGAAGCCACCGACCGCTATCGACTGGATAGGCGACCATTCGCGATGCCGGAGGGAGCCCGATGACGGAAAAGGCACTGCCTAACACGCCGCCCGGCCGGCCCAGCGCCGCGCGGCGCGAGCTCCACCCCTCGACCCGGGCGACCCCGGGCACCGCGGACACCGCGGCCTCGAGGCTGTCGATGGGGACGGGGCGGGTAAGCAACACGGTAATATCAAACCGCATCAGCGCGCCGAAGGTGTAGGCGACCGAATTCCGGATCGACGTCCTAAGATTGAGCGCGCCGAGGTAGACCGCGCCGCCCATCGCGAGGGTGAGAACGGTCAACGCCATTCGTTCCCGCCGGCGGAACGCGTTCCGGAGCGACAGCAGAAGCGGCCGTGTGAGCCCGCCGACTCGGCCGAGCCATTCGTTTCCGCTGCTTCCGCCCTTGGCGTCGATCCCGAAATCGCGGAGCGCCGCGCTCACCGGAATCCGGCATCCGCGAATCACCGGCGCAGACGCGGCTGCGACCGGTAAGAGCGCGCCTACGCCGATCTGCAGTACCACCGCCCACAGGGGAATGCTGAATCCGGATGTATCGAAGTTGAGGAGGCCCGCCGTGAACTCGGCGTACCACCGCCCGATCAACGCCGCCGCCGGTACCGCGATGATGCACGCCACCAACCCGAGGAATAGCGCGAGACCCAGGTACATCGCGGCGATCTGTCCGGCCTGGGCCCCGATCGCCTTCATCACACCGATCTCGCGCACCTGGCCAGTAAGCATGGCGGAGATCAAGTTGATGACCAGGAATGCGCTGAGCAGGAGCGCGAGCACTCCCAACGCGCCCTGGGTGTAAAGGAGCGAGTTGATCTGTGCCGCGTGGATGTGTCGTCCCGGCATCGGGACCTCCACCTCAGTCACTCGGCGCCCAGAGCGCTCGACCACGGCCTTGACCTCGTACGCCACTCGCCGAATCGCCTCCCGATCGAGCGCCCCGTCGCGAACTACGATTTGGAGCTGGTTGAACGAAGCGGGTTCTCCCAGCAGCGCCAAGGTCGTGGGGGTCGCGAAACCGTAGACGACGTGTTCCATCCAGCCGGGCGCGAGCCCCGGATCGCGAGCGATGCCGGAGATTGGCAGTGTCTGCTCCGCGCTGTCTCCGATCCGAAAGGTGAGCGAGCCGCCGACCGCGGCGCCGGCATAGTCGACCGACGAACGCTCGATGATGACGGTACCGTCCTTGGGCGGCCACGCGCCAGCCTCCCTCTGCACCGTCCCGATTCGGATTGCGCCGAAGTCGCTCATGGTGAACAACAGCGCCGAGCGCCACGAACCGTCCACCAGGGCCGCCCCGATTACTGTACGTCGAGCCGCGACGTCCTTGATCGCAGGCAGGGCCCGCACCTGATCAATGAGATCCGCGTCGACCGATTCGGTACTGAGCGTGGCCGACGCTGGGTTGGTTGCCAAGTACCCCTCGCGAGTGACCCGCCTGAGCAGCGACCAGGTATTGAGCACTGCGCCCGCTCCGACAATCCCGACCGCGATGGCCAGCACCACGAGGGTCGTCCGCGCTTTGTGATGCCAGACGTCGCGGAGCACCCTGCGGACTCGGAGGCTACGCATGCGCGCCATCTTCCTCCGACACGATCTCACCGTCGGCAAGCGTGATCGTGCGCGACGCGAGGCGCCTCGCGCTCGGCTCGTGGGTGACCATCACCACGGTCTGCCCGTCGTGCGCCAGCTCCTGGAAGAGCTCGAGGATGGCATCGGATGTCCGGGAATCGAGGTTCCCGGTGGGCTCGTCGGCGAGAAGAACCGCCGGCCCGTTTGCGAGTGCCCGCGCGATGGCCACCCGCTGCTGCTGCCCACCCGAGAGCTGGGGCGGAAACTTGTTCGCCTGATCCGCGACGCCGAGCCGCGTGAGGAGCTTGAGCGCGCGATCACGACGCTCCTTGACCGGCCAGGTTCTACAGAAGTCCATCGGGAGCATCACGTTTTCGATCGACGTGAGGGTGGGCAACAGCTGGAAGAACTGAAACACGATCCCCACCGCCCTCCCCCGCCATGCGGACAACGCCCGCTCCGAGAGCGCGTGCACGGCCATGTCGCCGACAACGACCTCGCCGGTAGTGGGGCGGTCGATGCCGGAGAGGAGACCGAGCAGAGTGGACTTGCCGCTGCCGGATTGTCCCATCACGATCGCGAATTCGCCTCGGGTGATCTCGAAACTCACGTCGCGGAGGGCGGTGAAATCGCCGGCCGCGCCGGGGAAGGTTTTGGTGACATGCTTGAGAGCAATCAGCGGCGATTGGCGAGGGAACGCTGTGGGTGTCGTCGTCATGGGCGAACGGTACCGTCGGTCGTCTCCCGGCCGCTACGCCTGCGCGACCCGTTGGGCCTGCCCGCTTCCCCGTCCGGCGAATCGCGATCGTTCGGCGCCGTTCGGCGGGGCCAACATCCCATTCAGCGATACCCCCATGGCCCTCCCTTTCGCGCCGAGCCATGATAGAGCGACCATGTCAGGATCGCCACGACCAGCACTCAGCTCCGCGAGGTTTCCATGCTGTTCCGCCCGAGGTTGCTATTCATCGCGCTTTGCGGCGCCCCCGCCGCCGCCATCGCCCAACACGCGGGTGCCACGCCGGCGTCCCGAACTGTACCCCCTGAGGCGCAGCAATACGCATTTCTAATCGGCCAATGGGATCTGTCGGTGAAGGTCCCGCCGGTCGGATTGGGTCAGCGGATTCATGGTGTTCCGAAGCTGGCGGGGACCTGGAAGGCGTGGCCCGCATTCGACGGCTTTGGAATCGAAGATGAGCTTCGAATCACAGACGTCGCCGGTAATCCGATCGGTCTTGGTACCACACTGCGAATTTACGATCGCGCGATTCGTCAGTGGAGCCTTGCGACGCTCGACGTGTACACCGCGCGCCTCTCCACCTCCACGGCCGAGTGGAAGGATGGCATGATGAGCCAGAGCGCTCATGGAACCGATCGGGAAGGCAAGGCCTATGTGTCGCGCTCGCGATTCTACGACATCAAGCCCGGCGGCTTTCGCTTTCAGCAGGATCGTTCCTATGATGACGGGAAGACCTGGACTGAGGGCACGCTAGCAATCGAGGCAAAGCGGGTCACGACTTCCGCACCGCGCTGAGCGCGGGAGAATCCCCTTGCCCTGAGCGGGGAAAGACGGCAACGTTCGCCATGTCGCGTAAATGGGTGTGGTTGCAGCTCATCATCGGATGGCTGCCGGTGTGGGCGCTCTATACCCTGCTCGTTTCGCGGGCGAACCCCATCCACGGCGACACACCGTTCATCGGCGCGCTGCACAATGGCCTAGTCGCGGTCAGCATCGCGGCGGTCCTCGGCCTCCTCGTGCAGCGGTTGACCGATCGGATCCCCTGGCCCCACCCCTTCCGTCTCACCTTCGTGGTGGTACACCTTGGCGCGGCGGCCACGTATGCCCTCGTGTGGCTCGCTCTCAAGGGTGCAGTGGACCTTCTCGTCTACCCCGGCTCCATCGCCGTATTCCATTACCTCTTTCTGGCCAACTTCGTACTCGGCATCTGGCTGTACGTGATGGTCGCGGGCGTCAGCTACGCTACCCGTGCGACCGAACGCGCCGCGCGGGCCGAAGCGAGCGCGGCGCGAGCGCAACTCTTGGCCTTGCGGTCCCAGCTCAATCCACACTTCCTATTCAACGCGCTTCATACCGTCGTCCAACTCATTCCCAAGGAGCCGCGGCGCGCGGGACAAGCGGCCGAGCAGATCGCCGGATTGCTCAGGACCACTCTGGAGGAGGACCGCGACCTCGTCTCCCTCACAGAGGAACGCGCGTTCGTCGAACGGTATCTCGACCTAGAGCGCCTCAGGTTCGGTGATCGACTCCGAGTGCGCTTTGCGCTGGACGACGAGTCCGAGGCCGCACTAATGCCCTCGTTTGCGCTGCAGACCCTGGTGGAGAACGCGGTCCGCCACGGAGCGGCGCCCTGCGTGGAGCCCACCGACATTGTGATCGAGGGACACCGGGTCGGTGGGGATCTCCGCCTCACCGTGAGCGACTCCGGTGCGGGGGCGACTCCAGACGAGATGACCGGGAGCAACGGAACCGGCCTCGCGCGGCTCCGGGAGCGTCTGGCCGTTCTTTATGGAAGCGCTGCTCGGCTCGAACTCGCGAGCGGGCCGGCCGGATTCACCGCCTCGCTGGTGATTCCCCAAACCTCAGGTGCGCGGTGAGAGTGACGGTCCTCATCGCGGACGACGAGCCGGTCGCTCGCGCCGGCCTCCGCGACATGCTCGCCGATATCGAATGGGTGAAGTGTGTGGGAGAAGCGGCGAGTGGCCCGGCCGCGCTCACGGCCATCGAAACCCTCAAGCCGGAGCTGGTTCTCCTCGACATCCAGATGCCGGGGCTCTTGGGCACCGAGGTCGTCAAGCGGCTCACCCATCACCCTTTCGTCATCTTCACCACCGCGTTCGCCCACCACGCGGTGACTGCTTTCGAGCTCGGAGCCCTGGACTACCTCCTCAAGCCGTTCGGCCCTGAGCGTCTGGGCCATGCTCTGGAACGGGCGAAGGTGGCCCTCGGCGAACCGGCAGCGCTTCCGGCCATCGACCGGCTCCGCGAGGCGCTTGCGAAGGGACCGATGACTCGGCTGTTCGTACGTTCAGGCGGCGGGATCATCCCGTTAGACGTGGCGAGCGTCTCCTGGTTCGAGGCGCGCGGCGACTACGTGGCGGCCCACGTTGGGGGCGTGCGGCGCCTATTGCACCTCTCCCTCAATCGCCTCGAGGAACGCCTCGACGCTAAACGCTTCCTTCGCATTCACCGCACCCACATCGTCAACCTGGACTGCGTCAAGGCGTTCCGGCCACAGGGGAAGGGTCGTCTTCTCGCCGAACTCTTGGATGGCACCACCCTTCCAGTGAGCCGGAACCGGTCGCAGGATCTTCGAACGTTGGGAACCTAGGGGAGGCTAAAGGCGGACCATCGCGGGTCCGCGATCGGCGGACATAATGTCCCGCCGGGCAGACACTCAGCGTCGACTATGCCCCGAGTTGCGACCCGCCAAAGCCGCGCTATTGTTCACAGACCGCCAGGGGCATCGGGAGGCGGGATTCTCCCGGTTGAGATGTTACCCTTGGAACCTGACCCGGTTCATACCGGCGGAGGGAGGCGGGTAAGACTGTCTCCCTCCGCTGCTCCCCCATTTCCTGGAGCGGTGCAATGACCCTCTCTGTTTCTAGCTCCCACCCTCCGGTTTCCTACGAGGATGCGTTCCCCCACTCGAACAAAGTGTATGTCGAAGGGCGGCACGGCGTTCGGGTTCCGATGCGCGAAATCGTGTTGTCCGGAGGTGAACCTCCTCTACGGGTCTACGACACGAGCGGTCCCCAAGGGCACTCGGTGGATCGAGGGCTTCCACCCCACCGCTCGGCGTGGATCATGGAACGTGAGGTGATTCGTGTTGCGGGCCGAACCCCGCCGGGTGGCCTGATCCCCGATCCACTCTGGCGGCCTCCGCTCTGCGGTACGGGTCGGGTGACCCAAATGCACTATGCTCGGCGCGGAGACATCACGCAGGAAATGGAGTTCGCCGCGCTGCGGGAGGGGATGGATCCGGACTTCGTCCGTCGAGAAGTTGCCCGGGGCCGAGCAATCATCCCAGCCAATATCAACCATCCGGAGTTGGAGCCGATGGTCATTGGCCGGGGCTTCCAGGTGAAGATCAACGCCAATATCGGGAACTCGGTCGTGGTCTCCAGTATCGACGAGGAGGTGGACAAGCTTCGGTGGGCGACCCTTTGGGGTGCCGATACGGTGATGGACCTCTCGACCGGCCGTAATATTCACGAAACGCGGCAATGGATTCTGCGGAACTCCGCGGTGCCGATCGGAACGGTGCCGATCTATCAGGCCTTGGAGAAGGTCGATGGGGTGCCGGAAGATCTCACGTGGGAGGTGTATCGCCAGACGCTGATCGAACAGGCCGAGCAGGGAGTGGACTATTTCACCGTGCATGCTGGGGTACTGTTGCGGTACGTGCCGCTGACGGCTAATCGAGTCACCGGCATCGTGTCTCGGGGCGGCTCGATCCTCGCCAAATGGTGTCTCGCCCATCATCGCGAGAATTTTCTCTATACGCATTTCCGTGAGATTTGCGAAATCATGGCGGCCTACGACGTCTCATTCTCGCTGGGGGACGGGCTCCGGCCCGGGAGTATAGCGGATGCCAACGATGCGGCGCAGTTCGCCGAGCTGAAGACTCAGGGAGAGCTCACCCGTATCGCATGGGAGTATGACGTTCAGGTTATGAATGAGGGTCCCGGGCACATTCCGCTCCATCTCATCAAGGAGAACATGGAGAATCAGCTGGCCTGGTGCGATGAAGCGCCCTTCTACACTCTCGGTCCGCTCACCACCGATATCGCGCCCGGATACGACCACATCACCAGCGCGATCGGCGCCGCCGTCATCGCCTCCCACGGCACGGCGTTGCTCTGTTACGTCACGCCCAAAGAGCATTTGGGTCTGCCCAACCGAGACGACGTCAAGGCGGGTGTTATCGCTTACAAAATCGCCGCCCATGCCGCCGACCTCGCCAAGGGCCATCCCCGCGCTCGGGACTGGGATGACGCGCTCTCCCGGGCCCGGTTTGGGTTTCGTTGGGAGGATCAATTCAATCTCGCCCTCGATCCGGTGACGGCGCGGCTCTACCACGATGAGACCCTCCCGGCCTCCGGCGCCAAGGTGGCCCATTTCTGCTCGATGTGCGGTCCCAAGTTCTGTTCGATGCAAATCACCCAGGATTTGCGGGCCCAGGCACAAGGCATGGTCGAGAAGGCGGAGGAGTTTCGGCTGCGGGGAGGTGAGATCTACGTGAAGAGCGGAAGTGAAGCGGCCACGGTTACGACTCCCTGAGGGCCATTCAGTGCCTCAGCGCCGAATCGGGGTTGACCGGTGCCGCCTGGTGGGTCACGGCGCGGATCGCCGCACCCAAGCTCTCGACACTGAACGGTTTTTGCACGAATCCGGAAAAGGACCGCTCGCCGAGTTTGGTGACGGCAGCCTGCTCCGAGTATCCGCTCATCAGTAGAATCTCTATATCCGGCCGGATCTGTCGGAGCCGGGTGAAAGTCTCTTCGGTGCTCATCTCGGGCATGGTGAGGTCGAGCAAGACCAGGCGAGCGGCATTGGCTTCTTCGGAGAACGCCCGAACGGCCTCGGCTCCGTTGGCGGCCAGAAGCACTCGGAAGCCCAAGCCGTCCAGAATCCTGAACGCTACCATGCGAACCGCCTCATCGTCGTCGACCACGAGTACTAGGCCCTGGGGGTGGACGGCCGCGAGCGCCGAGGGGGCGGTCGGTCGGGTTTCGAGGTGGCCCGGCGCGACGGGGAGCAAGACGCGGAAGGTAGAGCCGCGCCCGACTTCGCTGGACACTCTGATCGCGCCATGATGTCCCCGAACGATTCCGAGGACTGCGGCGAGTCCGAGGCCGCGGCCCATGAACTTCGTGGTGAAGAAGGGATCGAATATGCGTTGGAGCGTCTCGGCGCTCATTCCGCACCCGGTGTCGCTCACCTCCAGGTAGACATAGTCTCCTTCGGGAAGCTCAGGCGCGAGATGGGTACCTCGGAGGTACTCCAGACTGGCCCGCAATGCGCCGGTACGGATGGCGATGATGCCTTGGGCGTCGCCGATCGCATCCGAAGCGTTCATCGCCAGATTCATCACGACTTGGCGAAGTTGGGTCGCATCCGCGATCACCGGGAGCGGGTCGCGCTGCAAATCGAATTTCAACTCGGCGTGCTGTGATGCGGACAGCTGCAAGAGCTGGGTGGTCTCCTGGACCATCCGGCTCACATCGATGTGTTCAATCACGAAACGGCCCCGGCCCGCGTAGGCGAGCATCTGTCGGCAGAGGTCGGCCGCTCGATGCGCGGCCTCTTCGATGCGGGAGAGCGCTCCATGCGCTTCGGACCCGCGGGGGAGGTCCAATCGCGACAGCGAGGCATTCCCGAGAATACCCGTGAGCAGGTTGTTGAAATCGTGCGCGATACCGCCCGCGAGGATACCGAGCGACTCCAGCTTTTGGGTTTCCAAAAGACGGCGTTCGATCCGTTCCCGTTCGCGTTGCGTCTCGATGCGCTCGGTGACGTCTTGGAAGGTGCCGAGCCAACGGGTCGACGTACCACCCTCCGTGATCAATTCGGCTTGCGCTTGGCCGAAACGTTCTTCGCCATCCACCGTTCGGAAACGAAATTCGAACAACGGACTCCGGGAGCCGGTCGTGGTTGCATGGGCCACGAACTCGTTGATAGGCGGGAGATCGTCGGGGTGAATGTGACTGCGTAGGAGCGGACCGGTGATGGGCCGGTCGGTGGGAAATCGGAACAACGCCTTCAACTCCTCAGAACATGTGACCTCGTCGGTTGCGCTGTTCCAGGTGAAATGCCCCAACCTCGCCATTTCGGACGCTTGTCGCAAAGTGCGCTCGCGCGCCACCAGTTCCTGCTCGGCGGACTTGAGCGCCGTCACGTCGACCGCGATGCCACAGAGGCCATAGGCATGGCCCAGCTCATCGCGGAGAGCGAACTTGGCGGAGAGGTAGGTGAGTGTTCGGCCTCCCGCGTCGAATCGAAGTTCCTCCAACGTCTCGGTCGACGATTGGAGGGTGTTCCGATCGCTCTCGTGGATCTCTTGGGCGAGAGGCATGGGGTACAGGTCGAGGACCGTCTTGCCCAATACCTCACGTTCGGGCCGGTTCATGAGCGCCAGGAAGCGGCGATTGACGAACTGGAATCGCCCCTGCTCGTTCTGCATCCATGCGATGGCCGGCGAATGCTCGAGCAGGGTTCGAAACCGGGCATCGCTTCGGATCAGCGCGGTTTCGCTTTCGAGCAGGCGCGTGGCCATTTGATTGAAGGCCAACCCGACCCGCTGGAGCTCGTCCCCGTCAGCCGCAATTGTACTCCGGGCCCGGAGGTCGCCGTCTCCTAGGCGCTGGGCGGCTTCCGCGATTGTCCGCGCCGGCCGAATGACTGCGCGGAACATCACGAGGTACAGCACGATACCCATCACCAGCGCCGCGGTGGAGGCAATCAGGAATCGTTGTTGCTGGGAAATTGCGTGCGCCCGGCTTGCCTCGCTGTAGTCCAATCGCCCATACAACACACCAGAGGCCACTCCGGGGCGGCCGCCGGGTGTCGCAATGGGTTCGAAGAAGTAAATCGCGTCCCCCAAGGGATCTTTCTCCGGGAGCACTCGGACGCCGGCCAGGATTTGCCTGATATGAGGGTCGGTCAGTTCGCGGGTGATGCTGCCGGGATTGGATTTCGCAATAACCACGCCCGTGCGATCGAGGACGGTCAGGTCCGACAGGACCCCGTGCTCGAGCGCGATTGCCGAAACGAGACGTTGGGTTTCCGGGTTTGGGGGGAGCGGGTCCTTGGGCTCCAAACTCGCACCGATGGCGACTGAAAGGGTGGACGCCACGGTCCGCGCCTCTCGCTCCACTTGCTGACGAAGCAGTCGACTCGTGGTCCGAGAAACCACGAAGAAGATGACGCTCAGTCCGATGAGCCACATCCCCAGTGCCACTGCGATCACTTTGAGTGATAAGGAGCGAGAGAGTCGGCGGAATGGGGACATGAGGCTGGCGCTTATTTGTCCAGGTAGGCTTGAAAGGCGGATTGCTGCAGGCTCTTGCCGAGTCGCAGCTCGAGGGTGTCCGCTGTTCCGGTCTGGCTTACCACTTGGTTCCCGGCATTGTCGTAAACGATACTGCCACGATCGCCGATGAATCCGAACCCGTCGTGGAACGTAAAGAAAGCGATGTGACTCGCGGGACGCCGAAACAGGTCCCGGCCCCAGGCATATGCGACGTTGGAGATTCCAAGCTGACCCAGCAAGGTTGGAGGGAGGTCGGTTTGGCCTCCGATGTCGTGTACCACGGTGTCGCGCGGGATCAGAGCCCCTCCGAGCCAAAGCATCGGGATGCGGAAACGTTCGGCATCCGACGCCTGCTCCCCGGGATGGATGTCAGGCAAGCGGTGGCCGTGATCGGCCAGGATAACGATCAGGGTGTTGTTCCACCACGGTGCTCTTCGGGCCTCCGCGAGAAAGGCACCGAGGCTCCGGTCGGTGTAGCGCATCGCGTTGAGAAATCGGGTTTGCTCATTCTTGGCCGGGGGGCCTGGGTCCCCAGGAACCTCGAATGGTTCGTGACTGCTTAACGTGAGCACGACTTTGAACCACGGGAGCCGTTCGCGTGCCGCATCGTCCAGAGCTCGTCGAAACACGACATGATCGTGGGCACCCCACTTGGAATTCCAATCCTCGCGGCGGAACTCCTGCTTGCCGACAAGAGGCGCAAAACCACCGTTCACGAGGTAAGTGCCGAGGTTCGCGAATTCCAATTCACCGCCGTAGTAGAAGGCGGTGGCGTAGCCATGTCGGGCGAGATCACGACTCAGGAAAGGCAGTTGTTCCGTTTTCGAAGGAAACTCGGTGATGCTCCCACGCGGTTGCGCGGGAAACCCGCTGAGGATTGCCACCAAGCCCTTTTCCGTCCGATCCCCGCTGGCATAGAAATGGTCGAACAGCACTCCTTCGTGGATAGCGGATTCGAACGTGGGTGTAATCGCCGGCAGGCCGCCCTGGTTGGTCACGACCTTGGGGTTGAAGCTCTCCCAGATGATAAGGAAAATGTTTGGACGCTCCGATCGCAACAGACGCACGCGCTCACTTCCGCCGGCAAACACACGCCGAATCATTGGACCGACCTGGTCACTCGGATAGGCGCGATAGGGGTTGGTTCGGGGTTGCGCCTGGCGATCGATCGAATTGAAGAAGTTCCAACCCACATTGAGGGCCGCCTGGTTCGCGAACCGGACCGTCGAAAAGTAGACGGTGCTTTGATTCAGGGGTATCTGCTGAACGCCGCCACGAATCGGTATGATGAGCAAGAGAGTGACGGCGAACGATCCGATGAAAGTTCCCGCGCCGTGCCCCGTCAGGCGTTCCATCGGCGTCAGTAGAAATCGTCGGGCGATGAGGAGGGAGCACGCCGTGAGGACGGACAACAGCGTGAAGAGGAGGAGAAGGGGCGACGCGCCTGCGGAGGCCCACATCTCGCGCGGTGTCTGCATATAGACCAGGGGAGTGCTATCGAGGCGGACACCCCACGCTCGGAAGGTTTCCAGATCGATGGTGACCAGCAGCAAGACGACCATGACTTCCACCGTGGTCACGACGGCAAGGAGGGTGCGAACCAGTCGCGGCTGTACGAAGGTGGACAATGCGATCAAGAGGCCAGGAACAACCGTGAGGTAGCTTGCCGAGGACAGATCCATCGGAAAGCCATGCCAGAATACCCCGGCGATGGTTCCCCAGGCCAACCGAGCGCTCTCCCGATACTGATAGCACAGGAAAACAGCTTTGGCCGCCAGGAAAAGGGCGAGCCAAAATCCGAGGTATCGAAGGAGGAGGGAAAGCCGTTCCCGCATAGGGTACAAACTAACTCGGTCTGGCGGCCCATTGTGCGCCGCGCCGTTCGGCTGCGGATCTGGATGATGTTTATTGGTCCAAGAACGACTGAAACGCGGCCTGTTGGAGGCTCTTCCCCAGTCGGAGCTCGAGGGTGTCCGCGCGTCCGGTACGACTCACTAACTGGCCACCAGCGTTATCGTAAACTACGCTGCCACGTTCGTCGATGAATCCGAACCCATCGTGGAACGTGAAGTAGGCCAGATGGGAACTCGGGTGCTTGAAAAGATCTCGTCCCCAGCGGTATCGATCGCTGGGAAGGCCGAGCTGCCCAAGCAACGTGGGAGCGACGTCGGTTTGCCCGCCCACGTCGTGCACGACCGAATCGCGTGGGATCAACGCGCCACCGAGCCACAACATAGGGATCCGGAATCGCTCGGCATCCCATGCGTGCTCCCCGGGATGAATGTCCGGGAGCCGGTGTCCATGATCCGCGAGGATGATGAGAAGGGTGTTGTTCCACCACGAAGCTCGCCGAGCCTCGGCCAGGAATTCGCCGAGGCTTCGGTCGCTGTACCGCATGGCGTTGAGAAACAGCGTTTGCTCGTCGGTACCCTGGGGATCGCCGGGGGCAATGGGGGTGTCGAACGGTTCATGACTGCTCAAGGTGAGGACGACCTTAAACCACGGGACACTGTCGCGGGCGGCGTCGTTCAATGCCCGTTGGAAGACGACGCGATCATGAGCGCCCCACTTCGAACTCCAATCCTTGCGATCGAAGTCGCGCTTCTCCACCAGGCGCTCGAACCTCCCGTTCAGGAGATAGGACCCTAAGTTCGCGAAGGCGAGCTCGCCCCCCTTGTAGAACGCCGAGTGGTACCCGACGCGGGCCAGGTCCTGGCTCAAGAATGGAAGCCGGCTCGACTGTGCCGGGAAGTCGGTGATGCGCCCGCGAGGTGGCGCAGGGTATCCACTCAGGACCGAAATGACCCCTTTCTCAGTCCGGTCACCACTGGAATAGAAGCGATCGAAGCGAATGCCTTCTCCCATGGCCGAATCGAGCGCCGGAGTGATCCCCGGAAGACCCCCTCCATGGGCCACGACCTTCGGGTTCAAGCTCTCCCAAATGATGATCAAGATGTTTGGCCGTTCGGTATGAAGGAGTCGGCTCCGCGGTCCACCTTGGGCAAACAGGCTGTCGACCACGCGTCGAGCGAGCGAATCCGGGACCGCGTGGTAGGGATTCCGGTTCCGATACTGCCGGTGATTCACCGATGCGAAAAAGTTCCAGCCGGCATTGAGCGCCGCCTGGTTGGCGAACCGGTCTGAAGAGAAGTAGACCCGACTATGGTTCAGCGGGATCTGTTGGAAGCCGCCGCGAATCGGCACAAAAAGGAGGAGTGTCGCGAACAAGCATCCAAGGAACGCCCATCCACTGCAGGTGCGCCACCGATTCGTCGAGGGCACGAGGAAGCGCCCCGCGGCAAAGAAACCACCGAGGGTGAATGCCGTCAGAAGAACGATCAGGAGGGTAAGCGGGGATGACCCGATGGCAACCCAGCTTTCTCTCGGCGTCTTCAAATAGTCGAGCGGGGTGCTATCGATACGCATTCCCCACGCCCGGTACACCTCCAAATCGGCGGTCGTCAGCAGGGTGACGAGGATGATTTCCGCCCCCGTGACTACGAGGAGGACGCGGCGCAGGGCGGGTCGGTCGACGAGCGCGGACAGGGCGATGACGAGCCCTGGAACTATGGTCAGATAGCTTGCGGATGAGAAATCCATCGGCAGTCCATGCCAAAAAATTCCCGCGATTGTTCCGGCGTCCAGACGCGAGGCAGGCTCGTGGTTATAGCAGAGGAAGAGGACCTTGGCCGCGACGAAGAGGCCGAGCCAAAAAATGAGGAATCGGAGGATCGTTGCGAGTCGAACACGCATGGGCTACAAACTAACCCAGTTACGAAGCACGCGGAGCCCAGCCTGCTCTCGTCTTGACGAATAGTGGGCTCGGAGTGCTTACTATAGGCCCATTCTATAGGCCTCATCATCGGAGCCGAGCCGTGCTAGCCACCCGTGGGATCTCTCCATGACCATCCTCGGCTATGCCCTCGCTATTGTGATTGGGCTTTCCCTCGGCCTACTTGGTGGTGGCGGATCCATCCTCACCGTCCCGGTGCTGGTTTATGTCCTTCATTTTGGGATGAAGGAAGCCGTGCCGATGAGTCTTGTGGTGGTCGGACTCACCAGCCTCTTTGGCGCGGTGACTCACGCCCGTGAGGGAAACTTGAACTGGCGCGCTGCCCTGGCCTTTGGTCCACCGGCCATCGTGGGTGCTAGATTGGGGACTGATCTCGCGATGCGGGTCAGCGCGACCCTCCAGCTGACGGTTTTTGGAGTGGTCATGCTCGTCGCCGCCGGATCGATGTATTTCGGGCGGGGGCTCTGGTCGCGGCAGCCGAGTAAGCAACCCAATGTTCGAAGGCCCTACCCCTATATCATGGTATTCGGCGCGATAGTCGGAGCGTTGACCGGTCTGGTTGGAGTCGGCGGTGGTTTCATGTTCGTACCCGCTCTCGTACTGCTGGGCGGGTTGGAGATGAAAGAGGCGGTCGGAACCTCGCTTATTCTGATCGCGTTGACTTCCGCCACGGGTGTTGTGAGCTACGTTGGACGGATCCCGATGGAATGGCCGGCGATTGCCGCGTTCACCGCCCTGGCTTTCGTCGGCGCCGCAATCGGGGCGGCGTTGGTCAGCCACGTTTCGCAGTCCGCGCTCCGACGTGGTTTCGCCTTCTTTCTTCTCGTGATGGGAGTCTTGGTCCTTTTCCGCCGTTAACGAGACGAACCTCATGATCTTTAAACGCTTCTACGATGAACAACTCGCGCAGGCGAGTTACCTGATTGGATGCGCGGCGTCCGGTGGCAGTGTGGTGATTGACCCGAACCGAAATGTCGATCAATACATTGCCGCGGCGGAGTCGGAGGGCCTCACGATCTCGGCGGTCACGGAAACCCACATCCACGCCGACTTTGTCTCGGGCGTTCGCGAGCTCTCCGCTCGGACCGGAGCCCGGATGTACCTCTCGGATGCCGGGCCCCCCGATTGGAAATATGGCTTCCGAACCGATCCCAACGTGCAGTTGCTCCACGACCGAGATGAATTCCCCATTGGAAACATCCGGCTCCGAGCCGTGCACACCCCAGGGCACACGCCCGAGCATTTGAGCTTTCTGGTCACGGACACCGCCGCGGCCAGTGTGCCCATGGGTGTCTGCACCGGGGACTTTGTCTTCGTGGGCGACGTCGGCCGGCCGGATCTCCTCGAGAAAGCCGCGCACGTCGCCGACGCCAGCGATGGGTCCGCCCGCGAACTTTGGCACAGTCTTCAAGCCTTCAAAGGCCAGGCCGACTTTCTGCAGATCTGGCCCGGACACGGTGCGGGATCGGCTTGCGGCAAGGGATTGAGCGCGGTGCCCCAATCTACGTTGGGATATGAGCGGCGATTCAACTGGGCCTTCGGGGTGGAGAGTGAGGACGAGTTCGTGCGCCAAGTGCTGTCGGGCCAACCGGAGCCGCCGCGGTATTTCGGGATCATGAAGCGGATCAATCGCGACGGACCCCGTCTCCTGGAAGCGACGCTATTACCGGAACGGATAGCTGAGAGCCAAGTCGCCGGCCTTCTCGCCTCCGGGGCAACCCTACTGGATCTGCGACCGGCGGCCGAGTTTGCCGGGGCCCACATTCCGGGAACGATCAACATCCCTCTCACCAAGAGTTTTACCACGTGGGCCGGATCGCTGGTGTCCTACGATGCCGATGTCTTCCTGCTGACGGGCACACTACCCTCGGAGTCCGTTGCGGCGGTCGTTCGCCAACTCGCCCTCATCGGCTTGGATCGAGTTCGAGGGTATGTCGGAGGCGGCGCACTGGAGCTCTGGGAAACAACCGGGCAAAGGCTTGGAACGGTCCCGCAGATCGGCGTGGAAGAGCTCAGCGCCGACCAAAGGGACCGCGTCGTCATCGATGTCCGCGGCGCCTCGGAATGGGAACTAGGTCATATGCCTGGAGCCTATCTCATCCCACTCGCGGAGCTGCCGGAACGAATCGCGGAAGTCCCAACTCAGAAGGACGTGGTCGTACATTGCCAAGGTGGCGGGCGGTCGTCGATTGCTGCGAGCATCTTGCTGGCGCATGGCTACGATCGAGTCAGTAACCTTTCTGGGGGCTTTCAGGCTTGGGCCAGAGCGACCAAGCCGGTGTCCCGAGAATAATGTCCAGGGTTCGGCTGTTCGATCTGCCATTTCGGCCCACGCGTCCTTGCTCAATGTCAAAATGACCCCAAACTGAGGGTTTCGATCGGCACGAGGCATGCCTTTCCTATGGTCGAACGTTGAACGCTACGAATTCAACGCGTGCGATCGCACACCCAAAGGAGACATTGCCGATGTTACTCACGACCCGTCGTTCTTACGTGCCAAGCCACCGCTTTTTCAAGCTGAATGGATTTGATCAGCTGTTCCATGATGTGGGAAGCGCGCTCGGGGTACCCGCCACCAGCGGAACCATCGTGACGAGTTGGCTCCCGACGGCGGACGTCCGGGAAGACAAGGACAGCATCCGGATTGCCCTCGATCTTCCTGGCGTCAATCCAAATGATGTGAAGATCGCTCTGGAAGACCGCACCCTCACCATTCACGGCGAGAAGAAGCAGGCAGCTGAAGCCGAGGAGCGAGTACACCACTTTGAGCGCGTGTTCGGTCCGTTCACCAGGAAGTTCCTGCTGCCCAATTCTGTGAACACGGATCGAATCGAGGCCAAGATCGAGCACGGAGTACTCACGCTGACCGCTCCGAAGGCCGAGCAGACTCGGCCTCGAGAAATCGCGGTGAAAGTGGCCTGAGCCGGTGTAGGAGCTGTTCCACCGCCCCCAAGGACTGCTTCCGCGGGGGCGGTGCATTATTATCCGCCGATTCTCGCCGGAGCAATCATGGCCCCATTCTCGGAGTACCATCGTTTTGACGCGCTCGACCTCGCGACGATGGTCCGCGAGGGAAGAGTCACTCCCGTTCAGCTGGTGGAGTCGGCCATCGAGCGCATCGAGCGGTTGAATCCGGCCATCAACGCCGTGGTTCAGCCCATGTACGAGCAGGCGTACGACTTGGCCCGATCGGAATTGCCACCGGGGCCGATGCGCGGTGTGCCGTTTCTCTTGAAAGACCTCGTCGCGACCTACGCTGGGGCCCCGTTCCGCTGTGGCAGTCGGTTTCTCAACGACTACGTCGCCGACCGCGATTCAGAATTGGTGACCCGCTACAAAAAGGCCGGCCTCATCACTCTGGGCAAAACCAATACCCCGGAGTTTGGCCTGACGCCGTTTACGGAACCCAAGTTGTTCGGGCCCGTTCGAAATCCTTGGGACTCGACCCGGACGGCTGGAGGCTCAAGTGGCGGTTCGGCCGCGGCCGTGGCCGCGAGGATGGTGCCGTTGGCGGGTGGCGGAGACGGCGGCGGGTCGATTCGGATTCCGGCCTCGTGCTGCGGAGTGTTTGGTCTCAAGCCGACTCGGGGCCGGACCCCGACGGGACCGTTGTTTGGAGAGATGTGGGAGGGATGTGTTGTTGAGCACGTCCTGACGCGATCGGTACGAGACAGCGCGGCCCTCCTCGATGTGATCTCGGGGCCCGATGTCGGCGCACCATATTACCCACCTCCTCCCGACCGCCCCTTCCTCACGGAGGTCTCCGCGCCACCGGGTTCACTCCGCATCGCCTACACAGCCGAGCCTTTCCTGGGGCATGAGGTGCATCCGGATTGCGTCAACGCGCTGCATGACACGGTGGCTTTGCTCCGGGACCTCGGCCACACGGTGTCCGAAGCCAGCCCTTCGATCGACGGCCCTGCCTTCGCCCGGTCGTTTCTCACCATGCTCTGCGGTGAGCTTTGGGCCGATCTCCGCGATGCCGAACGCGCGGTCGGCCGCAAGGCAACCATGGCGGATTTCGAGCCCACGACCTGGGCCTTGGGCCTCATGGGAGAGGCATTGAGCGCAGGGGCCTTTGCCCAAGCGGTTCGATCTATGCAGCGCGCGGCGCGCGTCGTGGGCGGTTTGTTCGAGCTCTACGACATTCTGTTGACCCCGACGCTCGCTTCGCCTCCCGTGCTCACGGGGTCGCTTCAGCCGAAACCCAGCGATCTCTTCGTTCTTGAACTCCTGGGTGGACTCCACGCCGCTTGGGCGTTGAAAGCCATGGGGGTCCTCGAGACCAGTGCAGCGACCGTATTCGATTTCGTTCCGTATACCGCCGTGTTCAACGTGACCGGCCAGCCGGCGATGTCCGTGCCCCTTTACCACAATCCCGCGGGGTTGCCGATTGGGATGCACTTCGTCGGACGTTACGCCGACGAGGCGACCCTATTCCGTTTGGCGGGTCAGCTCGAATCTGCCCTGCCTTGGCGTGACCGGATGCCCGAGTTAGCTCAGTGACTACGGGGGAGAACAGGATTCACTACGCCGCACCCGATCTTCCCTTCATCGACATTAACTACCTGGGCCGGGCCGGCTATATCGGGATCCCGGTGTTCGATACGGGCGCCGGGTTTGCGATGGTGGATACCGGTCCGGCCATATCGCTCCCGGCGTTGCATGATGGCCTCGCTCACTTGGGTATTACATTGTCCGAGGTCTCGACGGTCCTCTTGACTCACATCCATCTCGATCATGCCGGTGCGGTCGGAACGCTCGCTCGCGAGAATCCCAAGCTTCGAGTTTTCGTGCACGAGCGGGGCGCGCCCCACTTGATCGACCCAACGAAACTATGGGAGAGTGCGACCCGGGTGTTTGGCGACAAGATGGCGAGCATCTGGGGTGAGTTCCTCTCGGTGCCAGCTGAACGCATCACCGCGCTCAAGGGTGGGGAGACGATCGAGGTAGGACAGCGGCGCTTCCGGGTGGAATACACTCCGGGCCATGCTTCCCACCACGTGAGCTATTTCGATGAGCAGTCCGGCACGGCGTTCGTGGGAGATACAGCGGGATTGCTGTTGTTTGGGGGCCGGATGGCGCTCCCGGTTACGCCACCGCCCGACATCAACGTCGAATCGTGGCTTCAAAGTCTCGACAAAATCCGATCGTGGGCACCCAAGCGGCTCTTCATGACCCATTTCGGCGTGCCGGACGACGCCACAAAGCACATGGAGGTGATGAGTGCGATGCTCCAGGATTGGTCGGAGCGCGTGCGAGCATCGCTCGACCGAAACGGCTCCGACGCGGAGCGCGCGGAACAGTTTGCCCTGAGTGTCGTCGATCAATTGGGCCATCCTCAGGGCGTGGACATGCAGGCGAATATCAATTTTGCCGGGCTCAAAGACGGCTGGTACGGCCTCGCGAGGTATTGGCGAAAGAAAACCGGGAAGCGCTGATCCGCCTGGAGGCACCTGCCACGGGACCCGCGCTATCGCTGGGTAGGGGAGTAGCCGAGTCAGGGTTTAGGGGCTATATCAAACCAGAGTAGTCGGTTTGGTGAAGGGTCTTGCCAGGACGCTCCAGCCAATCACACTCGATTTGAGAGGGAGGAGACCATGCGCCGAGTCATTTTTCGCGGTGGGTTGTCGCTTGCGTTGCTTGCCGGAGGATTTGCGACTGGATACGCGGTGTCGCAACAAGTTCATCTGAAAGCGGCGCTAGAGGCGCTGACCAGCGCAGAGACCCACTTGAAGGCCCATAGTCCCGACAAGGGCGGGCACGCGGCAAAAGCTCTCGAGGCGGTCGGAACGGCCAAGAAGCACATCGATGCGGCGATGGCTGAGAAATAGCCGTTCCGGGCGCCTCCGCCCCCGGCCTAGAAAGGCATGTCGTACGACGGGGGCGTCACTTTGTTCAAGCGCAGATAGGGGATGACCTGGCCCAGCGTCCAGGCGGAATGCTCGTTGCTGAGTTCGAGCCACCGCCAGGCCGGCTGGGCCGGTTGCTTAAAAATGGACATCTGCTTGGCCAGAGCCTGGTCGGACGCTCCCTTGATCGCGGCGATGACATAGTCATAGGTCGCGGCGGTAAAGTCGTGGAGCGCTTTCTTGTGGTGGAGGTACTTTGCGGTATCTCCAAGGACTGGAGCCTGCTTGGCACCTTTTAGGGTGAGTGCCGCCACTTCAATGTTCGAGCCGACGATGTGCTCGATTTGCTCGGCGAAATTGCGGACCCCAGGTGTGGGCCGGTACGTCAAAGCAGAGTCTGGCATTGCGTCTACGTACGCCAACACATTTTTTCGGCCCCGCTCCCAATCGGCAAGAATGAGGGCTTTCGGCGGGGACTGGCCCAAGGCGGGGAGAGGCAAGACAGTCAGGGCGAGGATCCACAGGTTTTTGCGCATGTCCAACTCCAAATCGAACGTCGGGTTGACTCCGGGAACGGAAGAAGTGCGACTGCTGAAGTTTGGCTTCGCCTTCCGCGGGAGGCAAGCCGCATCTCTCTGTTGGAGTGCCTATGAGGAAAATGAGTCGCAAAACGTTCATTGGCTCGCTCGCCGCACTCGGGGGAGGGCCCGCCGATTTGCTTTTGGCCCGCCTCAACATTCCAGGGCGGCCCCTCGACCCAGCCTCCTTACGAGCCATCGGAAGGGTAGTACTCCCATCCGCTCTGGGGGCGCCCGGGGTAGATCGGGTGGTAGCGAGTTTCTTGATGTGGGTGCGTAACTACCATACCGGCGCGGAGGTCTTACACGGGTATGGCACTGCGGAACTCACCTCAACCCCTGAGATGCCAGTCCGGCGGTGGGCCGGTCAGCTTCATGATTTAGACGAGGTGGCTCGGGCCACTCACGGAAAGCCCTTCACTCGGCTAACCGTCGAGGCGCGTGAAACACTGATTCGTAACGCGCTCAAGGACCAACGGGTTCAGGTCGTGACCGTGCCAGTCGAGGCCGAACACGTCATCGCGGCGCTGGTCAGCCACTTCGTCTCGAGTGCGGAAGCTCGGGACCTTTGCTATGGGGCGGTGATCGGTAAAGAGCGGTGTCGGCCGCTCGGCACCGGGCCGAACCGTCCGCCCCGGAGGACTAGCTGATGACTCGGGTCGTGGAGGCGGACATCTGCATCATCGGTTCCGGCATCAGTGCGGCGATGGTGGCTGAGCATGTGGCCGAGGATCGAGTGGCCCGCATTGTGGTAGTGGAAGCGGGCGGCGAAGTGCCGCCCCTCGCCGCGCGATATGCCTTGCGCCAGCGATTTCTCGACTACGGCGAAACCCCATGGCCGAAGGACCACATAGAGGAACTCACGGCGACGGGGCCGCTGCAATCCCGCTCAATGTGCGTCGGAGGCTTGGCGATGCATTGGGGCGGTGTGACACCTCGGTTCAGTCCCGAGGATTTCCGCCTCCAGACGCTTTACGGGGTTCATGCTGACTGGCCGATTGGCTACGACGATCTGGATCCATTCTACCAGGAGGCCGAGGTCCGTTTGGGTGTTGCCGGCGAGCAAGGGCCGCCCGAGCTGGATCCGCGGGGCAAGCCCTTTCCGATGCCCGCGCTTCCGCTGACCTATAACCTGGCTTTGCTCAAGGACTGGGCGGCAAACGCCGGCATTCCGATGTGGAGTCAACCGTCGGCAAAAAACTCGATTCCCTACCACGGACGGGCGCAGTGCTGTCGGAACGATACTTGTTTTCCAATCTGCCCGGTCGGGGCGAAATACTCTCCGGACTTTACCTGGAACGCGCTTCGCAAATCGCGCCGGGTCGAGCTCGTCACTCGCACATTGGTGCGGCGCCTGATCCCGGCGGCTGGGTCGACGAGAATTGAGCGCGCGGTCGGCATTTCATTGGACGATCGTGCGGTCCCGATCGAATTCCGCGCCAAGACTTTCGTCCTGGCCGGCGGTTACGTATGGAGCTCGTACCTCCTCCTCCTTTCCCAAAGCTCACGATTTCCGAACGGCGTGGCTAACTCTTCCGGCCTGGTCGGCAAGTATCTCACAGGGCACCGCAACGTCCAGGCCTTTGTGAAGCTTCCGATGCAGCTGTATCCCGGGATCAACGAGCAGCACAGTTTGGTGACCAAGAAGTTCATGCGACCAGCCAAAGGTGACTTTTACCTTCGGCACGATCTTCGGATTTGGGAATCGACGGTCGGAGCCGAGCCCAGGCTGCGGGATGATTCAGGGGGGTTGTTACTCGGCGATGGGTTACTCACCGACTGGCAACGGCGTGCGGAACGAGGTACGGCGCGGGTACGGGCATATTATGACGTGCTTCCCGATCAAGAAAGCGCGGTCGCGCTCGACGCGTCGAAACGAACCCCGTGGGGTGATCCGCTCCCGAAGCTCACCTTCCGAGATAGTCCCGCCTCGATCGAGGCGCGAGGGCCGACGGAGGAGCGGATCAAATCACTGTTCGCCGAATTGGCACGCGCGGGAAAGGGTGAAATACTCCGAACCATGGTCGACGCGTTTCAGGACCACCCGGCCGGGGGCTGTCGTATGGGCCACGATCCCACCACGAGTGTCACGGACGGCTACGGCCGCACTCATGATCATGAGAATCTCTTCGTGGTTGGTGCACCGACCTGCGTGAGTGGCAGCTGTGCGAATGCCACGCTCACGTTCTCCGCTCTTTCCCTCCGATCCGCCGCAATGATCGCGGAGGCTTTCCCGCACCGGACTCGTCCACCAAGGAACACCTGATCATGCGACCATACCACGTTCTGGCGCTCGCTGTACTCCTCCCCATTTCCCTGAGTGCCCAACAACAGATCCGGATTCGTGCCGGTCGGCTCGTGGATGGACGGGGTGGAGTGGCTGAACAACAGCTGATCACGGTTAGGGGAAGTAAGATCGTCACCGTGGCGAAAGCGGGAGCGGGTACTGCGCCGGTGCAGTACGACCTCTCGCGTTACACGGTGCTGCCGGGGCTGATTGATGTTCATGCGCACGTGATTTGGTATCTCAACAGCAAAGATCGGCTCCACACCGCTGAGGATGGCGACTCGCCTGCTACCGCGAGTCTTTCCGGCGCCACGATGGCCTACCACACTCTCATGGCTGGGTTCACGACGATTCAAAGCATCGGATCTCCGGAGGATCACGACCTTCGTGACGCGATCGCCCAGGGGCTGCCCGGGCCGCGAATGCTCACGTCGTTGGAGGCGATCACGGACGCGAGCAAATCGCCCGAGGAGTTGCGCGGCATGGTCCGCCTCAGGAAACAGCAGGGTGCGGACCTCATCAAGGTGTTTGCGTCGAAGAGCATTCGCGATGGTGGCGCTCAGACAATGTCGGACGCGCAGCTCGAGGCCATCTGTACCGAGGCCAAAACCCTCGGCCTCCGCACGGTGGTTCATGCGCACAGCGCCGAGAGCATGCAGGCGACGGCAAAGGCCGGTTGCACCCAAATCGAGCACGGTGTCTTCGCGAATGCGGAGACTCTCGCCTTGGTGGCCGCTCGAGGCACTTGGTTCGACCCTCAATGCGGGCTCGTGTTTCACAACTACCTGGACAATCGCCGGAAGTTCGAAGGGATCGGCAACTACAACGCCGCGGGGTTTGCGGCGATGGAGCGAGCGATTCCCTTGGCTGTTGGGGTGGTCAAGCAAGCGCTCGCCACTCCGGGCCTCAAGCTCGCGTACGGCACCGATGCCGTCGCGGGGGCGCACGGCCAAAACGCGGAGGATCTGGTGTGCCGGGTGAAGGAAGCGGGTCAGAAACCCATGGATGCGTTAGTCAGCGCGACCTCGATGAACGCCAAATCCATGGGATTGGACGGGCAATTGGGGAGTATCGCGGCCGGGTTGGAAGCAGACATCATCGCTGTTGACGGCAATCCCCTTACGGACATCACCGCGTTGCGTCGGGTGGTGTTTGTGATGAAAGGCGGCAAGGTCTATAAGAACGTCCGAGAGTGAGGGAAGGAAAAAGGGAAAGGATAAGGAATGACCGTTCGACAGAAGGACATTGTCCTCCGTGCGATCGAGCAGATCGCTGCGATGCTTCGAGCCGTTGTCCTCGGTGAACGCCCCGCGGCCGCTGACACGCTCCGGCACGAGATCGAGGAAGCGACCTCCGCACTCCTCGGGCCGATGGAACCGTTCGCTCGAAGCCTCGATGCCGAAAGCGCCGCCAATCTGCTCCACGACCCGGAGCGCATTTTCGCGTATGCCCAGTTGCTGGCACTCGAAGCCGCGTTGGAAGACTCGAGCGGCGATGTATCTCAGGCGGAGTTGTTTCGGTCACGGGCGATGGGGCTGGCCCGCGCGGCCGAAGCCCGGGTGTCGTCGCCGCGGCCCGAATGGTCGGCTTGGCTAAAGGACTGGAGCGAGGGAGAGGGAGGGGGAGGGGGAGGGGGCTAGCGGACCGTTGTCGACAAATCGCTAGGCAGGTTACGCAATTCGGTGGCCCTACCGGCGTTTCTTGGGTTACCAGTGGCTCGCAACCGAAGGCGACCTTGTTTTTAAGGGGGGGCCCCCGTTCGCGGTCCCGCAATATCGAACGCCGCCCTCTAGTCGCTCGACGGCCATGGCAGAGCCTTCCCCGGTGCCAATCAAACCTAGGGCACCTCTCTCCGAATGACGCGACCTGCAAGCACCCCAGTCTGACGCCCGTGGTCAATGACGATTTCCCCATTGAGGACCACGTAGCTCACGCCGTTCGCCAGCCGGTCCGGGGCGATGTAGGTGGCCCGATCACGGTAGGTTGCGGTATCGATCACCACCACGTCGGCGAAAGCTCCCGCGCGTAACACACCCCGATCGTGAATGTGGAACGCCTCCGCCGTTTTTCGGCTGCTGGATTCCACGAACTGGGCCAGGCTCATCAACCCTTTCTCTTGAACAAACTCCCGAAACTTTCGCGGGAAGGTGCCGAACTTGCGGGGATGGCCGTCCGATCCATCCGATCCGGTGGATACGAAGTCCTGAACCATGAACCGTTCGAGGTCGGACTCGTTCATATTGAACGAGGCGACTCCCACGTCGCCGTGAATGATGACTCCAATTGCCGCGTCGGTCGGCGAGATCCGTCGCGTTGCCGCTACCTGCGCCAACGTCTTGGTTCGGAGCCTAGTGTCCTGAGTTCCGGTGAACAGCAACGATTCTGCGCCCCCTCGTCGCCGGAGGTTCTCAGTCATCTCTTTCACCAAACGGGGATGGGTTGCGGGATTGTGGAGCCGGGCCACTAACGAGTCTCTGCCCCCGACCTCGGCCCAGCGCGGAAGCAGCGCGGCGCCCAGGCTCGTGCCCGAGGCGAGGTAGGGGTACTGGTCCGCCGAGACGACCACTCCCTCTCGTTGCGCCTGACGGACAAGCGCGATCACGCTATCACTTTGTCCCCACACATCCGCTCCAAGAGCCTTGATATGCGAAATGTGGACGGGGATCTTTGCCTCGCGCCCAATTCTGAGGGCCTCGGCAACTGCGGCAAGCAATCCGATGGTGTACGAACTCTCATCGCGGATATGCGAGTCGTATATGCCGCCATAACCAGAGGCAACCTGGGCCAGGACGATCACCTCGTCGGTGGCCGCGTAGCTCCCGGGGGCGTAATAGAGCCCGCTGGAGAGGCCAAGAGCTCCTCCGCGCATCGCACTGTCGACCAACGATCGCATCCGGGCCAATTGCGCCAGGTCCGGCGCGGCTTCCGACATGCCCAGCACCGTGCCCCGAACGGTGCCATGACCAACCAGGAGCGCCGCATTGGTGCCGATTCCGGTGTGCTCCCACTTCGCCAATCGCTCGGCGACATTGATGGGTCCGCCCCCATCGTTCCCCGTGACGACAGTGGTGACACCTTGGGCCAAATAGTTCAGATTCTTGCGCCGGACAGGGTCCGTGAGATCCGCCTCCGTGTGCGTGTGGGGGTCGATGAATCCGGGCGACACGATCAGGCCGCGGGCATCGATTGTTCGGCGGGCGGAAGGACGATCGGTGCCTGCCGGGGCCGCAATCCAGAGAATGCGATCGTCCCGGATCGCCACGTCCGCGATTCGGGGGCGTGCCCCGGTGCCGTCAACGATCGTTCCGCCGTAAATGAGGATACTGACCGAATCCGGGACCACGACCCGCGAGGATCGACCGGCTGACGCCCCGCCTAACCCGCTTGCGACGAGCGCCATTACCAGCAGCGGGCCATGCCTCATGGGGTCGGCTCAAACAGGCGAAGACTCAGGTCCAACGCACGGACCGAGTGGGTGAGGGCTCCGACCGAAATGAAGTCGACGCCGGTCGCCGCCACAGACGCCACCGTTTCGAGTGTCACGTTGCCCGACGCTTCGAGAGGTACTCTTCCGGCCGCTTGGGTCACTGCCTGCCCCAACGTCGCAAGCGACATATTGTCGAGGAGAATCTGGTCGACGTTGAGTTGGAGGGTCTCCTCGAGTTCCGCGAGCGTCTTCACCTCCACTTCGATCTTTCGCTTGCGAAGGTCACCCGCGCGGACCCGCCGCACCGCTTCGCTGATTCCGCCGGCCGCACTGATGTGGTTGTTCTTGATCAGCACCATGTCGAACAGGCCAATCCGGTGGTTATGTCCGCCGCCAAGCCGGACCGCCCACTTGTCCAGAACGCGGAGTCCGGGAGCCGTCTTCCGCGTATCGAGAATAGTGGCTCGGGTTCCTTTGACGGCTTCCACGAATTGCCGGGTCAGGGTGGCGATTCCCGACATCCTCTGCAGAAAGTTCAAGGCGGTGCGCTCTCCCATCAGCAACGCTCGACCCGGACCGTGCACGGTGGCGATCGTGTCGCCAGGTTCGACGCGGCTCCCATCTTCGGCCAATTCAACCAACCGGGTGGTGGGGTCGAGCATGGTCCACACCCCGCGGGCCACCTCGATCCCCGCAATGACCCCGGCTTGCTTGGCAATCAGTCGGCCGCTCTGTTGCGTCTCGGCCGGAACGGTCAGCAGAGTCGTGACGTCTCCGTCGCCGACATCTTCGGCGAGCGCGGCACGAACAATCGGGTCGATGGTTTCGTGGGACGGGTGTGTCATGAGGCCGAGTAAGGGATAGCTGAATTCTACCGTGCGCGGGGACGATGTGGCAACCGACCTCGATTATGTTTGGCTCCCATGGCCGAATTGATCGATATCGCCGCCGCCGAACACCGGATCCGATCCCATGTCCGCGAAACTCCGCTGGAGCACTCGGCCGGTTTGAGTGCGCTCACCGGCGCCGAGGTATACCTCAAGCTCGAGCATACCCAGCACACCGGTTCCTTCAAGGTTCGGGGCGCGTTGAATCGGATTTTGGCGCTCGACCGAGAGGAACGTCAGCGGGGCGTGGTGACGGCGTCCAGTGGGAATCACGGCAAGGCGGTGGCATGGAGCGCGAAACGCCTTGGCATCCGCGCCCGAGTCTTCTTGAGCACCACGGTGCCAGCGGCGAAGATGGCTGCGGTTCGGGCCCTCGGTGCGGAGGTCGTTCCGATCGAGCGTGATAATCTCGAGGTGGAAATCGCCGCGCGTGCGGAAGCGGAGCGCTCCGGGGAGACCTATGTCTCGCCGTACAACGATCCACTGGTCGTCGCCGGCCAAGGCACGTTGGGCGCGGAATTGGGCCGGCAGTTGGAGCGGATCGACTCGGTTTTCATTGCGGTTGGCGGCGGGGGGCTCGTTTCGGGCGTTGGCCTAGCCCTCGAGGAGGCTCAGCCTTCCGCGTCGATCGTGGGATGTTGGGCGAAGAACTCGCAGGTACTCTACCAGTGCCTTAAAGCCGGCCGAATCATTGAGTATCCGGAGGAGCCCACGCTGTCGGATTCGACGGCGGGCGGAATCGAGCCGGGGAGCGTGACGTTTCCGCTGGCGCAGCGGGTGATCGACGACATGCTACTCCTGTCTGAGGCGGAGATCCGGGCAGGCTTTCACGCGCTCCTCCACCAAGAGCACTGGATTGTCGATGGTGCCGCCTCGATGACGGTAGCGGGCCTGTTGCAGGCGCGAGCTCAGTATCAGGGCAAACGGGTTGTCCTCGTTCTGTGCAGCCGGAACGTCGACGACCAGCGGCTCACTTCGCTTCTCGCGGAAACCTAGACTCCAAGCGGGCTCCCATGGGCCAACAGCGCAGCCGGATCCGATCGAGCACCCCGCCGATATCGTTAAGAACCTCCGTCCGTTTAATCCGGACTACCCGAAACCCTCGTCGCCAAAGCACGAGGTCGCGCGCCACCGCATAGGCCGAACGGCTGTCCGCGGGTGCGTCGTCTACTTCGACGATGAGCGAGGCGGCGGGGCAGTAGATCTCGATGGGAAATCCGAGGATGACCACGTGGCGCTGGAAGTGGTGACCCGAGAGCCGGCTCCCGTCCAACCTGCTCCAAAGGAGGTCCACCGCGTCACCGTGCCGAGAATCCTTGCGCTGAGTTTTCGAATGTGGGATCGGTGAGATTGAGAACTGTTGACGCGTGGCCATGGGTCTTCCCGGTGCGTGACGTAGGGAAGATGGGGCGGCCTCCGGGAAGGGGCTAACCACTTTCGCACTGGGTGCCGCCAAACGAACGCCGCGCCGGCGCAGCTCTATTCGTTCTTTCTCGGGAAGGCCGCGTAGAAATTCTTCATTTCCGCCACTTCCTTTTCCATGTCGCCGGTTACCCAGATGGTGGGACCAAAACCAACGGTCTTCTTCGCGTAGTTGAGGAATCCGAGAGTGACCGGGATCTTTCCACCGTCCGCGATACGGTAAAACCCGGTTTTCCACTGCGTCACCCTTTTCCGGGTGCCTTCTGGGGTGATGGCCAATACGAATTCCTTGCGATTGGCGAATTCCATCACCGTTTGATCCACGACCCCATGCGGTGCACTGCGATCGATGGACACACCGCCCAGCCACCGCATGAAGGCGCCAAGCGGCCGCGCAAACAGCTCACTCTTGCCGAGCCAGTGGGCTTCCAAGCGGTACTTGAACACCAGTGCCATCCCCAGAACGAAATCCCAATTGGAGCTATGGGGTGCCACAAGAATGATCATCTTGGGACTGTCAGGCAGCTCCCCGACAGCCCGCCAGCCCGCCAAAGAAAGGATGGTTCGTCCAATCCATTCTGTAACCGCGTTTCCCCGGCGCGGGACGGCGGGTGGCACGACGAGATCGCCGGTGGGCTCACGCATATCATGGTCCTTCGTGTCCCAGGTGGGTCGCGCACCGTTCTTATCCCGTGCAGGACGGCTTACCCTTCGCCCCCCTCAACAATACAATTAGTCCTCAACATCACAATGGAGCCCAAAGTGCGCCGCTGGTTTCCCTTCGTCGCCTCCCGCCTGGTTTCCCTCGGGATGATCGTCGCGGTGTCCGCCGCGGCAGCCGCGACTCTGCTGCCCGTTCCGACCTCGGCCCAAGCCCCGTCCAAACGACCCATGACGTTTCTAGATGCTCTCCAATTGCGGACTGCAAGTTTGCCGACGCTTTCGCCCGACCTCAAGTGGGCGCTCTACTCGATCTCCAGCCTGGACTGGAAAGAGGGCAAGCGTCACACCGACCTGTGGGTCACGCCGATCGATCAAGGGGCTACGTCGGCGCGTCAGTTGACGTTTACCCGGGACAAGAATGAGCACGGCGCTCGTTGGGCTCCCGACGGCCGGTTTTTCCTCTTTCTCTCGGATCGTGATGCACCGGCAACGACCGTGGGTCAGGAACAGCTGTATCTGATGCGTCCGGACGGCGGCGAGGCCCGGCGTCTGACCGACGCCAAAGACGGTGTCGGCAACTTCGATCTCAGTCGAGATGGAAAGTGGCTGGTGTATGCGGCGGGGAAGGCGGACGATCGCCAGCTTTGGGCGCTACGCCTCGCGGGCATCGATACGGCCCAGGCCGCGCAACTCACGAAGCACGCGTCGCCCATCGATACATGGCAATTTTCCTGGGACGGCAGCAGGATCTACTTCCTGGCCGCAGACAGCCTGGATAAGGACGACAAGACCCGCGTGGAAAAGAAGTTCGATGCTCGCCTGCGCAACGAGGTCAAGTCCCCCGTTCATCTGTGGGCCCTCGATATCGCCCAGAAGCGGGAGAGTCGATTGACACGCGACCCCGCTTATTCGGTGAGCGACGTCACCTTCTCACGCGATGGGAAGTGGCTTGGCTTTCGAGGCACACCCAACGACCGGTACCTGCGGACGGTCACGGAGACCACGATTTATGGAGATCTCTACTTACTCGAGACTTCCTCCGGAAAAATCGAGCGACTGACCAACAACACCGAGATCGCGGAAAGCGAGCTGTCGTTTTCGCCGGACGGCGTCCAAATCGCCTTTTCGGCTTCGGATGACTTCGCCTATTTTCGTAACACCCGCGTGTACCTGCGGCCGGTTTCCGAGCCCACCACTGCGTGGCGCAAACTCGGCACGTCGTTTGATGGAGACGTGTCGGTCGAATGGTGGTCGGATGACGGGAAGACGATTTACTTCAACGAGGGCATCAAGGCGACCGAGCAGGTGCTCGCACTCAACGTGCTGGACGGGAGCGTTCGCCAGCTCACCACCACGCAGGCATCGACGTTCGCCAGCAGAACTCCGGACCGGCCGGAGATCTTCGTCCTGTACTCGGACCCTGTGACGCCCACGGACTACTACTTGATCGGAGGGTCGGGACAGCTCTCGGATCGAAGTCAGTGGAAACGGCTCACTCGCGCCAATCCGCTGGCCGATGATTTCCTCATCGGTGCCTCTGAGGAGGTGAGCTGGAAATCGGCGGACGGCAAGATGGTGGGTGGTATTCTCCTCAAGCCCGTGGGATACCAGCCCGGGCGACGATATCCGCTAATCGTCCAGATCCACGGTGGGCCGGCTGGGGCGGATCGGCTGTCCTACAACGAAGGATACGAATCCCAAGTTTATGCCGGTGAATCATACGTGGTGTTGATGCCGAATTACCGCGGCTCGAGCAACTACGGCGAGCGACATCGCTCCGAGATCGCAGGGAACTACTTCCAACGCGGCTATGAAGACATCATGACCGGCGTGGATTGGCTTATCGCACAAGGTCTGGTTCACCCCGACAGTCTTGGCGTCATGGGGTGGAGCGCCGGCGGCCACTGGTCCAACTGGATCCTGACCCATACCACCCGATTCAAAGCCATTTCGTCGGGGGCCGGAACGATGAATTGGATTTCAATGTATGCCCAGAGCGACATTCAGCGAAATCGTCAATTCTACTTGGGCGGCAAGTTGCCCTATGACGACTTCGAGGCCTATTGGAAGGTCTCTCCGCTCAAATACATCAAGAACGCGCGGACCCCCACGCTCATACACGTCGTGGATGGCGACCCACGAGTGCCTCGTCCGCAGAGCGAGGAACTTCACATGGCGCTCAAGAAACTTGGCGTGCCCACGGAGTTCTTCGTGTATCCGGGCACGACCCACGGAATTCCCGATCCTCGCAACCGGCTGCTGAAGGCCGTCGCGGAGTTTCGGTGGTTTGAAAAATGGATTCGGGGGAAACCCGGTTGGTTCCATTGGAGAGAGCTGCTGAAGACGCTGGACGACACCGAAGAAAAGAAGAATTGAAACCAGTTATTTTGGGCATCTGAGCCGTTGGGCCGGCCTCCCCTGTCTTTGGAGTTCCTGTGCAAAAACGCCACATATTGGCCAGAGTCACTGTGGTCACCTTGGTTCGATCCGTGACTCAACTTTGCGGTGTCCTCGCTCTGTGGCCATTGGCCATTCAGGGACAAACGGTCACCGCCGACCTCATCTTCCGAAACGGTACGGTGTACACCGCGGATGACAATCATCCACGCGCACAGGGGATAGCCGTTAAAGCGGGTCGGATCGTGTACGTCGGCTCCAATGATGGATTGAAGTCATACACCGGGGCCGCGACCCGAACCATCGATCTGAAGGGCGCCACCGTCCTGCCTGGCCTCACCGATGCTCACTACCATCTGGCCGGCGTTGGCGAACGGGAAATGACCCTCAATCTCGAGGGTACGACCAGTCTCGCCGATTTCCTTGCCAAGGTCAAAGCGCGCGTCGCCACGGCGGAGCGCGGTACTTGGGTTGTTGGAACGGGCTGGATCGAGACGTTTTGGAAACCGCAAGCGTTTCCGACCCTAGGGGATCTCGATGCCATCGCCCCATCGAATCCCGTCTTCCTGGTCCGCGCCGACGGGCATGCGGCGGCCGTTAACAGCGCTGCGCTTCGGATCGGCGGGGTTGACGCGAAAACACCGAACCCTTTTGGCGGGGAAATATCGAAAGACCCGAAGACCGGTCAGCTCACCGGCATGTTGCTCGATGGCGCCATCGGTCTGGTGGCCGGAAAAATCCCCCCCCGCACTCCGGAGCAAGCAGCTCAGGCGGTAGTCCTCGGAGTGCAGCGCAGCCTCGGGCTCGGCTGGACCGAGATTCAAGACGCGGGCGGGTCATACCAGGAAGTGGAACTCTTTCGACGCCTATACCGCGAAGGCAAGATCAAACTTCGGATCTACAAGGCGATGCATGGGCCGGGGCCTGACGCGGATCGGCTGATTCGTGAAGGCGCGCACGCTCCAGAGTTCGACGAGCGCTTTACCCTCCGCACGATCAAGGTGGTGCTCGATGGCGCGCTCGGTAGCCGTGGCGCGGCCTTGCTCGCCCCCTACTCCGATGCTCCGAATACCTCCGGCTTCTTCACGGCCAAGGAGGCCGAGCTCAGGCCGATGCTCCAACGGGCGTTGGGCGCCGGCATTCAGGTGGAGACCCATGCGATTGGTGACCGGGCGAACCGAACGATTCTCGATCTCTACGAAGAGGCGTTCAAAGCCGTTGCGGCTTCCGAACGCAAAGTGGCGGAGCCGCGGTGGCGAGTGGAACATGCTCAAATCGTCAACCCGGCGGACATTCCCCGCTTTGCATCATTGCACGTGATTCCGTCGATGCAGGCCTCCCACGCGATCGGCGATTTGTATTTTGCTCCCAAACGCCTGGGTCAGGAACGGTTGAAAGGCGCCTACGCCTGGCAGAGTTTCCTGAAGCTCGGGCTACCCGTCGCGGGTGGGTCGGACGCCCCGGTAGAACGGGGAGAGCCCATGATCGAGTTCTATGCCGCGGTCACTCGGAAGGACCTCAAGGGAAATTCCGGCGAGGGGTGGCACCCGGAGGAGCGGGTGACGAGAGCCCAGGCCCTCAAGATGCTAACGCTGTGGCCGGCCTACGCCGCTTTCGAGGAAGGACGCCGGGGCTCCATTCAGACTGGGAAGCTTGCGGATCTCACCGTACTCTCGGCGGACGTCATGGTGATTCCGGACCTCGACATTCTCAAAACGCGCTGTCTCATGACGGTGGTGGGTGGTGAAATTGTGTATCAGGCGGCGCCGTGATTCGTCGTGCTCTGTTTTTTGTTGCCGTTTGCTCCTCACCTCTCCTCGCGCAGGAAGACCGCCGAGAGAGTGTCGAGATCACCGCCACGCTCAGCCGCAGCTTTTTGATTCACCTCCCGAAAGGGTTTGGCCAGGGCAACAATCTCGCGTTGGTCCTTGGGATTCATGGCGACGGATTGAATGCCGCCGGGTTTGCGAAGCAGACTGGATTCAGTGCGCTGGCCGATAAGGCCGGCTTCATCGTGGCGTACCCCGAAGCGCTCAAAGGCCTGTGGGACGACCATCGCTCAACCGTGCCGGGGCCGCGGGGCATCAGCCCGGATGTGAAATTCATCACCACACTGATTGATTCGCTGCTGAGACGCTACCCGATCGATCAGGGCCGGGTCTATGTGGCCGGCATTGGGAATGGTGGCGTATTCGCCCAACGCCTGGCGTGCGAAGCCGCGGCACGCATCGTTGCCTTCGCGTCGATAGCCGGGAGCATGCCGAAGGATTTGTATCCGCACTGCCGGCCCAACGCACTCGTGTCGGCGCTCGTCATTCACGGCACCGACGACCCCGTGGTGCCTTTTCAGGGTGGCGATATTCTGAAGCCAGATCTCATGGGAGGGCCGCGTCGCGTGATCCCCGCGATCCGGACCGCCACGTATTGGGCGGACCAGGATCGATGCCTCGCCGGCCCCAAGAGCGTGGTGCCGAACACCAACAGGCTCGTCACTATGATCCGCTACGCGAAATGCGATCAGCACACCGAGGTGGTGTTTTACTCGGTGAGCGGCGGCGGACACACATGGCCTGGCGGGGCCGAGGTACTACCGCGATCGGTGGTCGGTGAGGTACGCAAAGAGTTCAACGCGACTCAGGCCATCTGGGACTTCTTCAGTCGACACTCGCGATTCTTCCCGCAGTAGAAAGAACCACCGGCTACACTTTGAGGAATGTTCCATTGCGAAAGAGGTACCGCAGGACGAGCCATTCGATGATCAACGCACCGCTCGCAACCACCACCACCCGCGCATCGGGAACCAGGTGGGCCAGGCCGCCGAAGAAGAATTGGCTGATCCGCTCAAACGGCACGAACTGCTTCATCAGGTAGATCGTGATGGGATTCACGCCGATGATCACGAACGGGAACGCCCATCGCTTCCACCCCGCGACGTCTATGGCATAATAGAACGCCGCCAAGAGCAGCAGGCTCCACCCTCCCGCCACCATGACATACGAGCTAGTCCACAAATTCTTGATGACCGGAAAGACCCCCCACCAGAGATAACCCACAATCAGGCATCCCAAGGCCCCTCCGAGCAGCCCCAGGCAAATGGTGCCCCGAGCCCGGCCCGAGCGGAGCCAATGGCCCGTTAGAACGCCCAAGAGCGCGGTGCCGATAGCGGGGATGGTGGAAAGAATGCCTTCATTGTCGCCGTTCGGGTAACAGCAGAATGTCCCCGGGATCAGGAGCCGATCCAGGTATCCGCCAAGATTCCCCTGCATCGAATAGTCACCCGCGGCAAACCCGGGCGCGGCGATGAATCGGAGAATGGCCCAATACCCCAACAGCAGCGTCGCACAGAGGATGGCCTGGCCTCGCGGGCGGAGATGGATGACGGCGAGTGCCGCGAAGAAATAGCAAATGCCGATGCGTTGCAGGACCCCCGGCCAGCGAAAGTGCGGGATGTCGAACTGCAGAATGCCCCAATAGAACCACCCGAGAAGGATGAGCAGCGCCGCACGTCGGAACACTTTCCAATGCGCCGCCTTCCGGTCCGCGGCGTCAGCACTGTACTTCGTCAATGAGAAGGGAAGCACGACGCCGACGATAAACAGGAACAGCGGAAAGATGAGATCGTAAAACCGAAACCCTTCCCATGCCACATGCTCCATCTGGGTCTCGAGCAACGGAATATGAAGCCATTTCCCAAGCGCCTGGAACAGGGCGTCGCCTCCGATAATCCAGAACATGTCGAAGCCGCGGAGCGCATCGATGGACGTCAGGCGATCATCACCAAGCGCGGATCGAGGACTGGCGGTTCGTGGTGTAGTCATGTGGTGACGGTTCCCAGGTCGATAGGTAAGAACGGGCCCGGCACCAGAGTGTACCGCGCGGGGGAGAATCTGACTAGTAGCGTTCCGACCTGTCGTGCCTAGGCGAAGACAGATGCGTTGAACGAAGCCAAGACACTGGAATGTGGTGGGACAAGTTGGAACGCAGATGGGTGGGGCCGGTCGAGAAACCGCGAGATCCCGCGCCGAATTAGACCGCAAGGTTCCGGTATCTGCCGCTCAGGAGATGCGTTATCGTAGCGTTCAGGGAAGCACTGGTTAGATTCGCCAATAGGGGGACGCCATGACTGCCGCCGCCAACTCGACCTTACCCACCCATCGCTCCGCCTGGAATGCCGTCCAGTCGCGCGACCGAAGCGCCGACGGCACGTTCGTCTACGCGGTCCGCACCACCGGGGTGTATTGTCGGCCCTCCTGTCCCTCGCGCCTTCCGCGCCCGGAGAACGTGGCGTTTTTCGCCTCTCCCGGCGATGCTGAGCGGGAGGGATTCCGGTCGTGCTTGCGCTGCCGACCAACCGAGACAGTGGAGCCGAGCGCGGAGTCCATCAGCCGGCGAGTGCGGATGTACATCGACACCCACATAGACGAACGGATCACTCTCGCCCTCCTAGCCCGTGAAACGAAAGTGAGTCCTTTTCATCTGCAACGGGTGTTCACCCAAGTGGTCGGAGTCTCCCCTCGCGAATATGCCGAATCGAAGCGGTTGGCGCACTTCAAGCGCGAGGTGCGCAAGGGCTCAACGGTCAGTCGGGCCGTCTACGATGCTGGATTCGGTTCCGCGAGTCGCTTGTACGCCAAGTCGAACGGCAAACTGGGTATGACTCCCTCCGCCTATCGTGCCGGGGGGGAAGGGAAGACTCTCCATTTCACGACGGGCCGGTGGAGCGGTGGACGGTTTCTTCTCGCAGCCACCGAACGCGGAATTGCCGCCCTCACGTTGGGCGTGTCAGACGAGGCGCTTCTTCGCGAACTCCGGGAGGAATTTCCCAACGCGACCATCGAGCGTTCCGACGCCACCCTGGCCAGCCTGCGTGTGGCCGCCGAACGGCAGCTCACCGGACTCGCCGCCGAACGCACTCCGCCGCTCGACCTCCAAGGCACCCCCTTCCAACTCCAGGTTTGGAAGGCGTTGCTAGCGATTCCCCGGGGGTCCACGGCCTCGTATTCCGAGGTTGCTCGACGCATCGGCCGGCCAGCGGCGGTGCGGGCCGTGGCCGGTGCCTGTGCCAGTAACAAGGTGGCAGTGCTCGTGCCCTGCCATCGCGTGGTGCGGGAGGATGGCGGGGTGGGGGGCTACCGATGGGGGGTGGCGCGCAAGGAGCGACTCCTCAAACAGGAGGCGGCCGGTTGAAGCGATGAAACGGAAAAGGGCACGGCATGCCGTGCCCTTACGTTTTCTTGCCGCCGTGTTCTTGCCTTCCTCTTTCCCCGCCCTACCGCCTTCGGCCGAACAGCCGCAGAATGAACAAAAACAGGTTGATGAAATCGAGATAGAGCGAAAGCGCTCCCACGATCGCATACGATCCCACATTGCCCGCCGTCGTTTGGGCCGCCATCACTTTGAGTCGCTGGGCATCGTACATTGACAGGCCGACGAAGACGATGACGCCGACCACCGACATCACGAATTCCATCATGTCGTTGTGCCAGAAGATGCTGACGATCGAGGCGATGACCACGCCGATCAATCCCATCATCGCAAATTGTCCGACGCCCGCTAGGCTGCGCTTGGTGACCGTGCCATAGAGCGCCAGCCCACCGAACATGGCAGAGGTGGTGACGAACGCCATGGCCACCGAGTTTTGGGTGAAGGCGAGCAGAATGACCGAGAGCGTCACCCCATTCAAGGCGGAATACAGCATGAACAGGCCGCCGGCGGCCTGGGCCGAGAGCGTTGAGACCCGGGACGAGAGGTACCAGACCAGGCCCAGCTCCCCAAACAGGAGCAGGTAGAAAAGCCCGCGATTGGCGACAATATTTCCGACCATGGACGGCGAACTGGCGACTCCCATGGCAACGACAGCAGTCAACGCCAAACCGATGAACATCCAGCCATACACCCGCTGGAGAAAGCTCGTGATCTGCTGTGCATCGGCCACCGGTATGCCGAGCGGTGGATGCTGGGTACTACCGAACGGATTGGTCATAACTCCTCTCAAAGACTTTGGGAACTACCACCTGCACCAACGAGGGAAAGTTAGGTCTACCGGCAGAGGGGCGCAAATCGCCACACGGGAGCGTTGTCTCGTTCGAGCGACCGTCCGGTAAGACCTACTCGCCAGTCCACAGCCACCAAAACAGTCGGAACCAGGCTCAGCAGCAGACCACCCAACGCCCCCAGTCATCTGTCCGGCATGCAGCACGGATCAGATCGTGGGCAAGGCCAGCCGGACATGGTCGGCAAAGGCGCTGACGAATGCCGCCGGCCGGTCACGATCGAGTTTCACGGCAATGCCCACGCTTGGCAACGGCGGTAGTCCGCGATCCGGCGGTACGATCTGCAGATCCGACGGCACCGCTGTCCGGGTCAGCACCGCAATCGCCTGCCCGGACCTCACCACCGCCGTCAGTCCGGCCACACTGCCGCTGGCGTAGGCAACGCGGTACGACCTCCCGGCCCGCTCGAGGCATTTGCGTGCCGCTTGATGGTCCAGCGTGTCGGGGTCCGACAAGGCGAGTTGCAGGGGGTTCTGGCCGGCGGCGTCGGAGCCCAGGCAGCCCACCCACACCAACGGCTCGCGGCGAATGATGGTCTCTCGCTTCTCGCCTTCGGGAAAAGATGTCAGGGCGAGATCCAGCGCATGGGTCTTCAGACGATCGAGCAGGCGTGGCGTGGACGCGCAAAACACCTCGACCAGCACCTGCGGATGCCGGCGGGCAAAACCGCGCAACAGGTGGGGTAAGAACACCGCCGCATAGTCGTCCGGGCAGCCGAACCGGATCGTGCCGGACATGCCCTTGCCGGACAGCTCGGCCAGGGCCTCGTCGTGGCCGCGCAGAATCTTTTGCGCATGCACCAGCAGCCGCTCTCCATGCGGAGTCAGAACGACGCCCCGGCCGGTTCGGGTCAGCAACGGTTGATCGACGATCTGCTCCAGCCGCTTCACCTGCATGCTGATGGCGGCTTGAGTCTTTCCCACCCGGGCCGCAGCACGACTGAGGGTGTGGGTCTCCGCAATCACGGCGAAGGTCCGGAGCAAATCCACGTCTAGCTGGCGATTTGAGATACAATTCTCCCTAATATCTTACATAACAGATATTAGTATCGTTGGATTCTGTCAATTTCTTTCGCTAGGTTCTCCGGGTCGCCGTCCCGGTCCCTCGCGGTTGGAGGTCCTCGTGTCCAGATCCATAGTGCTATGCCTCGTCGCTGCCGCTGGATTCAGCATCCTTGCACCAGCGCGGGCGGAGCCCCAACAGACACCCCCGAGCAAGGTGTTCAACGATGTCCCCAAGGACTTTCAAAGCAAGGTTCCCGAAAAGGACTTCATCGAGCGCCGTGAGATGATCCCCATGCGGGACGGGGTGAAGCTCTACACGATCATTCTGGTTCCGAAGGGAGCCAAGAATGCCGCCATCGTCTTGGAGCGGACGCCCTATGAGGCATCGGCCGCTCCGGACTACCTCGTGCAGGCGGGCTACATCCGTGTGCGCCAGGACGTCCGGGGAAAGTATGGCTCCGAAGGCGACTACGTAATGACGCGCCCCCCGCGCGGGCCGGCGAATCCCACATCGGTGGATCACACGACCGATGCCTGGGACACAATCGACTGGCTGGTGAAAAACATCTCCGAGACGAATGGCCGGGTGGGCATGATCGGTGGGTCCTACGACGGCTTCACGGCCGTCATGGCCCTCATCGAGCCGCACCCGGCGCTCAAGGCCGTGGTGCCTCAGGGCCCGGTGGTCGATGCGTGGATGGGGGATGATTGGTTTCACTACGGAGCGTTCCGTAACCTCATGCTCGGCTACATCCAGATGCAGACCGGGCAGCGCGGCGCCGGCGCGGTCACGCCAAGCGACAGTTACGACAAGTATGACGAGCTGTTGAGGGTGGGCTCGACCGGCGACTACGCGCGGGCCCACGGGCTCGAGCAGCTGCCCTGGGTCGTGCGCACGATGGACCATCCGGCGTACGACGAGTACTGGCAGAGTCAGGCGCTCGACAAGCTACTCGTCGACCGTCACCCCCCAGCAGTGGCGACGCTGTGGACCCAGGGTCTCTGGGATCAAGAGGACATGTGGGGCGCCAATCACGCTTGGCTGGCGCTGAAGGCGGCCGGTCGCCAGGCCAACAATTGGCTGGTGCTGGGCCCGTGGAATCATATCCAAGTCCACGGCGACGGTTGGGCCCTCGGGCCGTTCCGCTGGAACGCCAATACGGCGATGCAATATCGCCGTGACATCCTCCTGCCCTTTTTCGACGAGCACCTGCGCGGGGGGCCCCCGGCCAAGCTGGCGCCCGTTACGGTGTACAACACGGGCGAGGATCGGTGGGAGCGCTTTGAGAGTTGGCCCACCGTGTGTGATCGGGGCTGTGCCGGCGGGTTGACAGCGTTGTATGCCGGTGCGGGCTTCAGTTTATCCTTCCAGCAGCCCACCGAATCGACGGGGGGCGATGCGTACATCAGCGATCCTGCGAAGCCCGTACCCTTCCTCCCTCGCCCGGTGATCGACCCATTTGGCGGCATGACACCTGGATCACTGGGCGACCCATATGAGCCCTGGAGCAAATGGCTCGTCCACGATCAGCGTTTCGTCGACGGTCGCCCCGATGTACTGGTGTATGAGACGGCCGTGCTGACCGAGCCGGTCCCCGTCCAAGGCATTCCCGTGGCCGACATCCGCGCGACGACCACCGGCAGCGACGGGGACTTCGTCGTCAAGCTCATCGATGTATATCCGGCTCAAGTTGCGAGCGATCCCAAAGTCGGCGGGTACGAGCTGCCGATCTCGATGGACATTTTCCGGGGGCGCTACCGGGAGAGCTTTGCGCATCCGACGGCGATCCCGGCGAATGAGGTGCAGCGCTATCGATTCGATCTGCCCAACGTGAACCACGTATTCCATCCGGGGCATCGGATCATGGTGCAGATCCAGTCGACGCTGTTTCCGCTCTACGACGGCAATCCGCAGACCTTCGTTCCGAACATCTTCTTCGCGAAGCCGGCGGACTATCGCAAAGCGGAGATTACGATCCACCGCTCCAAGGGCCAAGCGACGGCCGTCTGGTTGCCGGTCGTGAAATAGAGGTCTAGAAGTTCAAAAGGGGATCAACGGAATGAAAGTCACACCGCTCGTGCTCTTGGCTCTGGGGATCGC
>JANYKV010000096.1 GCA_025358055.1 Gemmatimonadota bacterium
GCATCAGCGACAGCGACATGATGGAGCCGTACCGACAGTGTTTGGCGAGCGCGTGACGCTGCTGCTCGGCCCTCGTTGGCGGAGCTCGGATTGATCGATGAGTACGAGTTCGTAGTGCAGCCCAGGATAGCGGGCCACGGGCCGACGTTGTTCTCAGGGCTATCGAAGCGTGTCGACTTGAAGCTGGTGAGCCGGCTGGAGTTCGTCTCGGGGGCGGTGGCGATGCGGTATGAGACGAGAAGGTAGCCATCCGGCTTGCTAGCCCCAGTCGGCCGCCTCATAGAACAACTCGGGCCAGCCCGTCCAAAGTCTCGACCAACCTGACCATCCGTACCGTTCCATAACACTTCCATGACCGAGCCAACACCGGCCCTCGTCCCTAGCCAATCCGCCCAGCACATGCAACAGCTCTTGAATCGAATCACTGAGCAGGGCCGGATGATATTCGGTGTTGCGATTGTCGCGCTGGGCGGCGAGCATCTGATCTGCGCTAACATAGCAGCACAGCCATTCCCGGCCCAGTTTCACGCGATCGTGATTCCGGCAATTCCGTGGATTCCCGCGCACCCGTGGCTCGCCTACGTGACCGGCGCTGCACTGGTTGTCGCCGGCTTGAGCATTCTCCTAAATATGCAAGCCCGGGCGGGCGCCCTGCTCTTCGGCGGACTTTTTCTTGGGTGCGATCTCATCCTGCACGTGCCCCGGATGGTCGTGGTTCCGCAGAACTGGGGGTTGCGCGGCGAGGTGTGCGAGATGCTGGCGCTTTCGTCCGCCGCGTTCGTCTTGGCCGGAACGTCCGCGCGCGCGGACGGCAGCGCCGGGCGGTGGGATCGTGCGGTGACGAACATCGGCCGAGTCCTCTTCGGGATTGCGGCGGTGGTGTTCGGCGTGGATCACTTTCTCGCGCTCAACCTCATCGCGAGCCTTATTCCTGCGTGGATGCCAGGGCATATCTTCCTCGCGTCTCTCACAGGTGCCGCCATGATTGCCGCGGGCGTGAGCATTGTGACGAAATGGAAGGGTGGACTGGGAGCGTTCGGGCTAGGGATGATGTTTCTGCTGTTTGTGCTGTCGCTGCATGTGCCGCGGGTACTGGCGGCTCCGTACAGTCCGGACGAGTGGTCGAGTGCTCTCATCGCGCTCGGTATGTGCGGTGCGTCGTGGATTTGCGCCTCCGCCGCTGCCCGGACGCGAGTGTTCTAGCCGAGCGGGCGCGCGAGCATCGCTTCGCGGATGGATAACCGCGTCGTGAGGATCTCAGTCGGCGCGCCCCTGCTGTCACCGGGGGCTTACGGCCCCTGTAACCGATCAACCGGGACCAAGGCATGCAGGGAATTCTCCAGATCCTCCGCCGGCATCAGCTGGCCGCCTTCTTCACGCTCGCGTGCGGGCTGTCGTGGTGGCCTGCGCTATTCGAATCCCACCGCATTCTTCCGCTTGGCCCGCTCGTCGCGGCTTTCCTGGTGCTCGCGTCGGTTGGGACATGGTCGGCCGCGAGAGACTTCGCCCGCCGCATCCTTTCCTGGCGGGTAGGTCTTGCATGGTACGGTCTCGTGTTTGGTCTCCCCCCGGTCATCGCCCTCGCCGGCACGGGCCTAAACCGGTTCTTCGGCGCTGCTCCACCAGCGTTCGACCGCGTGCCGCCGCTCGCGGATCTCCTACCGACCTTCCTGTTCATCTTCATGTTCATCGGCGTGGGAGAAGAGCCGGCTTGGCGTGGCTTCGCATTACCGCGCCTGGCGCAGGGGCGCTCGCTCCTCAGTGCCGCTTTTATTTTGGCCGTTCTCCACGGCATTTGGCATCTGCCCCTCTTCGGACTGGAGTACACTCGTGAGAACGTCGCGCCTTGGATGCTCACACTGACGGCGTACAGTGTCATCACGGCGTGGCTCTATACCCGTACTGCCGGCAACCTTCTGCTCCCGGCAATCTTTCACGCCTCCGTGAACACGTCGGCCAAGTACCTGTTCCTGCCGCTTTTTGCGGATGGGGATCTCATCCAGCTGTATTGGATCTGGACGGCGCTCTGGTGGGTGGCCGCGATCGTCCCGCTTGCCCGGCTCTGGGGGACGCGCCGTCAATCGGGGGGCGCCGACGGCGAGGGGCACATTCCCCGCAGTCGCGGCCTGCGGACGGCCGAGGAGAAGTCGAACACTAGGCTCGCCGGTGAGCAACCGGGATGATGGGTAACAGAGTTGTCCGGCCTCTCTAGCCCGCTCGCTCGACCCGAACAAAAACCGATGCGACGTGGTATATTGGGGGCATGTCGAGCCCACTTTTCGAGGTTGTAGCCCCGTTTTCCCCGGCTGGAGATCAGCCTCGGGCCATCGAGGAGTTAACCCAGGGGCTCATTGGGGGCGCGCGGTTCCAGACCCTGCTGGGGGTGACCGGATCGGGCAAGACGATGACCCTTGCCCACGTCATCGCGAACCACCGAAAACCAACGCTTGTGCTGTCGCACAACAAGACCCTCGCGGCCCAACTCTACGGCGAACTAAAGCAATTTCTGCCCCGAAACGCCGTGGAGTACTTCGTTTCGTACTACGACTACTACCAGCCGGAAGCTTACGTTCCCTCGACCGACGTCTACATCGAAAAAGATGCTTCGATCAATGAGGATATCGAGTCCCTCCGGCTGCGGGCGACCTCCAGTCTCATGGAGCGGGACGACGTGGTCATCGTTGCCACCGTCAGCGCCATTTACGGGCTGGGCGACCCCGCCACATACCGGAGTCTGATGTTGAGCCTCAAGGTGGGGGAGGAACGGGGCCGAAACGCGATCTTGGGCGACTTGGTCGGCATTCATTACAGCCGGAACGATATTGCGTTCGACCCCGGGACGTTTCGGGTTCGCGGAGACACGGTCGAAATTTTCCCCGCCTATGAAGAACAGGCGGTCCGGGTGGAGTTGTGGGGTGACCAGATCGAGCGGATCTCGAAAATTCACCCGCTGACCGGGGATACCATTCAGCGGCTCGAGCAATGCGCGATCTACCCTGCGAAACATTTTGTGACGGAGCGGCCCGCCATCGAACGCGCTGTCCGATTGATTCGGGCCGAGTTGGCGGAACGCCTCACCGAACTGCGCACCGCGGGCAAACTGCTCGAGGCACAGCGGTTGGATTCCCGCACCCATTTTGACATCGAAATGTTGCTCGAAGTGGGGACGTGCGCAGGGATCGAGAACTATTCTCGTCCCTTGAGTGGCCGTCAACCCGGCGAGCGTCCGGCCTGCCTGTTCGACTACTTCCCGGCCGATTTTCTCGTGGTGGTGGATGAATCACATGTCACCATCCCACAAATCGGTGGGATGTACAATGGCGACCGCGCCCGGAAGACGACCTTGGTGGAGTATGGCTTCCGGCTCCCGTCCGCATTGGATAACCGGCCTCTGCACTTCGATGAGTTCATGTCCTTGGTGCCTCAGATGGTCAACGTGTCAGCCACTCCGGGCGAGTTCGAATTGCGGCTGTCGGAGGGGAAAGTGGTGGAGCAGGTGATCCGCCCGACCTTCCTGCTCGACCCGCTCGTCGATATCAGGCCGGTGAAGGGGCAGGTGGACGACCTATTGTCGGAGATCCGGTTGCGCGCCGCAAAGCGGGAGCGCGTGCTGGTGACCACGCTCACCAAGCGAATGTCCGAGGACCTCACCGACTATCTCCAACAGGCCGGGGTCCGAGTCCGCTACCTCCATTCCGACATCGACGCGATCGAGCGGGTCGAAATCCTCCGCGGGCTCCGGCTGGGTGACTTCGATGTGCTGGTCGGGATCAATCTCCTTCGCGAGGGGCTTGACCTTCCCGAGGTCTCGCTCGTCGCGATCCTGGATGCGGATCAAGAAGGATTCCTCCGTTCCGATCGCTCGCTAATCCAAACCGTCGGGCGCGCCGCGCGGCACATCAATGGCCGAGCGATCCTCTACGCCGACCGGATCACGGGGTCCATGCAGCGGGCGCTCGATGAAATGGACCGGCGGCGCAACCGGCAGACTGAGTACAATTCCGAACACGGGATCACCCCGACCTCCATCATCAAATCGCTCGAGGAAGTGCGGCTCTCCACCCACGTTGCCGATGCGCGGTCGGAGCGGGCGCCAGTTCGCGACCAACCGGTGGTCGGGGCCGACCTGCATGATCCCGAGCAGCGGGCCAAGGCCATCGTCGCGCTAGAGCGCCAGATGAGCGAAGCCGCCGCGAACCTCGAATTTGAGCTCGCCGCTTTGTTGCGGGATCAGATCGCCGACCTCCGCGCCGTCTCCGCGCCCAATGTTCGTCGTGAGTACCCGACCCGGCGGCGGCGGGGATGACCGAGCCGGAACTCCGAGCCTGGGGAGAGTCGGTGGGCCGTTCGCTCTCGCCGGGTCAAGTCATTTGGTTAGAGGGCGACTTGGGTGCGGGCAAAACGACCCTGGCTCAAGCCATCCTGCGCGGCCTCGGTGTCGCCGACCTCGTGACCAGTCCAACGTTCGGTTTAGTGCATTCCTATCGTACCCGGCTCGGCGTGGCATATCATGTCGATTGCTACCGCCTGCGAACCTCGCTGGAAGCGCGCGACCTCGACTGGCTCACGATTGCGGGACCCGATGTAAGCGCCCTGCTCATCGAATGGCCTGATCGGGCCGCATCGTTTGCACCAGCGCCCACGCTCCGCATCAAGCTGGTTCACACAGCATCCGCCGAACAACGTACGATGACGGCGGAGGGATCGGTGGCTGTTCCCGCGGTGCCGGCATCCCACTAGCGCCTCCCCTCGACCACCACTTTAGTTTCGACCATGCTCACCCTCGCCTTTGACACCGCCACCGACCACCTCAGTGTGGCCGCCGGCGATGTCGGACGCGTGCCCGAGGAGGCGCACCTAGAAGGCGCGCGAAAGCACG
>JANYKV010000107.1 GCA_025358055.1 Gemmatimonadota bacterium
GAGATGAAGAGTTATGCGAAGACGCTGCCGGGGTCGGTGTTCGTGGTCGACCGGCGGCAGGGGCGCGATGGCGAGGATCGGGGTCCGGTGAGCAGTCGGGAGTCGCGGTGAGCGAGGCGCCATGAACGTTGCATGTCCGAAGTGTGACACCATCTTCCGGGTTGATCCGTCGAAAGTACCCGACCGCGGCATCCGCGCGCGTTGCTCGGTGTGCAGCGCGGTCTTCCGGGTCGAATTGTCCCCGGTGGTGGTTCCTCCCCTTGTGGCGCCGGTCGTCTTACCGGCTCAGGTTGTCGGACCGGTCGCCGAAGCACCTCGACCGGCGCCTCGGCCACCGCAAGAATCAGCGCGGCCTACTGGATCCGTCTCGGCTCCAGTCCCGGGGCCCGCCGCGCCCGCGATCGCGGCTCCCCAGCGACCGACGCCCATGCCGCCATCGCCACCTCGGGAGGGTGCGGGGCGACCTCCGGCCCCATTCTCCGCACCGGCGGTTCCGCCTGCAGCGAGAGTTGTGAGCTCGCCTGCTCCGGCCCCACGGGTCATATCGACCCCCGCCTCGTCCGCCCCCCCCGCGCAGCCGGCAACCGCCCCGCCACCGACGCCGCCGGCTCCCTCTGCCGCGCCGACTCCGGCTGCCCCGTCGGTGCACGCGATGCCGGTCGCATCGACCACCCCGAGACTGGCGCCAGCCGGCCCCGCAGGATCCGGCCGGCCAAAACGAATCAACAATCCCTTCTTGAGCCAAGATCCGGCGGTGAAAGCGCGCCGCCTTGCTCGGGCCCTTGTGTCGGATATCGTCGTGTACCACCCGGCCAAGCGGCAAGATGGGCTTCGGGACGGGTCGCTCAAGGTTCTGTTCGAGGAAGAGATTCGGAAAAGCTGGGAAGAGTACACCGAACAGATCGGGCTGGACTATGCTCAATCGACGCCTTTCTTTACTGAGGCGCTGAACGAAATCCTCGCGGAAGGACATCCGGTTTTTTCCTGAACGTGCCGGTCGGCGCCCCCTTCCGCCGACCCATCCTTTTATATTCTAGGCACCGCGAGCCGTTCATCCGCCCTGGGCGGTTGGGCGGCTCGCTCATTATTCGACCCGGAGTGTGGCATGTCGGCTTTGGCGGAGCAGTTGACTGATCTCCAGAATCGAGTTCTCGAACTCCGAGCGTTTCTTTGACTTGGATACGAAGCGGTCCCGACTGGGGGAACTCGAAGCGCAGCAGGCTGACCCGGCATTTTGGTCGAACAGTGAGCGCGCCAAGGTGTTGGTCCAAGAGTTCAAAGCTCTCAAGAACTGGGTGACGCCTGCGGACGCGATCACGAATCGGGTCGCGGATGCGGTGGCGCTGGCGGAGTTGCTCGATCAGGAACCGGACGAGGAGATGAGTGGCGAGCTCGCCAAAGAGGCGGCCGCGCTCCAAGGCGTCGTAGAGGCGTTCGGGCTCCAGACGATGTTGAACGGCCCCGATGATGCCCGCGGTGCGATTTTGACGATTCATCCTGGAGCGGGGGGAACGGAATCTCAAGATTGGGCCGAGATGCTTATGCGCATGTATGTCCGCTGGGCGGAACGACAAGGATTTCAGGTCACGATCCTCGATCTGCTCGCCGGAGAGGAAGCCGGCATCAAATCGGTCTCGATTGAAATCACCGGACAATACGCCTATGGCTTTCTCAAGGCCGAGAAGGGCGTCCATCGTCTCGTCCGGATTTCGCCCTACGATTCCCAGGCCCGGCGGCACACCTCGTTCGCCTCGGTGTTCGTCTATCCGGATATCGACGATACCATAGAAATCGACGTCCGCGACGAAGACATCAAGATGGACGTCTTCCGGGCGTCCGGAGCCGGGGGCCAGCACGTCAACAAAACCTCGTCCGCGGTCCGCCTCACTCACCTGCCCACGAATACCGTGGTCTCCTGTCAGCAGGAGCGCAGCCAAGGGAAGAACCGCGCGACCGCGATGAAGATGCTCCGGGCGGCGCTCTACCAGAAGAAGCTGGAAGAGCAAGAAGCCGCTCGGGCCGTGGTCGAGGCCACCAAGACGGACAACTCCTTTGGCAACCAGATTCGGTCGTACGTGTTCCAACCCTACACCATGGTGAACGATCACCGGACCGAGCTGAAAGTGTCGGATGTGCACCGCGTTATGGACGGTGACATCAATCCGTTCATCCAGGCCTTTCTCAAGCAAGGCGGCACCCAATGAGCGATCCCCTCGCCAGGACCTATGTCGAGGAGGCTCGCCGGGAGAAGCGTGCGCAGTTGGACGCCGCGGGCATTCTGCCCTTTGCGTACCGCTTTGACCGGACCCATCTCGCCGCGCAGGCGGTAGGGGCGTATCTGGATAACATGGGCGAGGACGGCCCGATGGTGTCGGTTGCCGGCCGCCTGGTGTCGTTGCGCAGTCAGGGCAAGACCTCGTTCGCCCACCTCGAGGACCCCTCAGGCCGAGTGCAACTCTATTTGAAGAGCGATCTGCTCGCGGGCGAAGCGGAGCTCATCAAACTGCTCGACCTGGACGACCACATCGGCGCGACGGGGACCCTGTTCCGAACCCGCACGGGCGAAGTCACGATCCGGGTATTGGCGCTGTCGATGTTGGCGAAGTCGCTCCGCCCGCTGCCCCGCGGCAAGGCACAGGAGACCGCGGAAGGCACGGTCGTGTATGGCGGACTCCAAGATCCGGAGGTCCGCTACCGGCAACGGTACGCCGATCTCGCCGTCCATCCGGACGTGCGCAAAGTGTTCGAGGCTCGCGCCTCCGTGCTTCGGTACCTGCGGCGGTTTCTCGAAGCTCGAGGGTTTCTCGAAGTTGAGACCCCCATTCTTCAGCCCTTGTACGGCGGGGCGTCGGCCGATCCGTTCGTCACCCATCACAACGCGCTCGACACCGATCTCTATCTGCGCATCGCGGACGAGCTGTACCTGAAGCGACTCATCGTCGGCGGATTCGACCGCGTGTACGAGATCGGGCATGATTTTCGGAATGAAGGGATGGACCGATTTCACAACCCCGAATTCACCATGCTCGAGTGCTACCAAGCCTACGCGGATTACACCGATATGATGGAGCTCACCGAGTCCCTCCTCTCGGGCTTGGTGTCCGATATCGTGGGCGGACTGAGTCTCACCGTCGGCGAGGTGGCGCTCGATTTCACCACGCCGTGGCCCCGGGTATCGTTTGTCGATGGGATCAAGGCCGCGGCGGGACTCGATGTCCGCACCGCCTCCGAGGAGCAGATGCGGGCGCGGTTGGTGGCTTATGGACTCGGCGCTGACGAGGTGGCCTCGCACGCCGGCGGTCGTTTGGTTGACGAGTTGTCGCGAGTGTTCCTCGAGCCGACCCTGGTGCAGCCCACCTTCGTCGTCGATCATCCCAAGGTCTTGTCGCCGTTGGCCAAGGTGCACCGGCACGATCCGACGCTGACCGAACGCTTTGAACTGTTCGTCAATGGTCGCGAACTCGCCAACGCGTTCAGCGAGCTCAATGACCCTGATGATCAGCGGGCCCGGTTCGAGGACCAAGTCCGTCAGCGAGCGGCCGGCGCCGCGGAAACGCAACCCTTCGATGCGGACTATGTGCGGGCCTTGGAATATGGGATGCCCCCGACGGGTGGGATCGGATTCGGAGTCGATCGTATCGTCATGCTGCTGACGGGGCAGAGTTCCATCCGCGACGTGATTCTCTTTCCCGCGCTGCGGCCCGAGGTGCGGTGAGCCCTCGACCGGGGGCCGGTCGTCCCGAGTGGGCCGCGGGACTCCTTCGCTGGCCCTCCGCCTTGGAGCGGCAGATCGCGCTCCGCTACCTGCGGGGGCGGTCCGTGAACCGGCTTGCCTCGCTCTCCACGTGGATTGCGATCGGCGGGGTCATGGTTGGGGTAGCCGCCCTGATCGTGATTCTGGGGGTGACCAACGGGCTTCGCGACGATCTCCGCGAGCGCATTCTCGTGGCCAATCCGCACCTTCGTATCTTGACCTATGGGAATTCGCTGCGGATGGATGGCTGGAAACCCGCCCTCGACGCCGCGCGCGCTACGCCCGGGGTGGTCGCCGCGGCCCCTGAGGTGCTGACCAAGTCCCTGATTATCAACTCGGCCGAGTATCCGGCAGCGGTTGACATCATCGGCATCGATCCGGATACCGCGCGCGGTAGCGTCACGGACCTCGCCCAACATGTTGTGAAGGGCGATCTGTCCTTCCGCGCCACGCAGGACAGCGTGGACGGCGCCATTGTGCTGGGGCATCGCCTCGCGGCTCGCCTTTCCGCGTTTCAAGGCGATATCGTCTCCCTCGTGTCGCCGACCGCGGCCAAGGTGAATCGCGCGCTGGGGCTGCAGATGCCCAAGTTCTGGCGATTCGAGGTCACGGGCATATTCGATACCGGGATGTATCAATACGACGACGGATTTGCCGTGATGGCGCTGCCCACGGCCCAACGGTTCGCCGGGTTGGGCGAGGCGGTGACGGGCATCCAGATTCGACTGGCAAATCCGTGGCAAGCTCCCGGCATCGGTCGGGCCCTCGAGAAAAAATTGGGGTATCCGTATCGCGCGTTTGATTGGCAGAGCCAGAACGCCAGTCTCTTCAGCGCTCTCAAGCTCGAAAAGCTCGCAATGGGGCTCATTATCTGTCTCATCATGATCGTGGCGGCGTTCAACATCATCGGCACCCTCACCATGGTGGTCGCGGAGAAAACGCGCGAAATCGGCATTCTTCAGGCCATGGGGCTTCCGGCGCCTTCGGTGGGCCGGGTGTTCTTGGCGCAGGGCAGTATTGTCGGCTTGGTGGGCACCTCGGTCGGGATGGTCCTAGGACTCGGAGTTTCGCTCCTCATCGATCGTTCGGGCTGGATTCGGATCGACCCGGCGGTCTACTTTATTGATCATCTCCCGGTCCATGTGGAGGCGCTCGACGTGATGGTGGTCGTGGTGATCAGCCTCGCGGTAACTGTGCTGGCGACCATCCATCCGTCCCGCGCGGCCGCGCGGCTCACTCCGGTCGAAGCGATTCGGCACGAATGACCTCCGAACCGGTTCTCGAAGCGCACGACCTCCGCAAGGTCTACGTGGGAGGAGACGGCGCCCAAATCGAGGTGCTGTCCGGTCTCGAGTTCAGTCTGCGCGAGGGTGAATTCGTGGCGATCGTCGGCGCGAGCGGCTCCGGAAAGAGCACACTGCTTCAACTTTTAGGCGCACTGGACGGAGCAACGGGTGGATCGATTGGCCTCGAAGGACGCTCATTCGCCGATGAATCCGCGGAAGGACTCGCGACTATCCGGAACCAGCGCATCGGGTTCGTGTTCCAGTTCCACCATCTACTCCGAGATTTTACCGCACTGGAAAACGTGATGTTTCCGCTCCTCATTGCGGGGGCGTCGCGTTCCACCGCTCAAGCACGCGCGGTCGGGCTGCTCGAGTCCGTTGGGCTCGGCCATCGCATGTCGCACCCTCCCGCCCAGCTGTCAGGCGGGGAACAGCAACGGGCGGCCGTCGCGCGCGCCCTCGTCTGTGCTCCCGCCGTGGTATTGGCGGACGAGCCGTCAGGCAACTTGGATCACGCCAACGCCGAGCGGCTTCACGATCTCCTGATCGCGATGGTACGAGAGCGGAACGCGGCGCTGCTCGTGGTGACGCACAATTACGCGTTTGCATCGCGCGCGGATCGGATTCTCACTCTCGCCGAAGGAAGGCTTCACCCGGCTGTGGGCGCGGAGGCGCCGTCCTAGTGGAACTCTGCAGCCAGTGCGGGGAGCGCGAGGCGGTCATTCGCCTCACTCAAGTCGTGGACGACAAGGTCACGAACCTGCACCTCTGTGAGCGATGTGCCGCCGAGAAAGGCGTCGAAACCGGGATCACCTTCGGCGCCTCACCGCTCGGCGGGTTTCTCGCGGCGATGGGGAAAGAGTCGGAAGGCCTTCCCCAATCCGTGGTGGGCGACCTCGGCGCCTGTTTGACCTGTGGCGCGACGCTCCAGGATTTTCGGGAAACCGGTCGGGTCGGTTGCGCCGAGTGTTATGCGATCTTTCGGGACCCGTTGCGAACCCTTCTGCGTCGCCTCCACGGCTCTACGCATCATACCGGCAAGCGATACTCGGCTCCCGGCGTTTCCCCGGTGGCGCCGAGCCAGGAAGCCGCCGACCTCCGCTCTGCGCTCGGGCGAGCGGTGCAGGCAGAAAACTTCGAACTCGCGGCCGAGCTGCGGGACCGCCTCAAGGGCCACGAATGATCGACCTGTCGCTGTTGGCAGACGGTGGGATGGCCTGGCTCGACGGAAGCGGTCCCGAGAGTCACTTGGTACTCTCGACCCGAGTCCGGCTGGCCCGAAACCTCGCCAGCCATCGGTTCGGGACCCGGACGACCGAGGAGGAGCGGGAAGCGATTCTGGCTGAAGTCGCCGCCGCCGCCCATTCCACCGGCTCCCTGGCCCGCGCGATGGAGTTTCGGCTCGACCGGCTGGACCCCCTCGACCGCATGCTGCTCCATGAACGGCATCTGGTGAGCAAAGAGTTGGCCTCCCCCGATGCTCCGAGGGTGCGGTCCGCCGCCGCGCTCCTGGTCCAGGACCGCACCGGCGCGATGGTGAATGAAGAGGACCACCTCCGCCTCCAGGGCCTCCATTCCGGCTTCGATCTCAAGGCGGTTTACCAGAATGTCAGCCGCTTGGACACTGAACTGGGGCAACGACTTGCCTTCGCATTTCACCCTGAGTTCGGTTACCTTACCTCGTGCCCAACGAACGTCGGTACGGGACTCCGGGCGTCGGTTTTGATCCATCTGCCCGGACTCGTTCTGACTAAGGAGATCAACAAGGTTCTCCACGGGTTGGCACAGGTGGGACTCACTTTCCGGGGGCTGTACGGGGAGGGGAGCGAGGTGGTCGGCAATTTCTTCCAGTTGTCGAACCAGACCACCCTTGGGCAATCGGAAGACGACCTACTCGACCACCTCGGCAAAATGGTCGAGCGTGTCATTGCCCATGAGGAACAGGCCCGGCAGGTCCTTCGCCGGGAAGCCCCGGGGATTCTCGAAGACAAGGTTTGGCGCGCGTACGGTTTGCTGCGCTATGCCCGCAGTCTTTCCTTCGAGGAAACCATGAATTTGCTGAGTGGTGTCCGGCTGGGTGCGGGGTTGGGCCTGATCCCGAACCTCGGGTTCTACACCCTGAACAAACTCCTGGTGTACACCCAACCCGCCCATTTGGCGTCCGCCGCCGGCGGTGAGGTACCCGAGTCCGAGCTTCCCACGCGGCGGGCCCGGTATGTGCGGCAGGTGCTGGAGTCGGAGGCAGAGCGACGTGGCTAGATCGCGTGGCACATCCCGATCCGAGAGTAGGGGCACAGCATGAACGGCTACAATTTCACCGACCGGGTTCGCAAGGTGCTCCAAATGGCGCGTGAGGAAGCCGCCCGTTTGCATCACGAATACGTGGGCACCGAGCACATCCTCCTGGGGCTGATCCGGGAAGGTGAGGGGGTGGCCGCCGCGGTCTTGACGAATTTGAACGTCGATCTCGAGGATATTCAGCAAAAGATAGAAGAGACGGTCAAGAAGGGGAAAGCGGCGGCGGCACCGGGGCCTGACTTGCCGTACACCTCGCGGGCGAAGAAGGTGCTCGAGCTCGCGATGACCGAGGCGCGTGAACTCAATCACTCCTATGTCGGCACCGAACACCTGCTGCTCGGCCTGCTCCGGGAGGAGAAGGGGATCGCGGCTCAGGTCTTGACCGATGCCGGCGTGAGTCTGGAGCAATCCCGGGCCGAAACGCTGCGCCTCCTGGGCAGTGACATGCCCCAGCCCACGGCGAGCGCCCCCGGCACTCCACCGGCGTCGGCCCCGAAGTCGGAGAAGAAGTCGAAAACCCCGGCGCTCGACCACTTCTGCCGAGATCTCACCCAACTCGGCGCTGAAGGCCAGTTGGATCCGACCATCGGACGGGCCAAGGAAATCCAACGCGTCATGGAGATTTTGGCGCGCCGTAAGAAGAACAATCCGGTGTTGATCGGTGAGCCCGGCGTGGGTAAGACCGCCATCGTGGAAGGTCTCGCGCTCCTGATCGCCAGCGGCCAGTGCCCGGACGTACTGCGCGATCATCGCGTTCTATCGCTCGATATGGCCGCGGTCATCGCCGGTACGAAGTATCGGGGACAATTTGAAGAGCGCCTCAAAGCGGTGATGAATGAGATCGCGCAGAACAAGAACATCGTGCTGTTCATCGACGAATTGCACACGCTGGTTGGCGCGGGGGCGGCGGAAGGCGCCATCGATGCGTCCAACATGCTGAAACCGGCCCTGGCTCGGGGCGAGCTGCAGTGCGTAGGCGCGTCGACCCTGAACGAATATCGGAAATACATTGAAAAGGATGGCGCCCTCGAGCGCCGCTTCCAGGCGGTAGTCGTGGATCCGCCGACGGTGCCCGAAACCATTGAGATCCTCAAGGGCCTGCGGAAGAAGTATGAGGACCACCATCGGGTGACGATTCCCGATGCGTCGATCGTGGCGGCGGCTGAGCTTTCGGAGCGCTACATTACCGACCGGTTTCTCCCGGATAAGGCCATTGATGTGATCGACGAGGCGGGCGCGCGCGCGCGTCTGGCGTCGCAAGTTCCGCCGGCCGAGGTCGCCTCGCTCAAGGCGGAACTGGACAAAGTGAACATCGAGAAGGAAAACGCGGTACGCGATCAGAATTTCGAGCGCGCCGCGGCCTTGCGCGACAGCGAACGCGACCTCCAAACACAAATCCGGCTCAAGCAAGAGGAGTGGGAGAAAGAACGGCAGACCCGGCGGCCGATCATCGATGAAGAAGCCGTCGCGTTCATCGTTTCCCGGTGGACGGGGATACCCCTTACCCGGCTCCAAGAGGCCGAAACCGCGCGCCTGCTTCGGATGGAAGCGGAGTTGCACAAGGCCGTCGTCGGGCAGGACGAAGCCATCACGGCCGTATCGCGTGCCATTCGCCGTTCCCGGGCGGGGCTCAAGGATCCCAATCGCCCGATCGGCTCGTTCATCTTCTCCGGCCCCACGGGTGTCGGCAAAACCGAGTTGGCCCGGTCGCTGGCCAAGTTCCTGTTCGCGGATGCCTCGGCGCTGATTCGGGTCGACATGTCCGAGTATATGGAAAAATTCTCGGTCTCGCGACTCATCGGCGCGCCGCCCGGATACGTCGGCTACGAGGATTCGGGCACGCTGACCAAGGCGGTCCGGCGAAAGCCCTATTCGGTCGTTCTCCTCGATGAAATCGAGAAGGCCCACCCCGACGTCTTCAATATTCTGCTTCAGGTGTTGGATGAGGGGCATTTGACCGACAATTACGGCCGCGTGATCGATTTCAAGAACACCGTGGTCATCATGACCTCCAATGTGGGCGCCCGCGACATCATGCAGTCCAAGTCGCTGGGTTTTCATAGTGTCGAAGGCCGGCGGTCGTTTGAGAAGATCGCGGAGACGGTGAAAGAAGAGATCGCGAAGGTCTTCAATCCCGAGTTCCTCAACCGCCTCGATGACGTGATCGTGTTCCATCCGTTGAGCAAGGACCACATCGCGGAAATCGTCGGGATTCTGCTGAAGGAAGTGGAACGTCGCCTGGGCGATGAGGTCAGGCTCACCCCCGCCGCGGTGGAGTTCTTGGCCACCAAAGGATACGATCAGAACTATGGCGCTCGGCCGTTGAAGCGGTCCATTCAGCGTTACGTGGAAGATCCGCTCAGCGAAAAGATTCTCACGGGCGAAATTGCTCGCGGGGACGAGATCGAAGTGGATGTGGCTCCCGAGGGCGAGAAGCTGGCGTTCCGCGCCCTCACGAGTTCTCGGACCTGATCCGTCACCACCCCAAGCTACTGACCCCCACTCGCTTGTACCACCGCGATTCTGCTATGGTGCGTTGCCTACCCCTGGCCCCTCTGATCGCCATCCTCGCCCTGCTGGTTGGTCCAGCGGGGCTTGGGGCGCAAACCGAAGGCACGATTGTCGACAGCATCGCCGTGGCGGGCAACAGTCGGCTCGCGCGCAAACAAATTATCGACTTTTCAGGGATCGCGGTGTTCGTTCCAATCAATTTCCGGGGCGTTCAGAAAGCGATTCAGGCCCTGTACCGCACCGGCCAGTTCGATGACGTCTCGGTGGAACAGCGGGACGCGGCCGGGAAACTGATACTGGCGATCGTCGTGAAGGAACGCCCAGTGTTGCAGCATTGGGTGGTGCGCGGCACCGAAAAGCTTGACGAGAATGAGGTCAAGGGGAAGGTGTCCCTGCCTGAGGGGCGTCCGATCGACCGGGCCTCTGTGGAACGATCACGCCACAATATCGACTCGCTGTACCGCAAAAAGGGATTCTATACCGCCACGGTCAAGGTCATCGAAGAGCCGGCCACCAACAATGCGACGCGGATTGTCTTCGACATCAAGGAAGGGAATCGCGTCAACATTAGTCAGGTGGTGTTTCATGGGAACAAGCATTTCAAGGCAAAGGACATCGTCCTCGGCCTCGATTCCAAGCCGGAGGGGTTTTGGTGGTATCAGAAGGGTGAGTATTCCGAAGAGAAGGTTGAGCAAGACGTTCGCGATCGGCTTCCCACGTGGTACGCCGATCGGGGCTACATCGATTTTCAGGTGACCGGCGACTCCCTCGTGCCGGACAGTTCGGTGGCGAAGGCGACGCTCATTTTGAACCTCGACGAAGGCCAGCAGTACAAAGTCGGGACCTTCGAGTTGATTGGTAACCGGCGGTTCTCCGCCGATGAGATCGCGACGATCTTTCCCTTCGGCCTGGGCGTCGTGGCGGGCTCCGGGAAGTCCGTGGGCGTCCCATATAACCGGGCGGAGTGGCAGACGGCTACGGGCAAGCTCGACGATCAGTACAAGAATTTCGGCTATATCTACGGTTCGGTGCAGCCGGAGGAGATTCGGCGGACCGGCAAGGATGGCACGTCATACATCGACCTGCGCTGGAGCATTCGCGAAGGGTCGCCCGCGACCATCAACAAGATTGAAATCGTCGGCAACGATGTGACGCACGAGCGAGTCATTCGCGAAGCAATCGTGCTCCTGCCGGGCGAGGTGTTCAATAGGGAACGCCTCATTCGATCCTACCAGAATGTCTCGAATCTCAACTTCTTCCAGCAGCCGATTCCGTCACCCGACGTTCGTCCCGCGGAGAACAATCAAGACGTCGACATCGTGTTTCGGGTCGAAGAGAAAAAGACGGGGAATATCAATTTCGGCGCGTCGCTGGGGCAGGGGACCGGCGTCGGAGGATTCATTGGGCTCGAAGAACCCAATCTATTCGGCAAGGCCAAACGGGGCCGGCTGCAATGGCAGTTCGGCGCCAACATCAACGATTTCAACCTGAGCTATACCGACCCGGCCGTGAAAGAGTCCCGGATCTCGTCCACCATCAATCTGTTCAATTCGCGGCAGCGGTTCACGGTGGGTGACCTCGGCCGGCGCCGGCAGGAGGGGGGCTCTCTGCAGCTTGGGTTCCCGTTCCTGGGCTCCCGGTACACCAGGCTCTTCGGCTCCTACACCTTCTCGAAAATTCAATTCACCGACGGGTCCGCCGACCTCCGGGCCCGGTTCCGCTGCAACAACTGCACCCGCAGCGCCATCGCCGTGAGCCTGGCCCGGGATACCCGGATCGGATTGCCGTTCCCGATCGCCGGCTCGTCCACCACGATCACGACCGAAGTGAACGGTGGGGTTCTCGGCGGCACCGGGCAATACCAGAAAATCGACCTCGAAGGCAAGTGGTATACCCCGCTCGGCCGGTTGGGTGGAACCGAGCAGTTTAGCGGCGGCGTGCAATTCGTCTTGGGGTTGACGGCCAAGTCCGGCTTCGTGGTCGGTGATCCCGGACCGTTCTTTACCGAATTGTATTCGATGGGCGGCGTGCAATTCGGGGTGCCATTGCGAGGGTATCAGGAATTTTCGATCACGCCGAACGGCTTCGATCCCACGTCCACGGGATCGTCGGCCGCGAGCCCGGACGCCTTCGGCAAAGCCTACGCTGCTTTCACCGTGGAAGCGGGGGCGCGAATCAGCCAGGCCCTGTATGTCGACATCTTCTCCGACGCGGGAAACGTCTATCGGAGAGCGCGCGAGTATAACCCGACGCGACTCTTCCGGAGTGTGGGCCTCGGCGTCGCGCTGGTTTCGCCCCTGGGCCCCATCGGGGTTGATTTGGGGTACGGTTTGGATCGGGTTGACGCCAACGGGAAGCCGAATCCCGCGTGGCAGCTGCATTTCAGGCTCGGCAATTTCTTCTAGCCCCCTGGGGGCCAACGGTTGGCCCGGGCTCGACGACGCACCCTTGAGGAGGACCTCACCAATGAAGTTCGCAGTGCACACGCTGGTCACTGGGTTCGTGCTCGGGACCCTCATGGGCCACCCACGCCCTGTGTCCGCGCAGTCGCCGACCAATGTGCCAGTTAAGGTTGGATACGTGAACGCTCGCGCCATTCTCCAAGGGATGCCCGATTACAAGAAGGCGGAAAGCACATACATCAAGGAGATGGAAGGATACCAGGGCGAGGTCAAGAGGCTGCAAGCCTCGTTCGATTCGAGCGCCGCGGAGTTCGAGCAGTCCTCGGCCATGATGACGCCGACGAATCGCGCCGCCAAACGCAAGACCCTGGATGCCTTGCAGGAGAAGATGCAGCAACGGGTGCAGGAGCTCCAGGAGAAGGCCCGCACCCGTGAAGGAGAGTTGCTCGCTCCGATGCGTGACCGCTTGGCATCGATCATCGACGGCATCCGAGCTGAGGACCACTTCGCGTATATTCTCGATATTGGGTCGCAATTCGCCGGCCTGATCGTTTCCTACGACAAGTCGCTCGACGTCACCCAGAAGGTCGTGCAACGGCTCCTGCAGGCGAATTGAACTGTGACGCCGGCCCCACACACCGCTCAGGCGGTCGCTGACATCGTCGGCGGCCGCCTGCTTGGCGATGGAGCTCAACTCCTGGAGCGGATTGGACCGTTGGATGCGGCCAGCCCAGAGACGCTCTCCTTCCTGGTTTCACCAAAATACCTGGAGGACTTCCGGCGCTCCCGCGCCGGGGCGGTGTTGCTCCGAGACGCAGATGCTGCCGAACCACTCGGTCCCCCGACGCGAATCGTCGTAGCCGACCCGGCCCGGGCGATGCGGACCGCCATGCTCGCCATGTACCCCAGCCCGCGCCCGAGCCCGGGCGTCCATGCGACCGTAGGACTCGGGAAAGGTTGTGTCCTCGGGGCGCAGGTCGAGGTGGGTCCGAATGCGGTGCTCGGGAATGAGGTCCGCCTTGGAGACCGCGTCGTCATTGGCGCGGGGGTGGTGCTTGGGGACGGGGTAGAGATCGGGGAAGGGTCGGTTCTCGGCCCGCGAGTAGTGTGTTATGCCGGTACTTGGATCGGTCGTCGGGTGGTGATCAAGGCAGGAGCGGTTATCGGGGGCACCGGGTTTGGGTACATTTCAGGCCGTGAGGGGCATGCTCGAATTCCCCATGTCGGGGGCTGCCGGATAGAGGACGACGTGGACATCGGGGCCAACAGCTGCGTCGATCGCGGGAGCGTCGGCGACACGGTGATCGGGCGCGGGACAAAAATCGACAACCTGGTGCACGTGGCGCACAATGTCCATGTGGGAGAGCATTGCCTCTTTATGGCGGGGGTCGGAGTGGCCGGCAGCACGCGGATTGGAAACGGCGTTATTCTCGCGGGTCAGGCCGGTGCGGTCAACGGCGTTACGATCGGAGAGGGTGCACGGGTCGGAGCCCAATCCGGAGTGCTGAAATCGATACCGCCGGGGAGTGAAGTCAGCGGCTTCCCCGCTCGTTCCCATCGGGAATTCCTGCGAGCCCAAGCCGCGCTCTACCGGCTCGCACCAATTG
>JANYKV010000148.1 GCA_025358055.1 Gemmatimonadota bacterium
CGATCGCGGAACGGTTCCTCCGGGACGGGCACCGAGTCCACATCTGCGACATCGACGCCACGGCCCTGGAGTCGTCGCTCAGCAGTCTGCCGGGCCTGAAGGGGACGGCCACCGACGTCGGCGATCCGGCCGCGGTCGAGCGGATGTTCGCCCAAGCCCTGGATTGGATGGGTGGAATCGACGTGCTCGTCAACAACCACGGTATCGCGGGGCCGCGCGGTTGGATCGAGGATCTCGATTATACCGAGTGGGACCGCTGCATCCGGGTCAACCTGAGCGGCATGTTCTACACGGTGAAGCAGGCGGTGCCGCACATGAAGCGCCAACGGAGCGGCTGTATCATCAATCTCTCGACCACGTCGGCCCGAACCGGATTACCCAAACGCGCCGCCTATGTCGCCGGGAAGGTGGGGGTGCTCGGCCTCACGAAAAACCTGGCCCGCGAGCTCGGTCCGTGGAACATTCGTTGCAACGCCGTCCTTCCCGGCTTCATGAACAACGCGAGAGGGAAGGGCGTCCTCGCAAAGGTCGCGGCGGACCGGGGAATCACTCCTGAAGCGCTCGAGAAGGAGGCGCTCCATTTCGTATCGATGCGGACCTGGATCGAGATGAGTGAGATCGCCGATACCTGCGCGTTCCTGGCCAGCGAGGAGGCCCGGCACATCTCGGGACAGGAGATAGGCGTGTGCGGAAACGCCGAGTGGGAAGAGTGACACCCTTGCCGTCCCTGATTTACCGTCTTTCTCTTGCCGTCTTGTTCTTGCCGCCCGATTCCACCTGTCGTCCCCCCTCTCCATTTAGTGGAGAGGGGGCCAGGGGGTGAGGTTCCGAGTGTCTGGCCACCAGCCACCAACCGTAGAGTGCGCAGAGACCCGTGAGGACGATGGGCACCAGCGCGTCGCGGAGCGTCAGCGGCCGCGGCGGTGGCAGCGAGAAGCCGCGACCGGCGACGTCGGAGAGGTCGACGAGCATATGCAGCGCAATCACCGGCCAGATGACGCCCGTGTAGAGCCGGGCCGCGGCATACCCGATTCCCAGGAGGGTCGCGTAGGTGGCTTGGATGATGGTCGTCGTGAGTCCGACACCTTGCAGGACATTGGCCAAGTGGGCGAGGCCAAAAATGAGCGACGAGAGTACCACGGCCCGCCGAGCGCCCAAGGGTAGCAGCACGCGGAGCACGATGCCGCGGATCAGCCCTTCCTCGGCAAACCCCACCATCAGCGTAAACAGCGTGAACCCAACCACGCGGCCCGCATCGGCCGTCTTGATACCGTTGGCGCCGACAACCAGCGCGGGCAGCAAAAGGAACGGCAGGCAGGCCGCGAGGCGACGCCCGGAAGGCGCCTTCTCAAAACCGGCCTCACGCCACCAGCGCAGCCGGGACAACAGCACGATCACATAGCCGGAAAGAGCCGCTTCACCGACGAGCCGGATTGCGAGTGGCGAAAGGCCGAGCGCCGGCAGCGTTGCGTCCAGCAGTTTGATACCCGCTGCCGGCGCGATGACGGCAAGCACGGAAAACACCAGAGGACGCCGAACGACAAGGCTGTTCACGGGGATCGTAAGTCCTTCGACCTCATCCGGAGCCGCCCCCAGACCTCCAGGACCGAGGCGATGATCATCACGAACACCTGCCCCACTCGGCGGCGAGTCGCATCGACATTCTCCGGTGACACTGCGGGTGCCGCAGAGTCTGCATAGCGGCCGTTGCGATTTCAATCCCTGCGGACGCCGCTGGCGTTGTCCTGCGGATGAGCGGGCGGTCTAAGGGGTGAATGACCCCGACCACAAATGCTCCAGCACCTTCGTTCGGTACCCGGACGAAACTCGGACAATCCGGTGATAGCCTCGGCGCGGTCGCGACCCCATTCTACTGTATGAACCTCAACCCATTCTCGAAATCTCGACTCGGTCGGATCGGCTGCGGAGAGTTCTTCGTCCTCATCCTCGTCCTCCACCCAATCGATCCTCGAACGCTTCAGGCTCAGATTGGTCCTCAGTCCATCGCGTCCGTCCTCGCGGAGGCCGGCCGCCTCGCCGGAGCGGGTCAGCCCCAGGCCGCCATCCACCTGCTCGACTCTCTCCTCACGATCCAACCTCACAACGCCCGGGCTCAGCTGTTGCTGGGCAACGCCCATCGGGGGTTGGGTCACCTCGAGGCGGCGAAGGCAGCGTATCAGCGGGCGGTCCTCGAACCGAGGGTCGCCCCGCAGGCCTGGCTTGCTCTGTTCACGCTCAATGCAGACGCCGGGCAACGCGACGACGCCTTTCGCGCGTTCGTCGAGCTTCGCAAAGGTGGTACTCCGGATTTTTCGTCGGTTGCGGCATTGCCTAGTGTCGCCAAGCTTCGAGGCGATCCTCGATTTGCCGTCCTGTTTCCCGATGCCTCCGCCTTCGAACACCCCTTCCTCGAGCCCGACGCGAGAGTCATCCATGAATGGCGCGGAGAGACTGCGGGCGAAGAGTTCGGGTGGATCGCCCGCGGGCTTGGCGATGTTGACGGCGACGGCGTCACTGATATCGTAGTCTCTGCTCCCGGCAACCCGCCCTACGGCTCGACCCGAGGCGCCGTCTACGTCTATTCCGGGAAGTCCGGCAAGCTGCTCTGGAAGCACATCGGCGAACCGGGCTCGCTGCTCGGCACCGGGCTCGAATCTGCTGGTGATGTCGACGGCGATGGCATCGCGGATGTCGTCGCCGGCGCCCCCGGTGCGAACCTCGTTGTCGTTCTGTCCGGCCGCGATGGTCATGAGCTGTATCGGGTCCGGGGTGACTCGGTCGACGTCGATTTGGGCACTGCGGTCGCCGGGGTCGGTGATGTCGATGGCGACGGCCGAGCGGATTTCGTCGCCGGCGCGCCCAGCAGCGGTGGGAACGGGGCCGGATCCGGTCGGGCCTACCTCTTCTCCGGTCGCGACGGTCATCGATTGGCGACATTTGATGGCGAGCAGTCCGGAGACGCGTTCGGCTCGACCGTGGGGGGTGGAGGTACCCGAGTCATCATCGGCGCTGCCGGCGCTGGCCCCGATCATCACGGGCGAGTCTATGTCTTCGATGGGACGTCGGTCCGGCCATCCTTTGTGAAGGACGCCGACGCAACCGGTGTGGCCCTCGGCTACATGTTTGTCTCAATTCTCGGCGACGTGAACGGTGACGGTGTGCCCGATATTTACGCCACCGACTTCTCGAATACCGCGAAAGGTCCCGCCACCGGTCGTGCCTATGTTTTCTCCGGCGGAGACGGCACAACCCTGCTGACCCTCACGGGTGACATGGCGGGAGAGGGGTTCGGAATTGGTGCGGCTCGCACCGGCGACATCGACGGTGATGGTCGGGCCGATCTGATCGTGGGGTCGTGGCAATATGGTGGTGCGGCCTGGTCCGGTGGCCGCGTTCAAGTCTTCTCGAGCAAGGACGGGCGCGTCCTTCAGACGATCACTGGTCGCGTCCCGGGCGAGACGCTGGGATTCGACGCGGTCGGTGTCGGCGACATCGACGGTGATGGCTTGACGGACTATCTGGTCACCTCAGCTTGGAGCTTGGTCAATGGGGCCCGATCGGGCCGGGTGTTCCTGGTAGCGGGCACGCGGGCTGCCTTGCCGAGCCGTCACTGAAGGTTCGGGCGATGACCCTTCTCGGTGTGGAGCAGTGAAATGGGCAACCCATTCAAAAGGTTGGTGGTCCGTGGCGCCAAGCTCGTTGGGATCCTGGTCCTTGTCCTAGCGATGGCCGGGCTCGTCTATCAGCAAGTAGGCCTCCGTCGGGACGCTGGCTTGGCGCCGCCCGCGAGCGAGATGGTCGTCGTGAACGGCCGCCACGTGCACGTCGTGTGTATGGGGGAGGGAGCCCAGACCTTCGTGCTCGACGCTGGGTTGGGTGCCTGGTCGATCCGGACCCCTTTCATCTACGTGGGCCATTCCCTCGGGGCCATTTTCGCGCAGATCTATTACGCGATGAACCCCGGCGATATTGCCGGCCTGGTGTTGCTCGATCCGGGAAGTCCGCAGGCCCTTCTGGCCGGCTTCCCAGGCGGTCGGGAGGCGGCCGTAGCCGCGAGTGACTGCCCTCCATTGTGTCAGGCCGCGCGGATCAGCACCCTCCTCGGCTTGTCGCGACTCGCGGTGAGTGCCGGTGGCACTGTGAGTTTCCCCGATCCTTGGGTGCGAACTCAATACCGGGCCGCCTTCGCCCAACCTCACACCGCGATGACCCTCGCTGCCGAACTCGCGGCTGCGCCGAAAACCGCGTATCAGAACCAGGACATCGCCAGCTTCCATGACACGCCGATTCTGATTCTTCGGTCGGCCGAGCGGGTGCGCCCGGACAAGGATGAAACGGCGGCGGAGTTCGCCAAGTCGCGGGACGACTATCGAGCGTACCTGGTCGCGCTTGCCGCCAAGTCCACCCGGAGCGGTAGGCCCCTCCAGGTTCCGCAGTCCACCCACGCGACGATGCTGATCGGGGAAATGTCGGCCAAGGTGATCGCGGATCACATCCTGGAGTTCGCGGGCGGACTCGACATTCGCTTTGCGGTCCTTCCTTCACCTCACCCCCCGGCCCCTGTCCGCTAAGCGGAGAGGGGAGCACCCATGCCGGTTTTGTCGCGGTCGTTCTTGCCTTGCCGTCTCTCTCTTGCCGCCCTTCTCTTGCCGTCTGTTCAAGGCCTTCAGACGCGGACCGACTCACGGCCTTCTGCGCGGCACTAGACAGATCGGACACGGACCCATGCTCGGCAGTCGTCCGTAAACCACCGTGACCGGGCCCAATGCGACCAGCTTCTTCTGCACCGTGTCGTTCACGGCAATCGCCAAGGTCAGGGTGCGGCCGCTCACGAGCCCGCTGAACTGGGCGGGTAGTGAAGGTCCAACCATCACAGGATAAGCCCGCAGTACATAGCTGCCGTCCAGCGTGAACCGGCCGCCTGCATCCAACACGATTCCGCCCGGCAGGTCGCCGAACGTGCAACCGATATGGACGTGCGTGACCGAATCCGTGGCGATCACCGCAGCGTTGTCCCCACCCCAGGTACCGAGTGCGAGGTGGCCAGTAGACGGGACTTGTAAGCCGTCGGAGCAAGCGGCGGTCAGGAGTCCCGCGACTAGGATGGCAGGGACGGTCATTCGCGCAAGAAGAGCCGATTGCATGGGACCCTCGAAGTGCAAGGGAGACCGTATTGACATTCGCGTTCTTGGACGCAGTATAGTCGGGAACCGGACGGGCGCTCTGCCCTCCGGATCTCTCAGCCCCGGGGCCGGACCAATGCGAGCTTCCTTTCGATCTTGGATCGTCTTGCTAGGCGTTGCGGCAGCTTGTGGCGGTGAAGACCCGGTTGGTGTTGCCGCCCCGAGGATGGCCGACAAGGTCTCCGCTGCTCCCGCCGCGCAACTGGTGGAACGGGTTTTCAACGCTCATACCGATGATTGGGAGCCTACGGTTGCCGCGGACCCGGGCGCGCCATATGTGTATCTCCTCACCACGCGCTACGGGGGAACACCCGCCTGCCGGAAGAAGTGTCCCGATCCCGCGATCATCCTCGCCGTGTCGAGCGATGGCGGCACGACGTTCGGTCCGGAACACTATCTCTGCGTCTGCCGCGGCATCGCGGCCCAGAATGATCCGCAGATCGCGGTCGCGAACGACGGCACCGTGTACGCAGCGTGGCTCAATGGTTTCGTCCCGGGCGTGATGTTTTCGAAGTCGACGGATCACGGGCGTACCTGGACCGTGCCCCAGGCGGTAGCGCTCGACCTCGAATTCTCCGACAAGCCAATTCTGGTCATCTCACCCAGCGGTCGTGATGTCTACATCGCGTTCAATGCGAGCGACAGCTACATGGTCGCCTCCCACGATCGCGGTGCCACGTTCTCCGCTCCTGTCCGCACCAACAACGATGGGCGCTACTATTTCGCCGACGGCGGATACGTCGCGCCGAACGGCGTGGTGACCTTCTCGGAAGCGAGCTATACGCAGACGAGTACGGGGCCGGTCTTCATTCACGCGATGCAGTCCGGCGATGGTGGGCGATCATGGCGAAGCACCCTAGTCGATGTTGTGGCCGAGCAACCCGACTGCACCAGCGAGGGTTGTCCGTCAGACTTTTTGGGTCCGGCTGTTGCGGTCGGCGGATCTGGATCAAACCACCTCGTCCTCATCTACAACGGCGCGGTCGCTCCGAAGCAACCGCAACATATTTTCGTGAGGCGCTCGACCGATGGGGGCGTGAGCTGGAGCCCCCGCACCGATCTATCCGCCGCTCCGACATCCGCCAACGGCGCCTTTCCGGCCGCCGTTGGCAGCGGTGCTGGCGATCTTCGTGTGTGGTACATGGACGATCGGAATGGTCCGAGCGCGTGGAACGTCTGGTTCCGCCGCTCGCAGGACGGGGGCCGGACGTGGTCGGCCGAGACACGGCTCTCCAACGCGACGGGTGGTGCGCCGTACAAGACGCCTACGGGCTTCGCCCTGCCCTATGGGGACTATGGGGGCCTCGCCGTAAATAGCGCGGGCTCCACAGTCGCGATCTGGGGAGAGGGGCCGAGTTACGTCGGCCCCGGCGGCAGTTGGATGATCGGCACGGGCGTCACCCATACGGACGTCTTCGCGACCACGCCTGCGGCTCCGAATACGGACGGCCTCGCCGGCGCAGGCACTCGCTAGCGAGGCTTGGGAAGCCGGTGCCTCCCTTGCCCATTTGCCATGCTTCTCTTGCCGTCTCTCTCTTGCCGTTTTGTATTGCCGTCCTTCTCTTGCCGTCGCTCTACCGCCTTCCCGCCTGCTTCCGAGGCTCGTTGACAGCCCGCGGCCGCGCGTACTCCTCGGGCGTCGATCCCGAGAGGGTCTTCAGCCAGGCTACGATCAGGGCGACATCTCGATCTGAGAGCTCCGTCCCCGTCTGGTACCGGGCCATCAGGCGCACGGCTTCGGTGAGGTCCGTGACCGACCCGGAATGGAAGTACGGATCTCGCTTCTTGTCGATGTTTCGGAGCGATCCCACCCGCAAGGTATAGGGATCACCCTTCATTCCGGTTCCGCTGTCAGGCCGCAGCGGCCATTGCCTTACAACGCCAAGGCGCTGGAACATGCTGCCGCCGATGAAAGATCCGTGGTGGCAGTCCGAGCAACCGGTCGAGACGAAAAGGCTATAGCCGGCTTTCTCCTCGCTAGTAAGCGCCAGCTTGTCGCCGCGCAGGAATCGATCCCACCGGGAGGGAGTCACCAAACCGCGGGCAAACGCGTCGAGAGCCCGGCCGACGTTGGTGAATGTCATCGGTGCGGGCTCAGCTGGGAACGCGGCTGCAAACGCAGTCGTGTACCCGGGCGCCAAATGCAGCTGCGAGACCACCGCCACCGAGTCTGGCAACCCCATTTCCTTCGGGCTTAGCAGCGCGGTAGCGGCGCGTTCGCCGAACGTGGGCGTCTGGAGTTGGTCGAGTTGCCCCGCCAAATTGTACAGGCTCGGTGCGAGTCTCGTAACGGAGCGTACTTGGCTACCGGTCGTGTCACTCAAATCGAAGAGTGCATGGCAAGAACTGCAGGAAGAACGTTTTCCACCGACCGTGAATGTCTGGTAGAAGAGCGTTCGCCCGAGAGTAACCCGAGCCTGCGCTACCCGATCTCTCGGTTGGCCATTGGTTTCGCTCAGAGGTGGGTACAGGGCAAGACTATAATCCGGAAAGCGGTCGACGGTCTTGACACTCCTCGCCTTCGTCGACTTTGCAGTGCCGCACCCGGCGGCAATAACACACCCGAGGGCAAGGGCCGTGATTCGGGATAACATTGTCTTCATCCTCCGCAATCAAATCGCCCATTCTTTCGAACGGGACCATCCCAGGCCGAAAAAATTGTAACAGGTAGGCCATAAGGAAACCGCGAACGTGTGGTTAAGGATTCCCCACGTTCCGGCGCCGTAAGTAAGCCTTCACTCCACGTTAATTGAGGCTTATGAAGCCAAGTGGTATTCATGAGCCCCCTTCATAGATCGGGCGAAAGAGAGGGCTTATGTCCTACCGTGGACGGTCGTGGAAAAAGCGCGTGGTTCTCGCCTCCGGTACTGCCATCCTTGTCCTGAGCGCTGTGCTCGCTGATGCGCCTTCGGCCTTGGCGGGGCCGCCGGTTCATCGGTTGCTTCCCGGCGCCATGAGGTCCGTGCAGGAGGGCGAGGGAAAGAAAGTCTTTGAGTCTCTCTGCGTGACGTGTCACGGATCCAAGGGACGGGGGGATGGGCCGGCCGCGCGTGACATGCCGAAAAAACCGGCATCCTTGGCGGACAGTACGTTCCAAGCCACGCGTACGGATCAGCAATTGGTGGCCGTCATCAAAGCGGGTAAGCCTCCGATGCTTTCGTTCGAGGATCAGCTTTCACCGGCGCAAATCAAGGCCGTTGTCGCCTATATCCGGCTGCTGGGCCGGCGAACGCAGTAGGGTGCTGAGTCGGCCATGAATTCCTCGGTGCCCGAACGCGCGGGGCGGGTGCCGTCGCGCCCGCGTCCGCTCGTGCTCGGGTTGGTCGTCCTCGCGCTACTCGTCGCAGTGGCGTTCGCGTTCCGGACTCCCCCCGTGGCTCAGCCGGTGGCCTTCAATCACCTGAACCACACCACGGACCTGAAGCTCGACTGCTTGTTCTGCCACAAATTCGTTAACAAACGCGAGCACGCCGGCCTGCCCGATGCTCGTGTGTGTGGGTCGTGCCATCTCGATAGAGCGGGCAAGTCGGCTGAGTCACGACGGGTAACCGCTCTCCTCACCGCGGGGACGCCGTTACGGTTCAACAAACTGGTTCGCCTCCCTTCGCACGTCTATTTCAGTCATCGGCGCCACGTGGCCATCGGCCAGCTGAAGTGCGCACAGTGTCATGGCGATATCGCCACGAGTGTGGTCCCGCCGAGTCGGCCCCTGGTTCAAATCAAGATGAAGGTTTGCCTCGATTGTCATCAGGCCAAAAGCCAGTCGCTGGACTGCGTCGCGTGTCATCGCTAAACCCGAGGGCCCTGCCGTGACTCAGTCGAGGCGCGAGTTTCTGTGGAGTGCCGGCGCGGTGGGCGCGGCATGGGCGCTAGTGCGCAACGGCGGTGTGCAATGGTCGGCGAGTGAAGCCAACGAGCCGGAATGGATGCCAGGCACCGAAGCGCGAACCAATTCGACCTGCCTGTTATGCCCCTCTCGCTGTGGCATTCGTGGTCGCGTGGTGGATGGAAACTTGGTTCAGATCGCGGGCAATCCGTTGCATCCCATGAGCCAAGGAGGCCTTTGTCCGCGGGGGATCGCTGGCGTGCAGATGCTCTACCATCCCAATCGTCTCACCACTCCACTGGTACGTGACGGCGCTCGCGGCGCGGGACATTGGAAGGCCATCACGCCGGAAGGAGCCGTGGCACTTCTCGGCCAGCGACTCCAAGCACTGCGGGCGAGCGGGCGGCCGGAGGCGCTCGCCGTGTTGGCGGGATACTGCGCCGGGTCGATGGAGGATGTGTGGCGGAGATTCATGCAGGCCTACGGTTCCCCCAACTACATCGCCGACGACTACAACGACGGTACCGACGTGGTGATGGACTTAATGCACGGGATTCCCCGTCGGCCTGCGTACGATCTGGAACACGCCGGCCTGGTCCTCTCGTTTGGGACCCCGCTTTTCGAAGCCTGGTGGTCGCCGCTCCAAGCATATGTGGCGTTCGGGGGACCGGGGCACTCCCGCGGTGAGGGCCGTAGCCAACGGCTGGGCCCGCGCTTCGTTCAGATCGACACCCGATTTTCGCGAACGGCGGCGAGAGCCCATGAGTGGGTCGGTATCACTCCGGGGACCTACGGGACCTTAGCGTTGGGCATCGCCTATGTGCTGATCAAAGAACAACTGATCGACGTGACGTTCATTGCGGAGCATGTCGACGGCTTCGAAGATTGGCGCGACAAAGGTGGAGATCTGCAGGAAGGATTTCGTTCCCTCGTCTTGCGCCATTACCGCTCGGAAGAGGTGTCCGCCGTCACCGGCGTCTCGGTGGAGCGGATCGTCTCCCTCGCCAAAAGCATGGCCGAGCACCGGCCGGCGGTCGCTGTCTTCGGCGCCGAGGTCTTAGCCGATTCAGGGGGGCTCTTCGCGGGGCTAGCCGTGCAGAGTCTCAACGTGTTGATGGGAAATATCAACCGGGTTGGCGGATTGCTCTTTAGCGACCGGGCGCCGGTCGAGCCGTTGGTGACCGCTTCCCTCGATCAACCGGCGCGTGCCGGGCTCGACGTCAGACCAGTGGCGGCCACCACTGCTCCCTTTGGTGGCGGCGACCCCGCATTGAAGCTCGCCCAAGCGGTTGCCGGGGAAGGTGGCACTTCCCCAGTGGACGTGCTGCTGATGTACTACGCCAACCCGCTAGCCTCCTCGACGCACCCCGAGGTGTGGAGCAAGGCTCTCTCCCACGTGCCGTTCGTGGTCAGCTTTTCGCCGTTCCTCGACGAGTCCGCGCGTCACGCGGATCTGATTCTGCCCGACCTCCTTCCCTATGAGCGCTGGCAGGACGCGCCGGCTCCGTCCTCCTATCCGTTCCCCGTTTGGGGAATCGCGCAGCCATTGGTGGAGCCTCGTGGCGGCAAGAAAAGTGGGATGGCGACGGGAGACGCGCTGCTCGCGCTCGCGCAACGGATCGGCGGCACGGTCGCGAAAAGCCTGCCCTATACGAGCATGGAGGAGTTGCTCAAATCGCGCGCTCGGGGGCTGTATGCCAGCGGGCGCGGCATGGTGTTGGGGAGTGCTTTCGAACGGGGACATTCCCGTCAAATGGAGGAGCGTGGGTGGTGGCTGCCCCAGTACCCCGAATTCGACTCCTTCTGGTCGGATCTCGTCGACAACGGTGGTTGGGCGGATCTCTTCCATGATGTCACCGATCCCGCACGTCTAGCTCTGACACCGAGTGGGCGCATCCAGCTGATGCCGGTTCGTCTTCGCGATGCGTTGGCAGCGGAGGGTAAGGGTCGCACGCTCTACCAATCGACCAAGTCGGCGACCACGACGGCTGGGACGCAGTTTCCGCTTCGCCTGATCCCGTATCGGGTCTCGACCCTCGCGTCCGGAACCCTCGCGCTGGAGCCGTGGCTGGCTGAGCAACCCACCGTCTTTCCCGACACACATTGGGTGCCCTGGGTCGAGTTGAGTCCCAAAACGGCCCAGCAAATGGGACTGCATGATGGCGTGGCGGTCTGGGTGATTTCGTCTCGTGGTCGCTACCGCGCTCGCCTCAAGGTGTTCCCGGGGGCGGCGCCACAAAACGTGAACGCGCCCTACGGATTGGCGTACCCGGATGGCGAGTCGGCGAATCCACTGCACCTCCTGGACGAGGCCGCTGAACCGTTGACCTCCGTCTCGGCCTGGTATTCCACCTTCGTCCGTCTCGAGCGGGCGTGAGAGGATCCATTTCGTGACGCGCTGGGGCATGGTGATTGATCTCGATCGGTGTACCGGGTGCGCCGCGTGTGAAGTCGCTTGTAAGAGCGAGAACAATATCGCGACGGTGTCTCCGGAGCAGGCCGATTTAGGGCGTACGTTCAGCTGGATGAAGGTCATGGCGCAGGTTAACGGGGACTTCCCCGATACGACCATGCGCTTCATGCCGCGTCCCTGCATGCAGTGCGACAACCCGCCGTGCGTCAAGGTGTGCCCGGTCAGTGCCACTTACCTGGGCGAAGAAGGAATCGTCGGACAGATCTACGCGCGGTGCATTGGCTGCCGGTATTGCGCCAACGCATGTCCCTACACGGTGAAGTATTTCAACTGGTACGCCCCGGAATGGCCGGAGACCGCCCGCCACGCCCTCAATCCCGATGTCTCCGTGCGGCCGAAAGGTGTGATCGAAAAATGTACGTTCTGCCACCACCGATTGCAGCGGGCCAAAGAGGAGGCCCGGTCCGACGGACGGGAACTCCAGGAAGAGGACTTTCAACCGGCCTGTGCCGAGGTCTGCCCAACAACCGCGATCGTGTTCGGCGACCTCGATAACCCCCGGCACCGGGTACACGAGTTGAAACAGGACCCCCGTGCGATGCGGCTGATGGAAGAGTTGGGCACGGAGCCCAAGGTCTATTACCTGACGCCGAGAGCCTGATATGCGGAGCGATATTGCCGCCAAGCTGGCCAGCCTACCGCCCGACGAGCAGGTACTGCTCCGCCCGTTGGTGGTGACCACCTCTCGCTTCTACATCGCGGCGGCCATTTTGGGAGGGATTCTTCTCTGGGGGCTTTTCGCCTACTATCTCCAGGTCCACAAGGGGCTCGGCGGCACCGGACTCAATCGGCCCGAGTACTGGGGCATTTACATCATCGATTTCGTCTTTTTCATCGGGATCAGTCACGCGGGCACTTTGATCTCGGCGATTCTCCGGGTGAGCAAGGCTGAATGGCGTCGCTCCATTACCCGGTCTGCTGAGTTCATCACCGTCCTGGTCCTGGGATTCGGCGCGATCCAGCCCATCATCGATTTGGGCCGGCCTGATCGCCTCTTCAATGTGATCTTCCATGCGCATCTCCGTTCCCCGTTGCTGTGGGACGTGACCAGCATCGGGCTCTATTTCACCGCGAGCACGATCTACCTCTACATCCCCATGATCCCGGATCTGGCCATCATTCGGGACAGCGGAATCAAAGCCACTTGGTTTTACACCTTCCTTGCGATCGGCTATCAGGACACTCCTACGCAGCGAGCCCGGTTGGAGCGAATCATCGGGGTGCTCGCCATCGTCGTGATCCCGATTGCGATATCGGTCCATACCATCATCGGCTGGATCTTTGCAATGACCCTCCGGCCAATGTGGCACAGTACGATTTTCGGTCCGTATTTCGTTATGGGCGCCATCTTTTCGGGCATCGCCGCCATCCTGATCGCCATGGTCGTCTTGCGACGGGCCTATGGGCTCGAAAACTATTTCAAGCCGATCCACTTCGATTACATGGGGCGTCTCCTCCTATTGTTCAGTCTCTTGTGGTTCTATTTCACTTTCGCCGAATACTTGACTGCGTTCTACGGCGCCGAGCCGGCCGAGATGAGGACGTTCTGGGCGAAGTTGACCGGGCCCTTCGCGGTGCCGTTCTGGGCGATGGTGCTCGGATGCTTCGTCATTCCATTGGGCCTCATGTCTCAGAAATCCATGCGAACGCCTCGCGGAACGTTGATCGCGAGCATTGCGGTCGTAATCGGCATGTGGCTCGAGCGCTACAACATTGTCGTTCCCACGTCCGTCAATCCGCGTTGGGATATGGAATCCCTGGGACACTACTTTCCGTCGTGGGTCGAACTCTCGATCCTCGCTGGGACGTTCGCGGGATTCATCCTACTCTACATGATCGCCACGAAATTTTTCCCGATCGTCTCAATCTGGGAGATGAAGGAGGGGCGCGAGCAGTCGGTGCATGAGGTGGCGGTGCGAGTCGCCGGCTATTTGCCCGAACCCCTCGTTGCCTCGGCCAGGAGCGAATGATGGATCCGACTCCATCGGGGCGCGCATCGAGAGGGGTGGCCTCCGTTGTGCGGCTGCTCATGCTTACGTCCCTCGGAGTGGCGCCCCTCGCGGCGCAAACGCCGAGCCCATTTGCGGGTGATCCGACGGCAGGCCGAAGCCTCTTTCTCCAGCGCGGCTGCCTCCACTGCCATTCCATTTGGGGCAGCGGCGGCACTCTGGGTCCTGACCTTGCCATCGTCGGGGCCGGACGAAGCATGCAGCAGCTGGCGGGCATGTTTTGGAATCACACTCCGCGCATGATCGAGACTGTTCGCCGTCGCGGCGTCAAGTGGCCGACGTTTACTGAAGAGGAGCTAGCCAACCTCATCAGTTACGTCTACTACGTCAAACTCTTCGATGAGCCGGGAGATCCTGCTCTGGGCGCGCGCTGGTTTCGCGAAAAGCGTTGCGTTGAGTGCCACTCGGTGGGGGGCAAAGGCGAGAAGGTCGGTCCTGCATTGGATCAATATGCCAACTACATCGCCCCGATCATGCTCGCCGAGGGTATGTGGAACCATGGACCTCGCATGCAATACAAACAGGTGTCGCGCGGAGTGGCGATCCCCACGTTCGCCGGGCGAGAAATGGCGGACATTCAGGCCTACATTCGCCAAACCTCCTCATTGCGCGGCCGGAAGGTCCGGTTCCTCCTTCCCCCGCAGCCGGCCAAGGGCCAGCAACTGTTTGGGGCCAAGAAATGCGTTCGCTGCCACGGGCCCGAAGGACGCGGCACGTCGTACGGTCCGGATTTACGGACGGCCACGCTGCCATTGCGGGTCTCGGAGATTGCCGGAGTTCTCTGGAATCATTCGTTCCAGATGTCCAGCGCAATGCAGGCCCGGGGGTTTTCGTTTCCCCGCTTCGAGGGGGCGGAGATGGCGGATGTGATCGCCTTCCTCTACTACGTCCGGTTCAATGAGACGGGAGGAAACTCGATCGTGGGAGCGACCCTGTTCGAGAGCAAGGGCTGCACCCAGTGTCACTCTCGTGGGGGGGAGAAGTCGATCGGACCCGACCTGTCTCACTCCAAGGCGCCCCCGACGTCGCTCGGCCTCGCGACCGCGATGTGGAATCATGGGCCCGCAATGTATGATCGGGCCACGACGCGAAAGATCGAATGGCCCGGGTTCGAGAAAGACGAGATGCGCGACTTGGCGGAATATCTGCGCGATCTCGCCACCCGCGCTCCCGCCCGGAAAGCTATCCCGCCAGTCACCTCACCCCCAGCCCGTCTCCCCTGAGCGTCCTTCATTCGCCGTCCGGTTCACCTAGCGAACTCCCACCTGCCCCTTAACGGACGCGATGAGCTTGGCCGAGTCGTATCCAACTCCGTCTTTGAAGACGATCGTCGTCTGCCGGATTGCTCCGGGGTTGGCCATCAGGTCGCCTTGAATGACCACGAGATCTGCCAGCTTCCCAACTTCCACTGTCCCGAGATCGGCGAGAACGCCCAGCACCTTTGCCCCGTTGGCGGTCATGATCTGAATTGCCTCTGGCACCGTAAAGCCGGCTTGGACCAACAACTCGAGGTTTCGCTGGTCTCCGAATCCGGCGAGCGCCCCGAATGCCGGGTCCACTCCCGCCGCCAGCAGCCCGCCCGCCTTGACGAACGCGCGCTCGTACTGCTGGGAGCGTGGGTAGATCTCCCGCATGTGCGGATAGATCTCTCCCGTTGGAGTGGACGCATCCAGCTGGGCGCGCCGAGCCAACTCCTGTTCGGCGATCCACGGAGCCATCGCGTCGATAGTCCGCGGGTCGGGGCCGGGCCGACCGGGCGCCAATTGTTCGTTCACCGCGGTCGTGGTCATCGGGACCGCACGCTCCACCATCAGCCGGAAGGTCTCCTGGATTCGCGGATCGTTCATGTCCAGCTTGGCCAGCGTCTCGAAGTGAGTGGGCGGGCAGAGGTCCTGTTGCTTGCTTCGGTCATAGTCTGAATTGGTTCGGAAGCCGTGCTCAATGTTGTCGATTCCAAGGCGAACGGCCTCGGAGAAGCTGATGGAGCAGAGATGCCCCGTCACTTTGAGCCCATGTTTGTGAGCCTCGTCGATCACCGCCGCGAAAATCTGTCGCGAAAGTTGGGTATATCCCTTGATCCACTCCGCCCCTTCCTCGGCCCAGTAGCGAACCATCCGTCGCGCGCTCTCCTCGGTCGTGAGCTTGTGCATGCCGATCTGGTCGAGATGGGCATCAGGGCCGGGAGAGATGACATAGGGGGCGGTGATGTGAATCCGCGGCCCAGGCACTTCTCCGCGTTCGATCCCGCCTTTCAGGTTGAGCTCGGCGTAGGGCGAGAAGCTCCCCGTCGTCCGAACGGTGGTCACGCCGCTCGCAAGGTAGAGCCTCGGGCTTGCGTAAGGAGACTGCACCATGGTCATCTGCGGTGTCGAGTAGAACATGTGGTCGTGTACCCCGACGATCCCAGGGATCACCGTGTGACCCGTGAGGTCGAGCACCTTTGCACCTGACGGAATTGATATCATTCCCGTCGCGCCCACCGCTTGAATTCTGCCATCCGAAACCAGGATCGTGTGATCGTCTCTCGGCGGCCCACCGGTACCATCAATCAACCGCACGTGGGTCAGAGCCACCGTCGGAGAATCCACCGTGACGTATTGCCGGACTTCGGCCTGAAACACCGGCGGGCGTTGCGCCTGCAGGGCCGGGGCGAAAAACGCGATAGCACCAGTCAACACGATGAGGGACGTGCGGGGGTTATTCATGACTCACTCCGACGGGCGAAAGAGGACGTGATCGCGTCCAACGGGGTCTTGGAGAGCATAGGCCTTCGCCAATACATTAAGGTGGGCGAGCCGCGGAATGCGGACATTCGAGTTCTTAAGTTCGTCCAGTAGGGGTCCTCGCGAAAGACTTGACCGGCGACTCGGGATTGGACGCCTCCGGGAACCGAGCGGTCGTTCCGTAACTAAAGTACGTTCCCGCCTTCCCGTGCATCGTTTCCCATCCTGTTCTGCCATCCCGAGCGCAGACATTCCGACAGGCATCATATGATATATATTTGATGCAGACCTGTTTTGGAGGAAACCGCATGCGCACGACTCTGAACCTGGACGATACCCTGCTCGATGCGGCCCGGAAGCTCTCTGGCCTGGAAGAGCGGACCGCCCTGATCCACGAGGGCCTCAGGGCCCTGATCGCGAGGGAGAGCGCCCGGCGCCTGGCTCGGCTCGGCGGCAGCGAGCCCAGGCTGCGGCCGATTCGGAGGCGCCGCCCGGCTCGAGCATGATTCTGGCCGACACCTCCGTCTGGATCGAGCATTTCCGGCGGACGGAACCGCGGCTCCTCGCGGCACTTGAGGCTGGGGAGGTGCTCATGCACCCCTTCGTGCTCGGCGAACTCGCGTGCGGCAATCTGCGGAACCGGCATGAGATCCTCGGCTTGCTCTCCAATCTTCCGGCCGCACCCACCGCGGCCGACCTTGAGGTGCTGGATTTCATCGAGCACCGAAAACTGATGGGGCGGGGCATCGGCTACGTCGATGCCCACCTGCTCGCGGCAACGGCGCTCGCCAGTCCTGCCCGGCTGTGGACCCGTGACCGGCCGCTTAACGTCATCGCGACAGCCCTCGGCCTGGGGCACGCATGATGCAGGCGCGGGGGTGAGGTGAAGGAAGACGGGGGGCAGAGCAACGGTGGGTGGTTGAATCCCGAACGCCTCTAGCCCGGTCCCCCAACCTTCAGCTGGCGTTCATAGTCGGCTTCATCGAAATGCCCCTTGGACTCTGCAATCAGGTTGTCGGCACCGATCGTCCATTCCTCATACCCGCCGATTCGGACGGCCTTGCCGGTACCTCCAGGACCGCTGTTGGTCCCGGTCAGGGTCCAGCGATAGACGATGTGGGTACCATCGAGGCTGAGCTCGTCCATCGTTACAACCATATCCGGAAAATCGGTCATGAAAGCCTGTGCCGCTGTAGTGATCGCTGTCCGCCCAATTGACGGGTTCCCTGCATTGATCTTGAGGGAGCCGTTCTCCGCAAAGAACGACGCGACCCTCGCCGCATCCTGGCCGCACCACGCAGCCGTGTAGTTTGTCGCGAATTCTCCCAGTTTGGCGGCGTCCATTGACCCTTCCCATAGCGAGTTTACTCCACGGTGTGGCCCCCGCAGCGCGGCCGTCGTCGGCTTCGGTCCATCTGTCCATCTGTCCATCTGTCCATCTGTCCGTCTGTCCGTCTGTCCGTCTTACTTCGGCTCCAGCCGCCACCACCACTGCGACCCGAGCGCCCGCTGCCGGGGCCACACTTCCGTCAGGTTCGACGCATCATACAGCCGGCCGTTCTTCATCACATACCGAATCGAGGTGCTGTTTTCGAGGCGATCGAGCGGATTGGCATCGAGCACTTGAAGATCGGCCATTTTCCCGACCTCGATGGAACCGATGTCCTTCGACAGTCCGATCGCATCCGCGCTATGGAGTGTCGCTGCCCTGAGGGCGTCGTGGGTCTTCATTCCGCCCGAGCCGATCATCCACAATTCCCAATGCACCCCTAGGCCCTGCAACTCGCCGTGGGAGCCGAGGCCGACCCGTCCACCGGCCTCCACAATTTTCTTGAGTTGCTCGGCGTGGAGCTTGAAGACGAATTGATCGTCGCGGTAGAACTCGTTGCTCCGCCAGCTGTCGAGTTCGTCATGTGGAGTAAAGAACTTGAGCTTCGCCTCCTGATCCACGTCGTGGTGAGTCATGTAGTAGGTCCGTCCGATCGGACCGCCGTAGCTCACGATCAGGGTCGGCGTGTAGGTGATACCGCTGGCCCGTTCGAGTTCGACGACGTCGCTGTAAAACGGACTGATCGGAAGCGAATGTTCGAGCCCCGGATAGCCGTCCTGCATCAGCGTCAAGTTCATGGTGAAGTTGGAGCCGCCTTCAGTGGTCGTGGTGAGCCCCAACTCCCGGGCGGCCATGATGACCCATTGCCGAACTTTGCGATCGCCGGCCAGGTATTGTTTGATCGTCTGGGTGTTGAAGTGGTCGGCGTAGCGCCGCAAGACATCGCGGGCATCGTCCAGGCTCTTGATGTTGTCCGAACTGAACACCCCGCGGCCCGTGGAATAGAGCCGCGGGCCGATGAGAGAGCCGGCGTCCATCAAGTCGGTGTAGGTGTGGATGTCTTCCGAAGACGTTTGCGGGTCGCGCTGGGTAGTGACTCCATACGCCAACTGTGCGAGAAACTGGGAGACCTGATCGCGGTGGAGGCCCCAGGCCACCCAGGTGTGGGCATGAATGTCGACATAGCCCGGCAGGATGGTCTTGCCCGACACGTCGATGACTCGTGCATCCGCCGGAATCGGCACTGAGCCTTTGACCCCGACTCCGACGATCCGATTGTCCTTGACGACCACGTCACCCGATGGAATGACCTCGTCGCCCTTCATCGTGATGATCCGGGCCCCGCTCAAGACCACAGTGCCGCGCGGCTTGTCCTTGGGTGCGGTGATGACCACGTCGACGCGCGCGGCTTCGTAGGCTGGTTTCGGCTTCGCGGCCTGGGCCGTATCCGGCTTGGCTGGTCCGGCCTTTTCCTTGGCGCGAGCCTGAGACACCGAATCACCGAGCAAGGAGTCGGCTCGAGCGATGTCGTATTGGAAGAAGCTCTTCCCGATCGAGTAGTAGGCACCACTGCCGTCATGTTTCCAACCGATGAAATCGCCGCCCACCCGAGTGAGCCGCCACGTGGGCACGGCCGACGTCGCCGTCACCGATACGGTCGGGGCCTCTGCGCCGCCCACGGGCGGGACCGTGATCATATAGACGTTTCCGGTGGCCCGGACCAGCGCGCGGTTCCCGGTCGGCGACAACACGACTTCATCGGGCGGCGGAGGCGTGTCGCCCGGTGTAAATCCAGGCGCCGCAGGCCCGGTCACCTTCACGATGGTTTTCTCGTCGGTGCCGTCGAACCGCATCGACACCAGCCCGTCCGATCCTGTCCAGACGTAGATCCGATCCGGGTCCGGTCCGATATGCGGGACATTCCGCCCCTGCTCGGTGGCACCGCCTCCGACCCATTGAATCCGGGTTGGAGTCCCACCCGCGGCCGGCAGCCACACGTACTCGAGTTCGGCAGTGGCGCCGTGGAAGCCGAAATCTTCGAGGGTACGCATCCGATTGAGTCGAGAGCCACGCACCGCGATCAGCCGGGAGCCGTCGCGTGAGTACGCCAGCCGGTCGAAGAAAGCGGAGAGGCGAGTGAGCCGTTCGGGAGTGCCGCGCCCGTCGGCGCCCACTCGGTAGATGTCGCCACCGAGCGAGTCGCTCCAGGTTACGTAGGCGATGTACCGGCCGTCGGGCGACCACGTCGGCGCGTGCTCGACGAGGTGACTGGTGGTGAGCCGCCTCGCATTGTGGATCGCGGGCAAGGTTCCGGGGCCCGCGGGCAAGTCGGCTATCCAGAGCCGGTCGAGCGCGGCAAAAACCACGCGCTTGCCGTCCGGCGAGGGACGCGCGCCGCGAATTTGTGAGACGGTGAGGACCGAATCGTTGATCGGATAGTCGAACTTCGCGAGCGGCCCCATCGGCTGATCCACCTGGGCCGAGAACGGGATCACCGTCGAGACCCCGCTTGAAATCTCCACGCGATGGATTTTGCCGCCATAACTCGTGATCAGGAAACGCGAGTCGGGCGTGAACGCCGACCCCGGGTAAACATCCCGATCGCGGGTGCCGCCGCCCTGGGCGTCATCCCGTTGGACGTCCATAACGAGCCAGCGCTCTTCGCCGGTCGTCAGGTCGAGCAGTTTGAGCGCCTGACGGGCGTCGTAACGGACGGAGTACACCAGCCATCGTCCATCCGGGCTCGGCACTGGTCGGAGCGCCCCTTCAGTCTCGTGCGTCCGCAGCAACACTTGGCCCGTTTCCCGATCGAGTTGTCCGATCTGGAATTGGCCGACCTGCCGCGGGTTGCTCCGCGGACCCTCATCCGGGCCGAACTCCGGTGCTTCGGGCCCGCACGGCGCCACGCCAAACCCACCTTGTCCCCGGGCTCCGCGAACATTGACCCACATGTATCGGGGGCTGTTGCCGAATGCCGGACCGTAGTGTGATGCAGGAGCGGGCGCCGTCGTCGGGGCGCCGGCTTTTTTCAGCCCCGTCACTTGGAGGCCGGAACCCCCGTCTTTGTGATAGATCCAAAGCTGCGAGCCCTTGGTCGCGATGATGTACTGCCCATCCGGGGTCCAGACCGGAGAGACGTAGTTCTCCCGCTCCCCGGTGGTGAGAGCTCGAGGATTGCTTCCATCGGCATCGGCCAGCCAGAGATTCTCGGACCCGTCACGGTCACTGACAAAGACGATCTGCTTGCCGTTGGGCGAGAACCGTGGCTGCATGTCGTAGGGCAGACCGCTGGTGATTCTCGTAGCCGTGCCGCCGGCGATGGGCAAGGTGTAGAGGTCCCCGAGCAACTCGAACACGATCGCGGTGCCGTCCGGCTTCACGTCGAGCGAAATCCAAGTCCCCTCGGTTGCCGTGAGCGACAGGGTCCGGGTCGCGATCAAAGGCAAGGACTTCGACGTCACGGCGGCCTTCGCTGCACTGTCGTTCTGCGCGGCGGTTTGGGATTCCAGTTGAGAAACGAAGATCGCAGGCGACACGAAGCAAAGGGCAACGCGGACGCAAAAGCGCATGGGGGGCTCAGTGATGGGAGAGCAGTCGCCAGGGAACGTCGATGAATCTCGGTACAAGATGGTCGCTGTCAAGGACCAGCCGCCCGCCCCTCGCGGCTGAAAGCCGCGTGGAAAGTCGCATCGATCATGAGCGCGGCGGCAATTGGCTGGCCCCCGGCCTGGCTTACCGCGGAGCGACCCGGATCACCCCGACGTTTCCCTCGACCGTGATCGTGGTGCCGAACGGCCGGGAGAGCCGGGCCAGCGTCGCCAGGATCTGCTGAGCCACCTCGGGCGCCGCCGGACCGGGAACCCCCTTGCTCGTGTCCTTCTCATTGAAACCGAGTTCCACCGGGTAGAGCCGGATCTCCGAGACGCCGCCGTCCCGGTACGTGCTCACCGCCACGACGCTCCGGTACCACACCGGTCCGTCCTCGCCGCCGAAGAAGCGGTTCTCGAACCATCCGTGGACCTCGGCGTCGGTCGTCGTCCTGGGGTCTTTTTTGACCTGCTCGTAGAGATCCATCGGAATCGGTTCGATGCTAGACACCTGGAAGAAGAAGTTGCCCAGACTGTAAAAGATCGGCCGGCCGCGGTAGATCTCGATTCCGCGGAGCCGGTGCGGACCGTGGCCGATGAAGGCGTCGGCGCCGGCGTCGATCGCCGCATGGGCCAGGCCGGGAAGAAAGTCGGCCGGCTCCTCGCTCCAGTTGCCGGGCTCGTGGGAATGAACGGTCGCGATTAGGAAGTCGGCGTTGGCCTTGCCCTGTCGGATCGCGGCCAGATTCTCCCGGACGTCGGTCGAATCGGCGTCGTAACTGAACGCCACCCGGTCCTTGATGGCGGGGCTCGACCGATACTGGACCCCGAACAGCTCGATTTCGGTCGAACTCGCATCGGAGGGCTGGAAGGAGCCTTTCGGCTGCGCCGCATGGAGCGGCCGGAGCGCCCGCAGCATCTCCGGCGACACCAGCACTCGTTCGCTGATCCGCACCGCGTTGACACCGGGGCGGCCGGGGGCCTCGTTCACCGCGTTCATGGCGCGCGAGACCGGGGGGAAGGTCGAGGTCATCGAAACGATCGCCACGGTGCCCTGCGGCGTGGCGAGATAGCGCGCCGCCCGGGCGGCGGCGCGGGTCTCACCGGTGCCGGCGTGGACGATCCCAGCCTGGTCGAGGCGCCGGTCGGTCTCCCGCATCCCCTCGGGCCCCCAGTCGTACGAGTTGTTGTTGGCCCGGGCAACCAGATCGAAGCCCATCGCCTTCAGATCCGGCACCACCTCCGGATTGCTTCGGAGCCAGAGCCCGCCGTTTTCGGCTTCGGGATACCCGCGGAAGGTTCGCATGTCGATGACGTTCGACTCGAGGTTTCCGAAGGCGACGGTCGCGACTCCGATCCGGGCGATCACCTCGGCCAAGCCCGGTGGACGAGCCGGCGATACCGGATGCGTTTGGATCAAGTCGCCGACCGCCGCGAGGGAGAACCCGTTCGGCACGCCAAGCCGGAGCCCGGCCGTGTCCCTTGCCATTGCGGGCTGCTGGGCTGATCCGGCGGCGGGTGCAACCGCCATGAGGGTGAGCACGAGCCAGAGCGAGGATCGGAGCATGGGCTGCCACCGGGAAGAGAGGGCCGTACGTTACTGCCCAGGGGGCAGGTTTTCCAACTTGCTCCGTGGAATCCGGTCGATGCCGGCCGTCGCGGTGAGATGAAGGGGCCCCACCGCGGATTTCGCTGGCGCGAGGCGAGCGACCGGAATCTGGTTGCTTTGGCCTCCCCTGCGTATCTTCGCCTGATGCTCTCAGGAATCCAGCCGTGACCGATCTTCGCGAAGACCTCCAGACCGCGCTCGGTGCCACGTACCGCATCGAGCAGGAACTCGGCGGCGGCGGGATGAGCCGCGTCTTCCTCGCCGAGGAGGTTGCCCTCGCCCGGAAGGTGGTCATCAAAGTCCTGCCGCCGGAAATGGTGAGCAGCGTCAACAAGGACCGGTTCCGGCGCGAGATCCAGCTCGCCGCGCGGCTGCAGCACCCCCATATCGTGCCCCTGCTCTCCGCGGGTGCCGGGGGCGACCTGCTCTGGTTCGCAATGCCGTTCATCGAGGGCGAGTCGCTCCGAGTCCGGTTGGCGCGACAGGGCGATCTCCCGGTCAAGGATTGCGTCCAGATGCTTCGGGAGATAGCCGACGCGCTCTCTTACGCGCATTCCCAGGGCGTCGTCCACCGGGACATCAAGCCCGACAACGTGCTCGTCTCAGGGCGGCACGTGATGGTCACCGATTTTGGCGTGGCCAAAGCCGTGAGCGAGTCCGCGGGCGGCCAATCGCTAACATCGCTGGGTATGGCGCTCGGGACGCCGGCCTACATGTCGCCAGAGCAGGCCAGCGCGGACCCTCACGTGGACCACCGTGCCGACATCTACGCGCTCGGTGCCATGGCTTACGAAATGCTCAGCGGACAGCCGCCGTTCACGGGACCGAACCCCCAAGCGGTCCTCGCGGCCCAGGTGATGCAGACGCCAATCCCGGTCTCCACCGCCCGTCCCGCGGTGCCGGCAGCACTCAACGCGGTCGTGATGCGCTGCTTGGAGAAGCGTCCTTCGGACCGCTGGCAGCATGCCGACGAGCTGACCGCGCAATTGGACGTGCTGCTCACCCCGAGCGGAGGCACAGCGCCCACAGGGGCCGTCGCGCCCATCTCCTCCGGCACCGAAGCCGCCATCAAGCGAGCCCACCCGCTCCGGGTGACGGTCCTCTTTTCCGTCGCTTCGGCCGTCGTGCTGTCGCTGTCCTACTTGCTGGTGCGTCGACTGGGCTTGCCCGATTGGGTTTTCTACGCGGCGATAGGCCTGATGGCGGCGGGCCTTCCTATCATGCTGCTCACGAGCAATCGGGAACGGCAGCTGGCGATAGCGCGGACGACCGGAACCCACGCCATTCCGACCAACACGGTGGTAGGCCGGCTGCTGACCTGGCGGGGCGCTATTCGCGGGGGCGGGCTGGCGTTTGCCGGGTTGACGGTCGGGGCCGGTGTGTTCATGGGCCTCCGTGCGGCGGGCATCGGCCCGTTCGCGACGCTGGTGTCGGCCGGTGTGATCAAGGAGCGGGACAAGCTGATCGTCGCGGACTTCGAGAACCGCACGAGCGACTCGACGCTGGGCCAGTCGGTGACCGAGGCGCTCCGCATTGACCTTTCCCAGTCGCCCGTCGTGCAGCTGCTGGAGACCGGGGACGTGACGGCCGCGCTCCAACGCATGGAGCGCGACCCTTCGACCCCGATGACCCCCAAAGTGGCGCAGGAGATCGCGGCCCGCGAAGGTGCGAAGGTCGTCGTGAGCGGCGAGATCGCGCCTCTGGGCGGGAGCTTCGTGCTATCCGTCCGTCTGATCAACGCCAGCACTGGTGCCACGCTGCTCGCCGAGCGCGAAACCGCTGCGGATGCCAAGGGGTTGATCACGGCGGTGGACCGGCTGTCGAAAAAGGTTCGCGAGGGTATCGGCGAGACTCTCCGGAGCATCCGGTCGAACGAATCCCTGGAGCAGGTCACCACCTCCTCACTCGAGGCCCTTCGGAAGTACTCCCAGGCCGAACAGGCGGCCGACCTTGCCAAAGAGGAGGAGGCCCGTGCCCTGCTCGAGGAGGCGGTTCACCTTGATTCGACATTCGCAATGGCTTGGCGGAAGCTCGCGGTCGTGCTGGGTAACACGCAGTTGGACCGGACCCGTGAAGTGGAGGCCGCTCGGCGAGCCTATCAGCTTCGTGATCACCTGCCCGAGCGAGAGCGGCTGATTACCACAGCATACTACTTCGGGGCGGTGGAGGTCGACCTCGACAAGCAGATCCAGGCGTATGAACAAGTCCTGCAACGCTGGCCGGACGACAATTCCGCGCTCAACAATGTCGCGATCGTCTACAACCAGAAACACCGGTTCGCGGATGCCGAGCGGGTGACCCGGCACGGGACGGAGATTTCCCCGAACGTAGGTGTCCTTTGGGACAATCTGGTGGAGGCCCAGATTTTGCAGCGGCGGTTCGCGGCGGCCGACTCGACGGTCGCACGGCTGCGGCAGGTCGCGCCGAACGTACGCAACCGCTATCTGATCGGTTTCCGGCTGGCGTTTGCCAAGGGGGACTACGACGCGGCGGCGAAGTATGCGGATTCGTCGGGGCAATCCGATCAGCAAACGTTTCAGGCGTTTTCGCGGTTCCAAAAGTCCAACCTTCTGACCCTCGCGGGCCGCCTTGCGGAGGCGGAGCGCCAGCTCACCGAGGCGAACGACATGAACCTCCGCCGGGGTGCGAAGGCCGCTGTGTATGCCACCGGCATCCCCGAAATGGACAGCCGGCTGCGCGGCCGGCCTGACCGCGCCGTGCGCTATATGGATTCGGTCCTGACCCGGCATCCGCTGGATTCACTCCCGCCCGCGAGCCGTCCTTACCTGAAGCTCGCCGAATTCTATGCCCAAGCGGGGAACACCTCTCGCGCCGAGCAGTTGGTACGCGACTACGAGCGGGCGGTTCCCGAGGTGTTCCGGTCGACCGATGATGAACGGTTCAGCGCGGCGGGAGCGATCGCCCTGGCCAAGGGCAAGCCGCAGGAGGCGCTCGCCGCCCTCAGGACCTACCGCGAGCGGGAGGGTTGCAACACCTGCTACCTGTACGAAATCGGCGAGGCGTTCGACGCAATGCGCCTACCCGACTCGGCGCTGGCGAGCTACGAAGCAGTCGCGACATTGCCCGAGCCAGTTCCGGGCGGCCGCCAGATGCTCTTGCCCCCGACCTATCGCCGTCTCGGCGAGTTATACGAAACCAAAGGGAACAAACAGAAGGCCATCGAGTACTACGGGAAGTTCCTGGACCTGTGGAAGAACGCGGACCTGGATCTCCAGCCGAAGGTAAAGGAAGTGCGGAAGCGGATGGGGGAGCTGACGGGGGAAAAGAGGTAGACAGGACGGATGGACGGATTCACCGAGCGCTGCGTCTCCGTTTCGTCGGCTGGGCCAGATATGGCGCCAACACAGCCTCCAGATCATTCCTCATCAACCGCCCTGCAGTTCCCGATCCGGTGACCCCTCACGCC
>JANYKV010000155.1 GCA_025358055.1 Gemmatimonadota bacterium
GCCCGATCTCGACTCGGCGCGTACGTTTTCGGGGTCTGTTTTTCCGCCGATACCAATCATATGTGTGGCTGATTTCAACGGAGGACATCATGCGCCACCGGTTTCTACCGCTGTTCGCTCTCGTCGTGCTCGCTGCCTCTCCTGTATCGGCCCAAGACCTTTTCGAGTTGGTTCCCGCGGCACCAAACGTGTACCTCGCGTTGGCCCGGCCCCAGACCATCGTCAACTCCAACGCGGTCGTCATTGTCCTCGACGACGCAGTGCTGGTGGTCGACGCCCACTCGAAGCCCTCGGCCGCTCTGGGGCTGATTCGGCAAATCAAAGCCCTTACACCCAAGCCCGTTCGGTACGTGGTGGCCAGCCACTTCCATTTTGATCACGCGCAGGGCACCGGCGCCTACCTCGGTGCGTGGCCGGAAGGAGTCGAGTTGATCTCATCGGAGGCGACCCGGGAGAATCTGGAGCGGATCGGGGTCGTGCGGGTCAAAGCCGAGATCGCCAATCTGCCCGATACCATTTCCGCCATTCGCCGACAGTTATCGGCCGCCTCGACCGCGGAGCAGAGGCGTGCGCTCGAGACCCGTATAACGGACACCGAGGCGTACCTCACGGAACTGCGCTCGATGGCGCTCGCCCTGCCGACCCTGACGTTCGACAAGAACCTGATTCTCCGCCGCGGCGGAACCGTGATCTACCTCCTCTTCCTTGGTCGCGGCCACACTAGCGGTGACGTGGTCGCCTATTTGCCGCGGGAGAAGCTCGTCGCGACCGGTGACCTGGTGCACGTCTGGACCCCGTTCATGAGTGATTCCTATCCCTACGAGTGGCTCAAAACTCTCGACGAGTTGGCGAAACTCGACTTCGACGCGATGCTGCCTGGTCACGGCCCGATCCTCAAAGGAAAGGACACCATCCGGCTATGGCAGGAGTTCATCGGCGCCGTCATGGACGAAACTTCCAAGGCGGTGGCCGAGGGTCTCTCCCAAAGGCAGACGGTGGAACGGGTCAGTCCGATGCTTCGTACTCGGTTTGCCGCCCGGTTCCCCGCCGGTTCGCTCGACGACGTGCAGTTCAGTATTCGGAAGGCGTATTCGGTCATCGCGTTCAAATCAGGGGGCTGACCATGGCGGGGGCGGGGGAGTGGTGTCCTCGACCAGATCGTAGAGCGAGTGACCGTTGCCGCTTTGTTCGACCGGCCCGCGGTGAATCCGGTTACCGCCCGCCCCGGATCCGCGATGACCTTGGGGCATGCCGAGTTGCGAAAACACCAACGCGGAGCCGACCTTATGGCTATGCCGATTTCGGTGCCCACCTACACCGTCGACGACCTGGAGCGCTTCCTGGCCCGAACTGCTCATCACGAGCCCCGGGGGCCATCATGCTCCGTCCCAAGACCCAGTTGGAGCCGGACATTCTGGTCTTTCGTTCACCGGTCGGCGGATCCACATGGGAGGCCGTCCAGGAGCACCTGTTGGCGGTGGAGACGGCGAGCCGGTGGACCGTGATCTCCATCCGGGACTTCAAGCGCCCTGCCGATCTCGACCTCGGGGTCGGCGAGGTGTGGCGGGTTGACCTCGACAACCGCGTTGTCCTCGTCACGAAGCCTGGCGAGTCGCCCGATGTGGCCTACGGCGATGAGGTTCGTTGGTCGCCGAAAGGCCTGGGTCGATCGTTTCGAGTCGAGGTCGAGCCGCTCTTCCGAGGCCTACCCTAGGCGCAGCGAGCCCAAAGTCGTTGAAAGAGAGCCATGAGGATGCGGAAACACTACGTTCACACCCTGCCGATAATTGCCGCGGTCGGCTGGGCCGGCCAACTCGCGGCTCAGACCTCGCAGAAGGCGGTCGATTGGGTACAGATGGCGGACGCGGTCGTCCGCTCTTGGAAGCTCATCCCAGGAGACAAGGTCGTTCTCGTGGGAGACCCGGCGGCGGATCGCGGAATCCTGCCGCCGCTCCGTGCTGCGATCAACGCGTCGAAGGCAGTCATCCACGGAGAGATCACGCTGCCGACTGCTCCCACTCCAACCCCACCCGCGGCGCTAGTGGCGCTCTTCAAGAGTGCCGATGTTGCGATCTGGCTACCGGCCGTCAATTACACTTCCGGGCCGGTGTTTGAGCACCTGGTCGAAGGTTCCCGGGTGCGCACGATCCATTTCCATTGGTTCCTGCCGCCGGACCCAGCCGATGTTACGCCGATCGAAGCGATGTATGCCCGCGCGATCATGGTTCCGCCGGAACGTCTCGCTCCCCGACTCAAGGCACTCGAAGCCACCCTCCGCGGTGCCGCAGTCCGAGTCACCGCGCCGAACGGCACCGACCTCACCTTCACGGTGCCGGCGTCGGCATGGTTCCATCACAACACCGGCGATGCCAGCAAAACGAAGATGGCCAACGCGCGGTCGGTTCGCGATCGAGAAGAGGAACTTCCCGCCAGCGTGCTTCGCACCACCGACCTGACGCGGGCCACCGGAAAATTCGTTGGTAACTCGAGTTTCGACCTCCGATCGCCGACGATCGCCGTGACGTTCAAGGACGGACGGGTGGTCAAGTTCGAGTCGGTGAAGGGGGGGGAGGCGATCGTGAAAACCTGGCAGGCAGCGACCGGCAACAAAGATGTGCCGGGGGAGTTCGTCATCGGTACCAATCCGGAACTCGGCGCCGTCCTGCCTTCAGGATTCATGCCCTACTACGGCTACGGTGCGGGCGTTGTGCGGCTGGCGGTGGGCGACAACTGGGAATCGGGCGGCAAGAATCGATCGAGCAACGGTGAGGTGCTGTTCTTTCTCACGGGGGCGACGGTGACCGCTGGCGGAAAGGACATCATCAAGGACGGGGCGCTGGTCGCGCGCTGAAGAGATCGCGGGGGAGGCATCGACAACTACTCATCGCCTCGCACATTGGCGAACAAAGCCCCCACATCGAGAATGAGCGGCGTCGGCATCTCCGGCGGCTGCCAGACTAATTCAGTGTCGACTCGCCGCTCGGCACCCTCCACAGTTGTGCGAACGAACACACATCGCGAGCGCAGGTCCGCTCGCCAAAATTCCCGAACCCCGACAGCCAGGTAAGCCGGTCCTTTGTGATCGCGATCGTACACCCGGGAGCCGCGACCAGAAACTTCGATCGCCAACCACCAGCTCCGGACATCGGTCCACCGTTCCCCACCTGCCTCGCCGACGGGGACGACGAGAAGGTCCGGTTCCATATGCACATCAGGAGCGATCTCGACCGATCCTCGAGCGAAGACATCGGCTACTTGATCTGGTCTGAAATAGTTGAAGAGCATGCGCAGAAAACGCATTGCCACGATGTCATGCGGGGGCATTGGCGCCGGCGTCACGAGCAGCACCCCGCCCACCAGCTCGTACCGGTTGCCGTCGTCCGGGAACGAGTCCAGGTCTTCGAGCGTGTAGCGCGGAAGCGAGACTGGCATGGCCGTAAGCTAAAGACTCGGCGTGGGAGGTCGCAACTCGGCATCGGCCACGCTCGCCAACAGACTTCTGTTCGCCATCACCGTTTTGGCGCAGTGATGTCCATTTTCACGGCTTCTCGTTCATTTGCGCCTTCGCGGTGAGGCGTCAACAGCCCATGACCGCGAAGCCGCGAAGCCGCGAAGAGCGCGAAGAATCTTGATGAATAGCCGAAGAACATTGCACCAAACTTCGCTACGTTTGGGGATCCCGGGAATCGGAGAACCAAGGCTCCGGCTCCTCGCCGATGTCGGATTTCGGATTCTGCACTGGAAGCCGGATGTTACGAGTTGTTTGTCGCCACCCGGCCGGAGTGAATGGAGGGGGAAACGGGAGGGCAAGAAGAAGGCAACAAGACCGCGAGAAAGGAACCCGCAGGGGCCGGATGCATCCGGCCCAGAAGAACGGCAAATTTGAGATGGCGAGAAGGCCCGCGAGACGGGAAATCGTAGGGCCCGGAAACATCCGGAGCTGAGAAGCGGAAGTTTTATTGGCAATATGATGGTGTCAGGGTTTGGTGGGGAAACCGAGCTCCCCCTGGCTTTTGCGGCGGGCGCGAGTTGAATTGATGGGCCCTGATATCCAGCCGAATGGTGCCCCACTCCGGAGTTTCATGATGCGCACACCTATTCTCGCCACCCTCGGCCTGATGGTTCTCACCGGAGCGCTCAAGGCGCAGGCGCCGGGTCACTGGCCGCCGGACTCGCTCCTGAACGTACAGGTCATCCCGCGCACCACTCCGGTCATTCAAGTCATTGGGCAAATGCGAAACATCGTCGGTAGCCTCGGCGTGCGGTGCCCGTTCTGTCATGTCGGCCAGGAGGGCATGCCGCTCGAACGATTCGACTTCGCGAGTGACGAGAAGCGGACGAAGGTCGTCGCCCGGCAGATGATGCGCATGGTTCAGGAGATCAATCGCCGATTGGATACTATTCCAGGGCGCACGAGTTCAGGTCCGCAGGCGACCTGCGCCACTTGTCACCGTGGTGTGAGTCGGCCCGTGCCCCTGACGGTGCTGATTGTGGAGGCGGCGCAAGCCGGTGGGACCGATTCGGCCGAGCACGCCTATCGCGCGCTGCGGGAGCGGTATTACGGCCGCGACAGCTATGACTTTGGTGAACCGTCGCTCAACAGCGCGGCATTCCGCCTGGGACGCGCGAGCCGGTTCGACGATGCGTTGTCGCTGCTCCGCCTCAATGAAGAGCTGTTCCCCGGCAGCTCCGCCATGTACGTGTTCCGCGGCAACATCAACTTGATGAAAGGTGATACGACCGCTGCTGCAACCGCGTTTCGTGAGGCGGTGCGGCGTGATCCGGAGAACGACGAGGCGCGGGGGCGTTTGCGGGACATCGGGCAGAAACCGTGACCTCAAATGAAAGACGGCAAGTACAAGACGGCAAAATACGAGACGGCAAGAACAGGACGGCAACAGGAAGACGGCAACAAGGGCGGCAAATAGGGGCAGAAGCCGTGACGACGCAGGGGACCGGCTCTTGCCGTCCTTGACTTGCCGTCGTTGTCTTGCCGTTCTCTCCTTGCCGTCCTGTTCTTGCAGTCCTTTCCCTTTCCCCCTTCCGCTGTCAGCCCATAAACCACCGCGTCGATTCCTGACTGATACTCAAAGGCACCGTGTGTCCCCCATCGAACTCTTCGAACCGAACCGAATACCCCTCCTCTCGAAGCCGAGCGACCACCACGCGGCCGCAGCGATCAATCGGGAGGATCTCATCCCGGGTGCCGTGCGACACAAAAAACTGCGGCTTCCCATGCGGGACGCCGGGGATGATGAATCCGGATGAATAGGCGATGACGTGGGTGAAGAGATCGCCATTGATGCGTCCCAGCGATACAGCATAGGATGCGCCATCGGAGAAGCCGAGGACCGCGAGCCGATGTGGGTCCACGCGGCAGTTGCGGAAGGTTTCTTCGAGTGCCTTGTCGATGTGGGTGACATCGGCACCGAAGGCACCTCGGATGGCGTCCCAGCTGATCCCGTCCGAACTCGGAGCGAGGAGGAGGAACCCGCTCTCTTCCGCCTGGGCTGTGAACATCCGCATACAGGTGGCCGCCGCTTGGGTTGCGCCGTGGAGGGCCAGCACGAGCGCCATGGGTTTATCCGCGCGGTACGCGCTGGGGACATACAGCAGCGTCTCTCTCGAGCTGCCTACCTTAAGCGTATGGAGGCCAGGGGCGAGGGAGTCCTTCGGCGCGGTGGGACGCGCGGTGAGGCGGCCCGCCTCGCGTTGACGACGGGCGCGCCCTAGGCCGGACGTCGTTCTCACAGCCCAGCCGGTCAGCGCGACCCCATGAACGCCACCTATAATGAAGGTTCGGCGCGACATTGTCGGCACTGCAAACACTCCTTTCAATTGTTCCTTTCGCCCGACGACCAACCATTGGGTTATCCATAAAGATGGCTGGCGACGTAGAGGAGGGGGTGTGATTGATGTGTGGGAGATGTTAGGACAGGTAAGGGCGCCGGAGCGAGCACGCCGCCCCCACCTGGACTCCGGCGGGCGTAACGCGTGCGTGCTGCTGACGGCTAAAGAAGGTCGCGAAAGATCCGGCGCGATGGCACCGTGAGGTTCCGGCCGAGGCCGGGCGGTTCCCATCGCATTTCCGAGTCGTGGATCTGGTCGGAGGGTCTGTTCGGCTTGGAACCGCTTTGACACCATCAGGTCCGCCAGCTTACCCGGCTCCAACGAGGCCAATCGTGTCGCGAACTCTGAGGAGCGGTTGCCCCAGCCGAATCCGCACGCCAATATTGGGAACTCACAAAACAGGTGGTTGAAGCAAGACGCCCTCCGACGCCAGCAGGCCACCGCTTTACCGTCCTACTCTGGAGGCCCTGTGGAACGACGCGAACTCCTGAAGACCGCCCTCGCGGCGGGGGCATTGAGCGCGGCTAACCTTGGCCCCTTCGCCGAGGTCGTCGAGGCGAAGCGCCAATCCGCTCCCGACCGCCCGATCGTCGTCGATGGGCTCTCCGCCGGGAACATGCGGCTGTCGCATCTCATCGGGATGCAACAGGGTGGGGTCGATTGCTGTGTGGCGGGCGGGCCGTCCGACATGGACTCCTTCGCCGAGCTGCTGCGGTTCTTCGATGAGCACAGCAAAGAAATCGTACGCGCCAACTCGGTTGCCGAGATCCGCCAGGCCCACCGCGACGGCAAAGCATCGAACGTTTTCTGCTGGCAATCGGCGGAGACGCTGGGCTATGCTTTCAACTCACCGTTAGGCTCGCCGCGGACAGCGCTCCGGGCGTTCAGCGAGATCGGGCTCCGAATCGTGGGGCTCTGCTACAACGTGACCAATGTGTTCGGAGCGGGATGCCTCGAACCGACCGTGCCTCTCACCCGCGCCGGTCAGCGGCTGGTGGAGGAGATCCACCATCTCAAGCTGGTGCTCGACGTTGGCGGCCACACCGGCGAACAGACGTCGCTCGATGCGATCGCGATCTCGCGCGGCGTGCCAGTGATCTGCACCCACACCAACGTCAAGACTCTGAACGACAGCGCCCGCTGCAGTAGCGACCGCGTGATCGACGCGATCGCGGCGACCGGTGGTGTGATCGGGATCACGGCGGTCAGCGATTTCCACGTGCGATCCAGGGGGAACACAGGTCCCGTGCCACAAGCGACGCTCGACCAGCATCTGGATCAGTTCGACTATATGAAGAAGCGGGTCGGGGTCGACCATGTTGGCCTCGGTCCCGACTTCGTCGACGGGATGGCGATCCCGTACGGTGGTGGAATCAACAAAGAGATCATGCCGCCCGATCTGTTGGGGGAGCCGTGGCGATACGTGAAGGGCTTCGAGAGTATCGCGGAGCTTCCGAACGTCATCCGCGGCCTCAAGGGCAGGGGCTGGACCGACGAAGAGGTAAACAAGGCCATGGGTGGGAACTGGCTTCGAGTATACGAGAAAGTCTGGGGCTGAGCGCGCTCCTGACGGCTAGATTTTACATCGACCCCGAGGCCCTGCTAAGAATGACAAACCGAATCTTGTGGACTGGTGCGCTTTGGATGGGATCGCTGGTGGCAGTGGCCTCCTGCGCCTCGCCGCCTGCAAAAGTCATTGAGGCACCGGCGAACGCGGGGGAGCACCTTCCCGCGAAGGTTTCCGGAGCCATGAACGGCGGCATCATCGTTGAGAAAAACGTAATGGTGCCGATGCGAGACGGGGTCCGGTTGGCCACCGATCTCTACCGGCCGGCGGGGGCGGGTCCGTATCCCGTCGTGCTCATCAGGACGCCCTATGGGAGCGAGACCCCAGAGTATGCCCATCAAGGGCAATACTACGTCGACCACGGCTACGTGCTCGCGGTTCAGGATTGTCGCGGCAAGTACGATTCCGAGGGCGACTGGTACGGCAAGCGCGATGAGGCGAAGGACGGCAGCGACGCGATCACCTGGCTCGGCACGCGGCCCTGGTCCAGCGGCAAGGTGGGAATGACCGGTCCCTCGTATATGGGGATGGTCCAGTATCTAGTGGCGGATCAGGATAATCCGTACCTCAAGGCTCTAGTGCCTTTTGTCGGTCCGGTGACCCTGGGCCGGGACACCACAGAGTTCGAGCACCTCACTTCCTATGGAAGCCGAGAGACCGCGTCGACCTTCGAGATCATCTGGATGGTGAGCACGGATGGTCGGGTGAATCAGTCCGATCCCACTACAACCCTGATTGCGGCACGCGATCATCTGCCGCTGGCCGACTATCCCAAGATCATCGGCCGGCCGATGCAATGGTGGCCATTCCTCGCGAATCATCGCTACGGTTTCTGGGAGGAGTACTATTTGCGAGCCGCTCTCGGTGAATGGAGCAAACCCATCTCGGACGCCGCCTGGTGGGGAAGCTACGAGCAGCGCTACCGAAAGGTTCGCGTGCCCATGCTTCACATCTCAGGCTGGTACGACTGCTGCGGCGAGCCGCCGATCAAGAACTTTCAGCTGATCCGAAAGCTCGCTACTGAGCCCCTGGCCCGCGACAACCAGCAGCTGATGATGGGCCCCTGGTTTCATGGGGTCGGTACCGCGAAGGTGGGTGAACTCGACTATGGCCCGCAGGCACTGCTCGATCCCGACAGCGTCTCGATCCGATGGTTCGATCACTGGCTCAAAGGCGAGGACAACGGGGTGGAGAAGCAGCCCCCAGTGCGGGTCTTCGTCATGGGCGTGAACCGGTGGCGGGAGGCCGCCGACTGGCCCATCCCCGGCACAGTGTTCACCAAGTTCTATCTCCACTCGACGGGCGACGCGCGACTCGCCCACGGCGGTGGAAGCCTCTCCACCGAACCGCCCGCGAGTGAGCCGGTCGATCGCTATACCTACGATCCGGGTAGCCCTACGCCGGCGCGCATCTCGGACTCAGCGGACGTTGCGATCGGGCCGACGAATCGGAGCGCGCTGGAGAAGCGGCAGGATGTTCTGGTCTATTCGAGCGAAGTCCTGAAAGACCCTGTAGAAGTCACCGGACCCCTCTCGGCGGTACTCTACGTCGCCACGTCAGCCCCTTCGACGGACATTCTCGTGCGGCTGATCGATGTTCACCCGAACGGAAGCGCGTACAATGTGTACCAAATCTACGTGACGGCTCCATACCGAACTCATTGGGCGAAGGAAGTGGAGGAGGGCCCGGGGGGGTCTCGCATTATAAAGGCGGAGATCGGGCTGCCGCCGACTAGCATCAGCTTTCAGCCGGGTCACCGTGTCCGGGTCGAAGTTTCCAGCGCGTTCGCGCCCGTGTTCCGCGGCCTCAACGTCGAACCCGGCACCGAGCTCAACGCCGCCAAGTGGAACGTGGCGAATCAGACGATCTACCACGACCAGGCGCACCCGTCTCACATCCTACTCCCGGTGATTCCGGGCGGAAAGCGACCATGAGGCCAGAACAAGGCGTGACGCGTCGGGAGTTCGCCCGTGATATGGTGGCGGCCGCGGTGATGTCCTCGACGGTCGGCCATTCGGGCGCCACCACGGCGCTCCGCGCGGCCTGGCAAGTGAACCCAAACGACCGCGGTCAGAGCCGAGATCCGATGGCGATTCATCGCGCGACGATCGTGGTCAACGGGCTCGACCCGTCCAGTCTCAGCGTGGCATACCTGGATCTGCTGCAACAGGGTGGAGTCGGGGCCTGGCTCCGGGCGGAGCACCAGACGTTGGCCGATTTGGCGGCTTCCCACGCGTTCTATGACCAGAACCGCCATCGCATCGTCGCGGCGAGAACCGTTCGCGAGATTCGCGATGCGCACGAGCAGGGCAAGCTCGCCCAGATCCTCGGTTGGCAATCCGCGGAGCAGCTATCCGACGATAACAAACAGGGCGTGCTCGGTGGTCCGGCCATCGCCAATCTGCGGGCCTACTATGAGATGGGACTCCGCACCTGCGGCATCGCCTACAACCTGGCGAATGTGTTTGGCGCCGGTTGCCTCGAACCGCACCTGGGCTTGACGCGCAACGGACGGAGGCTCGTGGAGGAGATCCACCGGTTGCGCATGGTCCTGGACGTCGGCGGCCACACTGGCGAACAGACCTCGCTCGACGCGCTAGCGATGTCGACCGGCGTACCGGTCATTTGCTCGCATACGAATATGAAAACGCTGAACGACAACCCGCGATGCACGAGCGATCGAGTGCTCGAAACGATCGCCAAGTCGGGCGGAGTGATTGGAATCACCGCCTTCAACGACTTTCACGCCCGCACGAGGAAGGATGTCGGTGTCCTCCGGACCCCGCAGGTCCGCTTGGAGAAGCACCTCAACCAGTACGACTACCTGAAGAAGCTGGTCGGGGTCGATCATGTCGGTCTCGGGCCGGACTTCACGTTCGGCGGTACAAAACCCGTCCCCGATATGCCTCCGGCCGGATCGGGCCCGGCGCCAGACAGCAAAGTTCCCGACCAGAATGCCAACGGCAGCGAGCAATTCGCCAGCGCGGAGGCATACAGCGTCCTACAGCCCTGGTTCTACGTCAAAGATTTCGAAATCATCTCTGAGCTACCCAACGTGACTCGCGGACTCATTCAGCGGGGTTGGTCCACGGCGGAGATTCAGAAGGTCCTCGGCGAAAACTGGCTTCGGGTGTACGAACAGGTGTGGGGGGCATGATATCAATGCATCGCCTTTCGCTCGCCCTAGGGGTGGCCGTTGCTCTGGCGTCATGTACCGCCCCAGCGCCGCCGCCCCCACCGGCGCCGCCGACGGGCCCGACCACCGTCGTTCCCCAAGACTTATTCGCCCGGGTGAATGGCGTCACCCTGCACTACCTGGACTGGGGCGGCACAGGCGATCTCCTCTTGTTCCTCCCAGGTTGGGGTCATACCGCTCATTCGTTCGACGGCATCGCGCCGGCCTTCACTGACCGGTACCATGTGATGGGACTGACCCGGCGGGGTCACGGCGCGTCCGAGAAGCCCGCCCCGGGGTACGGTCTCGAAACGCTGGTGCAGGATGTCGTAGCGTTTCTGGACGCGGTGGGCGCGAAGCGAACGATACTTGTTGGCCACTCGTTCGCCGGGCTCGAGATGCCGCTCGTGGCGGCGCGCATCCCGGTCCGCATTGCGGGTCTCGTATTTTTGGATGCGGTGTATGATTGGCCCGGTCTCGTTGCGAGTGCGGGCGGCGCCGGGGTCAACCAGTATTTCGCGACGCCGGACAGTGCCTTGGCCTCGCACGAAGCCCTCGAGAGCTGGTTTCGACGAAGGGATGCAGCGAGCTGGGGCCCGGCTCAAGCCGCCACCCTACGGAGCCAGACCTATTTGGGCCAAGACGGCCGTCTCGCCTGGCAGCTTCCCGATGTCATGGGCCCGCAGCTCATCAAGTTCATCGCGAAACCGGCCGACTTCTCTGGAATTCGGCAGCCCACGCTCGCGGTTTGGGCAAGGCAGGCTGAGCCTGCCGCTCGAGCAATGAAGGCGTTCGGATATTCGGCAACGGATATCGAGCGCTGGAGAAAGTGGGCGGCTGAGATCGATGTACCCAACAAGCTGCGCGGCATTGAACTGCTCAAGAAGTCGGTCCCCCATGCCACGGTCGTGGATATGGAAGCTCCTCATACGTTGCACTGGTACAACCCATCGGGGGTGATTGAGCTCATGAACCGATTCCTCAGTCGGCTCTCAACCGACCCCCCGCACCCGAACGGCGAGTGACATCGACATCTCGAAAGGTGCGGTCCAGGTTAACCTCTCGCGAAGACGCATCCTTAGGGTAACGTTCCCGCCATGTCTCCCGCCGGGACCCGCTTGAACGGCACCGCTCTGACGCGGCCGGAACCGACTGTAATGCCGGTGACCTTACCCGCTTTGTCTCGCTGGGCCCGAATTACGAACGTGACGAACGACGCCGCCGTGTAGGTATCCTTATAGACGGCGACCAGCGGCGCCGGCGGGAATTTCCGCCGCACCAATAGGAGACTGTCGCCCGACGCATGGAGTTCCCAAACCGCACCGATCTCATCGCTGGCATAGCGCCCGGCCAGGGCAGCCCGGTCGGCCGCGTTCGGCGTCCATTTCTCTCCCTTGACGAGCCAATTCGGCTCGCCGTTGCCGGATACCACCTTGAGCCGGCCGGAGGACTCAACGGCTACCGTGGCCGGTCCCTGGCCTAACGTGTAGGACCGGTCACCAATCTTCCGGAGCGCCACCGAGTTGAGGCCCACCCGCCACCTCAGCGTGCCCGCGGAGGAGACTACCTCCACGGCGTTCTCGTCCCGCTCGCTCCAATACAGCCCGGTGGCGTTCACGAGCGGGCCGGCGGCCGATGAGTCGCCGGGTGGCACTTCAGGACGCAAATCGCCGGCGAAATAGAGGTCCGCAGTTTGCTCCGCCAGCCGCACGGGATTGACCTCGTTCAGATTGCAGAGCACGGATACGCCGGCCTTGAGCGATGGGAAATGGAGCACATAGGTACGGTACCCAGGGTCGCCACCACTATGCGAGATGGTGTGGAGGCCGCGATAGGTTCCGTGCTGGATGCCAAGCGCATACTGGAGTGTGTCGCCGGAGGCTAGGACGGCGCGATGGAACAGGGTCTCGAGCGCAGCCTGTCCGCCCACGGTGCCTTCGTCGAGCTCACGATGCCACTGGACCAGGTCGGCCACGGTGGTGAACAGGCTGGTAGCGCCGACGGTCGAATAGTTCGGAACGTTCTCCCTCCAATCGCCGGCGCGATAGGTGTATCCGCGGGTCCGGCCTGGGACGATCATCGAGTTGTCGTCGTGGAAATGCGTCCGGCTCATGCCTAACGGCTTGAACAACACCTCCTCGGCATACTCGCGAAGGCTCTTGCCCGTGACCCGCTTGACGATCACGGCCGCCAACGTAAAGCCGGTATTGCTGTAGTTCCAATCCGTGCCGGGCGGGAAATTCAAGCCGCGTTGCCTGGTGACGATGTCGAGCACGTCCTGCTCAGTGATGATGTCGTCTCCCAGACGCCACCCGGCCGTCATCAAAAGGTTCCACTGATCACGGATCCCGCTCGTGTGGGTCAGGAAGTGGCGGATGGTGATCGGTGGGCCGTAGGTCGGAAGCTCAGGGATGTACTTCCGCACGTCGTCGTCGAGGGAAATCTTCCCGCTCGCGGCCAAGAGCACCAGGCTCATCGCGGTGAACTGCTTCGAGACCGAGGCCACATGGAAGACCGACTGCGGGCTGATGGCTATGCCCTGCGCCATGTCTGCCATGCCGTAGCCCTTGGCCACCAGCGGCTCACCGTTTCGGCTTACGGCCACCGCGCACCCGGGTCCGTCCGTGCGCCGGAACTGGGAAAAGACCGAGTCGAGCTTGCTGATGGGAGGGGTCTGGGCGGCTGCGGGCACTGCGACGGCCACGGCTAACAGCGTGGTGGCGATCAGCGTTTTCATGAAAGATCCGCGCGAAGGGGAATCCGGAGAACGGTTCTACGACGTAACCTCTAAATTTAGCTAAGTTCGTCTGCCGGGGAGACGATTGTGACCGGCTCGCCCGTCCTATACCGACTGCATCCGAGGGGAGATCATGAGAACACGACCGCGTGGCTGGGCTCGCGTCTACCTGGCTCTCGCCTGCCTTGCCGCCCTGGCGACCAAGCCTGCCGCAACGCAGACCGCCGCGATGAAGACCACGGCCGCGATGGACTACATTGCCACTCGGGCCGAGCGTGATGAAATGGTCCGCGTGCCGATGCGCGACGGCATCCGTCTATCGGCCCTGATACTCTTTCCCAAAGACCATCCCCGGCAGAACCTACCCACCGTCCTGATCCACAACCCATACCTGACCGAGGGGATGATCCGAAGCTTCAGCCTCTACATCCGGAGCTTCATCGAAAACGGGTATGCCGTGATGATCCAGAACGAGCGAGGGCGATACTTCTCCGAGGGCACCTATACCTACCTCGTGGGTTCGGGGAAAGACGGCTACGATACGATCGATTGGGTCACCAAGCAGCCATGGTCGAACGGAAAGGTCGGCGCGATCGGATGCTCCTCGAGCGCCGAGGAGCAGCACAAGATGAATGCGGCGCAGCATCCCGGCTTCGCCGCATCAGTTCCCATCAGTTCCGGGGCCGGCATCGGCAAGGTCGGACCCTACAATGAAATGGGGAACTTCTATCGCGGCGGCGCGCTCCAGAATTTCTGGTTCTCGTGGTACTTCAGCGCCGGCTACAAGTATCACCCGGTTTGGCCGGCCGACCTGACGCGCGAGCAGATGCTCCGGATCAGCAAGGCCTGGAATATGGAGCCGGAGACGCTGTCCACGCCGAATCTGGACGTGGGGATCTGGACGCTTCCCATCAATCAGATCATGCACAACCTGGGCGCTATGCCGAGCGACCTCGACGACTTCGTGAATCGCCTTCCGAACGATCCCAAGTGGAAAGAGATCGACTTCGGCGGCGAGGGAGATCGGTCCGGCGCGCCGACCTTGTATATCAACGCTTGGTACGACGTGTCGGTAGGGCCGAACGTCGCGCTGTTCGACTACGAGACCAAGAACGCGGCAAACGCAACCGCGCGGAACAACATGTTCATGGTGATCGCGCCGACATTGCACTGCAACCAGGGGCGAATCGAGTCGGAGCATACGATCGTCGGCGAGCGCGACATGGGCGACGCACGGTTCGATTATGTCGGACTGGTCCAGCGCTGGTTCGATCATTGGCTCAAGGGGATCGAGAACGGGGTTACCAGCGAGCCGAAGGTTCGTGCCTACGAGATGGGATCGAATGAGTGGAAGAGCTATGACACGTGGCCGCCCAAGAATGCCGAGCTGGTGTCTTACTACCTCGACAGCGATGGGGGCGCCAACACCGCGCTCGGCAACGGGCGGCTGGCGACGACCAAGCCGGTGAAGGCCGGCACCGACGCGCTGACCTACGATCCGATGCATCCCGTTCCCTCGCTGGGCGGGCAGAGCTGCTGTTTTGCGGTGCTGGCCGGCGGGTCGTTCGATCAAGCGGGGCTCGAGATGCGGAACGACATTTTGGTATACACCACGGCGCCGCTCAAGGAGCGGCTTGACGTGACGGGGAACATCGAGGTTTCGTTATACCTGTCGTCCGACGTCAAGGATACCGATCTCACGATCAAGCTCATGGATGTAGGTCCGGACGGGAAGGCCTACAATCTCGACGAGGAGATCGAGCGCGTGCGGTGGCGGGAGGGGTGGGAGAAGCCGGTCTTCATGCAAGCGGGCACGGTGTATAAGGTCGACTTACCGCCGCTCGTGACCAGCAACTCGTTCGGGGTTGGGCACCGGATCCGGATCGAGGTGTCCAGCAGCAGTTTCCCGCATTTCGATCGCAATCTCAACACCGGTGGGAACAACTTCGATGAGAAGGACGGGGTGGTAGCGAAAAACGTGATTCATCATGGGGGAGTGTATCCCTCGAGGATCGTCTTGCCGGTGGTCCGGTCGAAATGAGGCCAGAGAGAAACTCTGAACATGTCGTGGCGGTGACGGGCTCGACCGCACGGTCCCCCCGGGCGCTCGGCTTTGTGGTGGCGATGGGGATGGGGTAAGGGCCAGCTACGCCCGCGCCCTCCGGAACTCCTGCGGCCTCCCTCTCGCTGAGACCTTGTATAGAGCCTTCCTAGCGCCCGCTGGGAGGAATCCAGGGTCCGGCGGCACAGGCGTCCTCCGGAAGCTCGACAAGCTCGGCGAGGTAGTCGGCGGGGAAACCGGCGGCCCGTGCTCCCGCCACGACTTGCCTCAGGTAATCTGGACTTGCCTTGCCGGGCCGGGCGTCGACCGCGAGATAGACCATCGCGTCGAAGGTGCCGTCCGAGGTGGTGACTGCCATGATGGCTTTTCGGTAGAAACCACGGTCGATCCCCTCGAATTGATCGAGCGACTTCTCGTCGGTCGGAGTGAGATTCCAGACGAGTCCGCACACCCGACCGCCGGAGGCAGGGACCAGCGTACCAAACCCCGCGTGCCCGATCGTGAGCCGGTGATCCGCGATGGTCGCGACGCCGATGACCGTTGCGCCGGGCGCAGCCTGGCTCATATGGGCACGATCCATGTTCGCGCCGTAGGCGAAGTACCTCATCTCACCTCAAAGGCGCCTTGGCCTGGTGGTTCCTCGCCGGCCAGATACCGGACGAATAGGAGTGGTGCCCTCAACGTCCCTTCATCAGCTCGCTCAGGTCCACCGTCGCGATCCGCCGTCGTTGTGACTGACGGGTGAACAGAATCGTATTGTTGTCGGAGCTCCACCAATACGACCTTTCACTCTCCGGAGACCGGGTGAGTCGCCGGCTGGCGCCAGTTTTCATGTCCAGAACGCCAAGCGCGAGCGTCGCGGTGCCGCTCCAGTATCCGAGCCAGCGTCCGTCGCGCGAGAAATCGCCGACCTGGTCGCTCTTTCCAAGCAGCTGGCGGCCCTGCCCGGTCGTGGTGGAGATCAGGTAGCTGCCGATGCCCCCACCGGGCAATTCGGCGTCGATCGCCATCGAATCACCCTTGGGGGTGAACCCGTACCAGGAAAACCCTGTCACATTGCTTCGATCCCAGAGCACCTGGAGCTTCCCATCCGGCAGCACTCGGCAGAGAACGGTCTGGCCGGCCTTCCCACCCACCGACTGAACAAAGATGCCGTCGCTCACGAGGCTGACCGCGAGGCCGTTGATCATCCCGGTCTTGGTGATCCGGGTTGGCGCGCCGCCCGCCGCTGAGACCTTCCAGAGGTCGCTGAACGGGGCGGCATCCTTGGGGGAAGTGAAGTAGATCATGGAACCGTCACGAGACCATTCCGGGTTCGCCTGGGAGGTGGGAAAATCCGTGAGCTGACGTGGGGGGCCCCCCGCCGCGGGCAGGATCCAAAGGTTCATACTGCCGGACCGGTTCGACAAGAAGACGATGGACTTGCCATCGGGAGACCAGTTGGGAAGCGTATTGATCGAGGTACCCGTCACCAGCGTGCGGGGCTTGCCATCGGCCACCTGCATCACCTGAAGATCGCTGACCCCACCGCCGTGAAGCACCTCATACACCGCCTCGGCACCGCTCGGCGAAACATCCAGGTTGGCGACCCGCATCGAATCCGGGGTGAGTCGTCGCTCGTGACCTTCGCTAATCGTAGTCACCCACAGGGCATCGCCGGTGGTTCCGGTGTGGAAGCTGAGCAGACCGCTTTTGCCGACCCACTGCAGATTCCCTTCCTCGGCCGCATCGTCGGTTACCCGAATCTCGATGCCGCCGGCGGCGGGAACGAGCCACACGTCGGTCTGACGTCCGCGCTGAGAAATGAACGCGATCCACTTCCCATCGGGCGACCAGCGCGGCGAAAAGTCATCCCGAATGTCGCGCGTGAGCTGTCGGGGCGCGCCTCCGTTGACCGGGACCACCCAGATGTCACCGGTGCCGGTGCGGCGAGACACGTAGGCGATCTCGGTACCATCCGGGGACCAGTTCAGATCGGACTCCTGGTTCTCGGTCGTGAGCTGCTTCGGACTTCCACCGACGCTGTCGGCAACCCAGAGGGTGCTGCTTTGGCCCAATCCCTCGAATCCAAGTCTTGCGCCATCCGGTGACCACCGCGCGAGAGCCGGGACCGTGGCTGGGAGCGGCGAGGATTGCCCCGTGGCCAAGTCGAAGAAAAACCCGCGGAAGACGGATCCCTCCCCGGTGGCCGTGTACGTCAGGCGATCGCCTCGCGGACTCCACGCGGTGGGGACCTCGAATCCTGGGGCGTTGGTGAGTTGGCGCACCGTTCCACTGTCGGCGGGGATGACCAGGATGTCTGCGACGTTGGAGGCGCTCGAGGCAAACGCGAACTGCTTGCTGTCGGGCGACCAGACAATCGGCCAGATCCTCGTGTTGTGCGACGATGCCGTGCGTTGGCCGCTGAGATCGGCGCGGGCAACGATCAGGTCCCATCCATCATCGCCCGGGCTCCAGAATGCTACCCGACTTCCGTCGGGCGAGAATTTGCTCCCGAGGTGATTGACTCCTTCGGGCGAAAGGAGGGTGACGACCGGCAGGTTTGATCCTTTCTTGCCGCACGCCGACAGCGCGAGCAGCGTGCCCAGAATGCCGATTCGAATCCGAGTCATTGAGCTGCTCCTCCAAGGGCCTTCGCCACCGCCTTCGCGGTAAGACTTACGATTTCGCTTTGCGCCGCCAGCACATCTTTCACGTTCCGTTCGTAGGTTTCCGACCAGAGGCTTCGGGTAGTGATCGGATCGCTGAACTGCACGTTGAACCGCATCACCTCGCCGGACCGGAAGACGGTGGCCTCGAGGACGGCGTCAAGATTGAGGTCTTTCGCAATGTCGCGGGTCGGCTTCGGAGTGGTCTTATAAACCGTCATGGAGGATCGAGGTGCCACTCCCACTGAGCCAAGCTTGCTGAGCGCGTTGGTGAGCGCATCCTGCATGGCGTCGACGAAGAGGGCGTCCTTGCCGGAGATGTCCTCGATCGGCATGACGGCAATGCGTTGAATTCCGTGGTGGCCTCCACCTCGCAGAAGCAAAGCGCCCGCTGCGGCGCCCACGATCACCACCGTTACGATGATCCCTCCGAGCAGGGTCCGCCGGGTGCTCTTGGCCGCCGGCTTGGGCTTGGGATGGATCGCCTGATACGGCCGCGTGGTGGTCGGCGTCACGCCGCCGCTCGGTGTGGTGGCCACCAGCTCGAGCTGGGCCAACAGTTCGTCGGCGCTCTGCCATCGGTCGGCGGGGTTCTTGGCCAAACACTTGAGCAGCGCCTCGGCGAGTAACGCGGGCACCTCGGGCCGGCGCTCCCGAACATCCTTCGGCGGCTCCAGCACGTGGGCGGAGAGAATGGCCTGGGCCGTGCTGGCCTCGAAGGTCGGGTGCCCGGTCAGCATCTCGTAGCCCATCACGCCGAGGGCATAGATGTCAACTCGGTGATCGAGGTTGACCTCGGCCATCGCCTGCTCCGGCGCCATGTAGTGCGGGGTGCCGACCGCGATACCGACCGTGGTGAGTTTGTCGCCGGCCGAGGCGCTCACGGCCTTGGCGACACCGAAGTCGGTGACCGCCGCGTGGCGGCCGGAGAGCATCACATTGTCCGGCTTGATGTCCCGGTGGACAATGCCGCGGGCGTGGGCGTATGCGAGCGCGTCGGTGATCTCGTGCAGCAGCCGGACCGCCTCGTTGATGGGGAGTTGCCCATCCCGGTTCAATCGGGCCCGCAAGGACTCGCCGTCCACGAACGGCATTACGTAGTAGAGGAAACCTCCGACCTCGCCGGAGTCATAGAGCGGCAGGATATGCGGGTGCTGGAGCTGCGCGATGATATGAATCTCGCGCGGGAACCGGTCGGTACCCATCGCCGCGGTCAATTCGGGGCGAAGGATTTTGAGGGCGACCTTGCGTTCGTGTTTGAGATCCTGGGCGAGGTACACGGTGGCCATTCCGCCCTGGCCGACTTCGCGCTCGATGCGGTAACTGCCGCTTAACGCTGCGGTCAGCCCAGGTGCAGGATGGGACAGAGAGTCCTCGCCAATTTGGAAAAGAGAAATGGAGTGGTCGTACTTAGCCGCCCCATGGGCGCCGCCGCAAGGGGCGCGATGGCCGCTCGTTGGCGAATCTGAGTGGCGGGAATATACGCACGGGCTCGCCTGGCGTCCCACGGTGTGGCGCTCCATGTTTGCTTGTCGGGTCGGCCGAGCGCTCCCATGCCGACCAGGTGCGGCGCCCTCCGCATACGCTCTGTGATGAAAGGATCTCTCGTGCGGCGAACGAACCATCTGGTGCTGGTCGGCGTCCTCGCGGTGGTGGGATGCCGGGCGTCGCAAAGGTCCGGGGTGGTCACGACGGTCCTGAGTGCACCCCAAGCATTTGAGCCGACCCTCGCGATCGACCCCAGCAATCCAGACCGTCTGGTCGTGGCCGCGATGAATGGCATGCCGCCCGTTGGGACCAGTACAGGGATCTGGGTTTGGCGATCGACCGATGGTGGCCGCACTTGGGCCGCCGGCGCGCTCGCCCCGCCGCACCCCCCTGGAAACGACGGATCGCAGGCGTTCGGCGCGGACGTCGTCGCCAACTTCGCGACGGACGGGACTCCGCTCTTGGAATCCATGTCGGGAGTTGGTTCGAGGATCGGGACGTTCCTGTCGCGCATGCCTACCGAGCCTGGCGCGGCGACCGCGGTCGGGGCGTTCGAGAACACGCACGACTCGATCTCGGGAAGTACGGTATTCTACGACAAGCCTTGGATGACGGTGGACCGTCTGGAGGGGAGTCCCTATCGGGGGTCGGTGTACCTCTCGGATGGCGCGCTCGTGATGACGGAGTTGCCGCCCAAGTTGGGAGAGCCTTGGAAAGGGCCGCTCGTCTCGCACGTCGTCCTCTTGGTCTCCCGCGACGGTGGACGCACCTTCACGGCTCCCACGCTTGTTTCCGATTCCGCGTTCGACGGGCAGCTGGCGGTGACACCGGGCGGCGCTCTCGAGGTCACCTACTCGCGGCTCGTGAACATGCAGGGGAGCGCCAACGCAGTCTTCCACCGGCGCTCTACCGACGGAGGCGTCACGTTCGGTCCCCCGGCCGCCGTGGCAATCGTCGCCGGCGACACTCTTCTCGACCTTCCCGTCCTGGCGGGGCGGCCGAACGGCGATTTGTTAGCGTGCTGGTCGCAAGGCGTTCGCACCCATGAACAGAGTAACCAGGTCCGCTGCGCGACGCGCCTTGCGGGGGGATCCTGGTCCGGTCCCCACGTGGTGGATTTGGGGCTCTCCGTCCAGGTCGCCCAGGCTTGGCCTGGGATCGTGGGTACCGATCGTGGGTGGTACCTGATGCAGTATGTCGTCAGTTCATCCCGCACCGAGGTCGTCCTCTATCGTAGTGTCGATGGCGCCGCGTTCGAACGCTTTGCGACGCTCGCCACGTCGGAGGGGCTGGGGCTTGACCGCTTCTGCATCAATAGTGTGACGCCGTGTCGGCGGTTGCGCGCGGATGGCTTCGCGATGGGGGATTACGTTACCCTGGCCGCGAGCAAGGGGCGACTCGCGGGGGCGTATGTCCTACCGCGCCACGCCGGAGCGCGTCCCGATTCGGCGGCCGTGTACGTTTCCGTCCTCCCGGAGCCGTAGGCCGAGGAGTGAGGGCTTCGGCCCTCGAAGCAGCAACGCCGCCGCCGATCTGCGATCCATCCCTCCCGCCTTCACCCTGGGCGCTCAACTACAGGTCGACGAGAGCAACCCCCATGGCCGTGGCCACCCCTCGAAGTCGCTCATCGTAGCTGGCCAGCTGCACGCGCTGGCCCTGTCGTGTGAGAAAGTCGATCGAGGCGAGGTGTAATGCGTCGAGGGTGCGCACCGGCTTGGGGAACGGCTCGAGCGCCCGGGTCAACACCGGCCGGACCAGCTCGAGAAACGCGATCCGCGCCAGCAACGCCTCCACAGCTTCCGTCAGAGTCTTCGCCATGGCTCGGCCGTGGATCCGCGTCCACACCTCGTACTCGAGGAGCCGACTCGACACCAGTACCCCGCTCCAGAGTTCTGCGGGAGGCTTTCGGTCCTCGGCGAGCAGCTGGGCCAGGGCGACCGATGTGTCCAGGTAGATCACCGATCGCCCCGGTCGCGATCGAGCTCCGCGAGCACGTCTCGGAGCTTCGCGACGGGAATGCCCTGGGGCGGGTCTGATGTGACGACCGTGGGCGCGGTGAGCCAGCCCCGGCGAACCGCCTGGGCCAGCATCGCGTCGGCCGCCAGCGGACTCCGCGCCGGACCGGGCGGAACCAGTTCGGCAACCACCCGTTCCCGGTCGGTGACGAGGATGGTCTCTCCCGAGGCGGCCAGGCGGACATATTCCGCCAACTTATTCTTGAGGACCTTGAGGCCGACGGCACGCATCCTTCAAGGTAGCTTCTAGAAGCTACCTCTGCAAGGCTCGGCCCAACCGAGCCCCCATTCGGAAAACCGGGCGCTTATTCGAGGTCGCGAAAAATCCGGCTCAATGGCAGCGTGAAGGTCCGGCCGAGGCCGGGTGGTTCCCATCGAATCTCAAAGTCGTGGAGCTGGTCGGTGGGGCCGCCCGGTTTGGAAACGAACACGAGCTGTCGGTCGAGGTCCACTCGCCAGACCTCTTTGACACCCAGGCTCAGGTATGCGGGACGCTTGTAGTCCCGATCGTAGATCTTGGTGGACGGGCTCTGTACTTCAACGGCGAGCACGTGCTCGGTGAACTTGTCCCACCGGGTTTCCGCGGGCCCTCCGGAGCACCAGGACGTCGGGTTGGAGCTCGGTGTTCGGCCGGACCATGATGACCCCGGGGCTTGCAACCTGGATGTCAGGCCAGTCGGCCACGAACCCGAGCAGCGCAGCTGCAACCCGGGTGGCGACGAACTGGTGAGGCGGTCCTGGCATCGGGGTCACTAGCAGGACCCCGTCCAGCAGCTCGTAACGATTTCCGTCGTCGGGCCACGATTCGATCTCGTCGACGGTGTAGCGGGGGATCGTGATCGGCATCGCCATAATGTCGTCTCGGCAACTGGGGATTGGCAACTCGGCATCCCGCATAGCGCAGGCGCCGACTGGGGATGTAACCCAACTGCCGCGGGGAGGGCCAATAATGCGGGGGGGCGAACGGCGGGGCTGACTCAACCACGGAACTAGCCACCCTCGAAGGGGACAAAAAGCACCACGCGCCAGGGGGACTAAAGTCCCCCCTCACAATCCGCCTACTCACCACAGACGAATCGGTCTGGCCTCTTTCGCCGCTGCAATTCATTTTCGGGCAACGAGTTATTACAATGATGGCGCTGGCTTTCCGTACCACGATGGGGTGTAGCTCAACTGGCAGAGCGCCCGGCTGTTAACCGGGAGGTTGCAGGTTCGAATCCTGCCGCCCCAGTTTTCCTCTCGGTCCTCCTTCTCCTTATCCCACTTCATCTTACCTCAGCAATCGATTCGTGGAATGTTTCACTTTTTGAACCGATTTTGCCTTGGTGTGTCCGTTGGTGTGTCCGTTCGTCACCGAAATGTGATCTCACGCCGTGAGGCGAGCGCGTCTCGCATCGTCTGTTCGTCCGCTCGCTGATAACACTTCACCACTGTCTGGAATGACTTCCACCCACCCAATTCGCAGAGATCTTTGGGAGGAGTGTGCTTGAGCTCTGACGCGAATTGACGTCGGAGGCCATGCCAGCCCCGCCCCGATATCCGCGCGATGCCCGAGAGGACCTCGACGCGTTGCCACCATTCCCGGACGAGGTGGCGCGAAACTGGGATTGATGGGTTCTCCGGAGCAGGAAAGAGCCACGATTCCGCGATCCCTGGGGCCTTCTTTCGGGCATCTCGAAGCGCGCTCAGTGCTTCGGGTGTTAGGGGCGTCGTGTGTTCGAATCCGA
>JANYKV010000043.1 GCA_025358055.1 Gemmatimonadota bacterium
GTGAGTCCGTGAGTCCGTGAGTCCGTGAGTCCGTGAGTCCGTGAGTCCGTGAGTCCGTGAGTCCGTGAGTCCGTGAGTCCGTGAGTCCGTGAGTCCGTGAGTCCGTGAGTCCGTGCGACCGTCTCGCCTAGGGATACAGTCGGTGGATCTGGCGCGGGAACGCGATCGCCTCCCGGATGTGGGAAATCCCACAAATCCACGCCACGGTTCGCTCCAGCCCCAATCCGAAACCGGAGTGTACAAAGGTCCCATACTTCCGGAGATCGAGATACCACCCGTAGGTGGCGGGGTCCAGGCCCTGGCCAAGAATCCGGGCGAGCAACCGGTCGTGGTCGTCTTCCCGTTGGGACCCTCCGATGATCTCACCATACCCTTCGGGCGCGAGGCAATCGTTATTGAGCACCGTCCGGAGGTCATCCGGGTTTTCCTTCATGTAAAAGGCTTTGACTTCCTTCGGGTAGTTGAACACGAACAGCGGCTTCTGCTGTTGTTTCGCCAATTCGGTCTCATCGTCTGCGCCTAGATCGCGGCCCCATTGGATGTCGCTCCCGCCCGCCTGGAGCTGTGCGATCGCATCCGAGTAGGACATTCTCGGAAACGGAGGGGTCACTTGCTCGAGCGGTGTGGTGTCGCGCTCCAACTCCTTGAGCTCTTCCTTCCGGCGGTCGAGCGCCCTCCCGACGAGGTAGCTCAGGAACGCCTCTTGAAGGCGCATATTCTCGTTCGAGTCCGCGAACGCGACCTCCGGCTCGCACATCCAGAACTCGGTCAGATGCCTGCGGGTCTTGGACTTCTCAGCTCGAAAGGTGGGGCCGAAGCAATACACTTTGCCGTGGGCCGCTGCCGCTGCCTCGATGTATAGCTGGCCCGTTTGCGCGAGGTAAGCCTTTCCGAGGTCGAAGTACTCCGTCGAGAAAAGATTCCCCGCTTCCTCTCCGATCGCGCCACTCAGAATGGGGGAATCGACGTGTACGAAGCCGCGCTCGTTGAAGAAGTCGTGGATGGCCTGACACACCTCGTGGCGAATGCGGGCGATGGCCACCTGCCTGCGGCTTCGCAGCCAAAGGTGGCGATGTTCGAACAAGAAGCTCGTGCCGTGTTCCTTGGGGGTGATGGGGTAGTCCACGCTGGGACCTAAGACTTCGAGCGAAGAGGCGGTGAGCTCAAAACCGCCAGGCGCACGCTGGTCCTCGCGTACGAGGCCGGTGACGCTCAGGCAAGCTTCCTGCGTCAGCGTCTGGAACCGGGTCCAGGTTTCTTCGCTGACCTCGTTCTTCGGCAACACCGATTGCAAGTAGCCGGAGCCATCCCGGATCACCGCGAAGGCAATTTTCCCGCTGGACCGGGTCGTGACGACCCAACCCCGCACGGTCACGCCCTGGCCGACATGGCGGCCCAAATCTCGAATGTCAACGAATGGCATCGCGGGCACGGCCTGTCTGACGGTATGGAAAACGAGTGATCCAACCTAAGGTCGCAGGAGTTTACCCTCTGCCAACCCGGATGGTCAACGCGCCTCTGAGCGCGCGACCTTGCGGGGCGGCCCGGGAAAGAAGGCGTTTGTCCGTTCGATGTAGTGACGATACTGCGGCTTCGTCTCCTTCAATTTCTTCTCCAGCAGCACGACTCCGGACACTCGCATGAGAAGCAGCGACATCGCGATCGGAGCATAGATGGTCATCCACCCTCCCGCCGCGGCGGCGAAGGCGAAATAGCCCCACCACACCATCATGTCACCGAAGTAGTTTGGGTGGCGAGTGTAACGCCACAGTCCCTGGTCCATCACCTTCCCGTGGTGGTCAGGATCGGCCTTGAAGCGTGCGAGTTGCCAATCGCCCACGGATTCGAAAAGAACTCCCACCAACCAACACCCAATGCCGAGCACTTCCAACGTCGCGTCGTGTTCGGCGAGTTGGGTCGCGAACAGCGGCGTCGCAATGCCCCAGAGCAAGACCGCTTGGAGGAGGAACACCGTCGCGAGGCTGACCGATGCAAAGCGATCACCGTGTTTCGCGCGCATGGCTTGGTATCGGTAGTCCTCGCCGCGCCCCCAGTTTCGCCAGGCGATATAGACCGAGAGGCGGAGGCCCCAAAGGGTGACTAAAATCGGCGAGAGGATATGCCGCCGCCCGCTGGCATACCAGAAGTACCACGCCAGCAGTACGAACCCCATACCCCAAAAACGATCGACCAGGCTCGCATCGCGGCGGGACAGGCTCACCAGCCAGATGACACCGAAGAAACCGACCGCGAGGCCGAGGGACTGGGCGAGAGGCACCAGCGCGGGTCCGAACATGGTCATGCCTCGGCCCGGAGCAGAAGCAACCACCGTTTCATCGTTTCACCGCTTCCTTCCAGCGCTTGGTCCATTCCCACATGCCATAGCCTGCCTCTTTGGACGGTGCGTGGCCAATTTGTTTGGCCTGAAGACAGACCTGGCCCCGATGATGCGCCTCGTGCGAGACCGCGTACGCGAGAAAGCCAACCACATCCGGCCGAAAGTCCTTCATCCGGCCGCCGTGTTCGATCGCCGCCTGGAGCACTTCCCGCATGAGAGCGGCCGTCGTCGCCAACCCCTCCGTCAATTCTGCTTGCGTGACCGTCCTCCGGTCGAGCTTCCCGGGAAGCGGGCGATCGACCCCTGAGGCCACAAGCCACATATGACGCACGTTGTAGACATGACTCAGGATGCTGGCGATGGTCCGACCGGTCCCTCCGGGCGCGGGCATCTGCCACGCGGCCGGGTCCAGCGCTGCCAACAGGTACTGATTGATCCGCTCGTTTGTGTCCCATGCGTCGAGGAGCGCGCTCCCGAGGTCAATGGGGCCCTTCGGTGAAACACTTGGCATCGGAGCTCGCGTGGGCATAGTGAAGTAGTGGCGTTTCAGGATGGAAATACCGAAACCGACCCGCCCGGTCAAGCGCGAGTCCGACTGGCGGTATCGCTTCGTCTCCCACACATTCAGCGAAGTGTTCGCATCGGCCGACGCGCCGGTTTCGACAGCAACACAGGTCTCGAGGAATCACATGGCTATTGCCGAAGTGAGAGCCTTTGACACTCTACCGTGTTGTACGATCGCGGACGCGGTCGCAAATCACGCCAAATCCCGGCCGTCCCACGCCGCACTGATTCTGAACCACCGTCGAGTGACGTGGTCTGAGCTGGATGCCAACGCCACCAGGGTGGCTCGCGGCCTGGTCGCCAGCGGGGTCAAGCCGGGCGACCGCGTAAGCATCTTGTTGCCGAGTTCGATCGAGTTCGTGGAGATACTCCTCGGCATCCAACGCGCCGGCGGTGTGATCGTGCCTCTCTCGACGCTCGTGACGGGAGAGGGGCTCGCCCGGATGATCGACGACTCGGATTCCGTCATGGTGTTTGCCGGGACCGGATTCGAGAAACTCTTGGATCCCTTCTGCGGGCAACTTCACCAGGTTCTGTCAAAAGGGTTTATCGGCGTCGGGTTCGAAACCGCAGAATGGATCGGCTACCAAGGATGGCGCGATTGCCAAAGTACTTCGTCGTTGCGGACCAAGGTTGACCTCCAAGCCCCCTGCATCATCATGTACAGCTCAGGGACGACCGGGACCCCGAAAGGCATTGTCCACACCCACTATAGCAGGAATCAGTTCGCGGCCTTTACGTCCGCCCTGTTCCGCTTCACCACGGATGCCACGGCAATCGTCTCCACGCCGCTCTATTCCAACGGCACCTGGCTGACATTCCTCCCCGCCATCACCAATGGGGTTCCCCTCGTGTTGATGCCCAAATTCTCGCCCGAGGAATTCCTGGATTTAGTGGAGCACGAGCGATGCACCCACACCTTTTTGGTGCCGACCCAGTTCCAGGCTATCCTCGCGTCGCCCACGTTGGCAAACCGGGACGTCCGGTCCCTCCGTTCGATGGTGTCGGCCGGGGCGCCTCTTCGCGAGGAAACTAAGACTGCGGTGATGCAACGATTCGGCCCGGTCCTGTTCGAGCTGTATGGCCTGACCGAGGGTGTGGGCACCAGCATCTCCCCGGAAGAGATGCCCGCCAAACTTGGCTCGGTTGGCCGGGCACTCTTCGGGAGCGAAATCCGGATCATCGACGAACAAGGCAAGGAGCTTCCCTCGGGCCAGGCCGGTGAGATCGTTGGATACGGGACCGGTCTCATGCGCGGCTACCACAACCGGCCGGAGCAGACCGCCGAGGCCATCTGGCTCGACGACCACGGGAGGACGCACCTCCGCACGGGCGACATCGGGAAGCTGGACGAGGACGGATTCCTCTACATTCTCGATCGAAAAAAAGACATGATCCTTTCCGGCGGATTCAATGTCTTCCCCAGCGATATCGAGGCAGTCCTGGCCCGACATCCCGCGATCGCCGATGTGACAGTGATCGGCATGCCGGACGAGAAGTGGGGCGAAAGGGCCGTCGCGGTCGTGACTCCCAAACCGGGTCAGACCCCGGGAAGCGCAGATATCATCGAATGGTCGAACCCTCAGCTCGCGAAGCACCAACGACTGGCCGCGGTGCATTTCCGTGAGAGCTTCCCTCGGAACGCACTTGGCAAGGTGCTGAAACGCGAGCTGAGGGCGACGCTGAGTTAGCGTGCGAACGGGTGGAGACCGAAGGGAGCCCGGGATACCCCCGGGACACAGCCTGCCGTGTCCCGGGGGCGTTGTTGGCCTTCCCGCCTAGCGCCCAACCGTTTTCCTGTCATTCTTCATGGACGTCACCTTCCCTTTTACTCCTGGGGGGCCGTGATCCCAATCCTGGGCGCTGGTGATGTTCGGCATCGCCCAATCCTCACCGCGCCAACCTTCAAACCCATCCATCTTGAACGCCCAGAATCCGGAGCGCGAGTCGCTGATGACGATAAGGCCGTCGTAGTTCCGAACCTTCACGCCGAAGGCTCCATTCATCACGCTCTCACCGTTCCACTGCGGCAACCCACCGAAGCCGGTCTGGTGCGGGCACATGCAGGTGTAGTACCATGCCATGGTATACGGATTCTTGGGGTCCTCCATATTGAACACTTGGAGGCCGTCCTCGTATGCGCTCACGAACACGTAGGGCCAGCGCACCTCATGGTTGTGCGAGAGCGTGTGCCAATCGGCCGTCCAGGCTCCCACCGGCTCACTGATCGTCTGGACCTTTCCTTCCAGCCCCGGCCGGAGGTCGAAAACGCGCAACGGGGCGTATTGATACTCCGATTCGGTTATCGCGAACTTGCCATCGGGGCTGGGCGTGAAGGTATGTCCGCCGGTGACGCCGGCGGCCCCGACGATCGAGGTAATGAGCTTGGGTTCCTCGCTGCCGATCTTGCTCACGTCATAAATGAAGTAGCCGCCTCGGCCGGCGCCGTAGAACTTGTCTTGTTGGGTGGCCGGATCGAACCCCAGGTAGAAATCGTGATACCCATAGTTGCCATATGCGGTGTTTGGGTTGCTCGGAATTGGCACCTTCGCAATCATCCAGGTGCTTTCTGGCGCGCCAGAAACGATGCGCTCTAGGTCATATACGTTCGCATGCGGTCCCCCTACAGTGACAAAGAGGAGCGAGCGCCCATCGGAATGCTTGTACGCGAACGTGTTGTGGAATCCCCCGAGATAGGCTTTATCGCGAATGCGAGCCACAATTCGGATTTTGGTCGTGTCCGGCAGGCCGGTGACGTCCGCGATGACCGCTCCGAGGTCCGCATCCGGGCCGCTGTTGCCGAACTGAAGCGACTGGAGATAGTAGTACTTGCCTTTGATCTTGAAATACTTGCCGTCCATGCCGCCGGTGCCGCCGTGGAGCTCAGGATTCTCGATCTTCCAGCTGTAGATCCTCTTGATGCGGGTGAGATCCGACATATCGATGATCGAGAATCCGGCTCGCTCATGGGACTGCGACACGTACGAATACGGCCGCCCCGGCTCCTGTTCGATTTCATTGTCCATGACGCGGAAGTAGCCCCCGAGGGGAATATGCGATAGCACATGAATCCCCGGGCTTCCGCCAACCTTGGCCTTCATGGGCTCGGTGTATTGCCCCAAGACCGAACCGGACCATGCCAGCCCCAACGCGAGAGTCGCCGATGACCGGCGGCTTGCGGCAGTGAGACCATTGACTCGTGACATAAGGCTCCTTGAACCGAGGGTGAGTGTAAGTACGAGAGTATCCGCCAACGAATTCGAGGCCGAGCCTACGGCTCGACCGTAAACACCAAGTGCATCCCCGCTTCAAGATGTTCGGCGATGTGACAGTGCATCATCCATTTTCCCGGGTTCGTGGCCTCCACGAGTATCTCCACGGACTGCCCGACCGGCACCAGAATGGTGTCCCGCCACGCCAGGTCTTCCTCGGGAATCCCGTCGCGAGAGACAATCAGGAGGCGCTGTCCGTGGAAATGAATCGGGTGACTCATCGGATGGACGGACGTCGGATCATTCGTAATGCGCACCTTCATTACGTCGCCCCGATGCATCGTCCAGGGTATGTCCATGTTTTCTTTGCCCGAGGCCACCTCGCGGATCAGCCAATGCACTTCCCGTGAGGTAGACACCCAATTCATGTCCCGCATGCCGTCCACCCATTCCTGCGGTGGAAAATACATCGTATCGACCGCCATGAACGCCGTGATCGGAATCGGCATCCCCGCGATCTTCACACTGAGAAGCAGATCTTTGTCCACTGCCTTCGCGAAATACTTGCGGTATGGGTCGACGCTCGTCGCGACATCCGCGTTATGGCGCAGTGTCTTGAATGAAGTCTCGTGATCGGCCTTGCTTCGCTCCGGCCGGACGGTAATCATCCCCAATGTGTCCACCGTGGGAACAAATTGGCCCAGAAAATTGTTGAGTGCCTGCACTTGGTTCGTGATCGGAAAGGTACCGACGGAATCGAACCGGGCCTCGACCACATATCGTTGCGCGGCCGCGATGACCACGGTCGACACCATGACCTCATCGATGAATTTACTGATGTCCGCCCCAACCAGTTTCATCGGGGCGCCGGGAAACGACAGGTTGAAGGTCCGAGTGTTGGCGACATTCGTCAAGAGAAACCGGACCACATCGCCACGATTCACCGTCAGCTGATAGTGCGGCTCCCCATTGACCAGCAGGAGATTGCCGAAGCGACCCATGATGGCGAAGTCCGTCACGTCCTGGCCGAAGGGCAGCAGCCCCTCGTCGTCCAGAAGGATGTCGTCCAGCATCAGGACGTCTTCCTGATTCACCAGGCTGTAGTAATTGGGATCGGGCGAATCCACGAGTAGGTTACCATACAATCCAAGATCTTGCTGAATGTCCTCGCGCACATGGGGATGATACCAGTAGATCCCTGCGTCGGGGAAATGAATTCGGTAGACAAAATCTCCGCCCACGGGCACCGCTTCCTGGGTGACACCTACCGCGCCATCGAATTGATTGTCGAGACGAATCCCGTGCCAGTGTACCGATGACGGGAGGTCCAGCCGGTTGTGAAATTTCACCGTGATCGTGGCGTCCTGGCGTACGCGAATCAATGGTCCGGGGTACTGTCCGTTGAACCCATACATCACGTGGTCCCGACCTAACAGGCGGCGGCGCACCAGCATCGCGGTCAGCTCCAGGGAGTCCCCACTGCGAACTTCCACGAGCCTCCGCGGCGTCGCCAGGGGTAGCGAGGCCGGATCGATCCCGGTCCCGGGCAGAAACGGGATGCGTCTCGGCGCCACCCCTTGCATCCCCTGGATGAGAGGCATCGCCATTCCCTTAGGCATCGGCGGCATGCGGTTGGCTCCGGCGCCATGCTCCATCCCCGCATGTTCCTCGTGCCCCACCGTCTCGTGACGATGTGTGGTGTCCTGCGAAGTTTGCCCGCCCAACGGCGAGGCGCCGAGCCACACCACGCAGGTGAGCCCACAACCCACCTTCATTGCGGCATGCCGCCGTTGAACATGGTGTGACCAGAAAAATTGACTAGATACGATGACGCGGAGAATCCCTTCAGGACGATCGGACCCTTCCATCGATCGCCGCCGCTCGACGATTCGGCTGTCACGATGACGATGTATTTGTTGTAGGCGAATTCTCCGAAGGTGGGTTTGCCGGGCGTCAGCACCCCGATTTTGGTCACCTCATCGAGATTGTCCTGGGCCACCCAAACGACATACGAGGTAAGGCCCGCCCCGAACGTACTCGGCGGTGGCAGCTCGTTGGCAGAAACGGCAACTCGGAATCGGAAATGGCCGTCCGGGGTCATGGCGAGGCCAAACGGGGACCGGGGTTGGGAGAGAATCGCGACTCCCTTGAGCCCGGCCTCCGCCACGGTTGGGGTCAAATCGATACGATAAAGGCCGGGCCGCGAGGGGTGCGCCAGTGGGGACCAAGGCGTCAACAAAGTAAGGGCGAAGACCAATCCACGCGCGGGGCGAGGCCGAAATCGGCCCGGGCGAACTACTTCAGTCGGCATGGGAATGACCACGACGGAGTGATTCTGCATCCACTTCTGTATCCTAGACCTCGGCGGAGGTCATGTCAACACGCGTTCAACGCGCCACCGGCCGTTACCCAACCCGAAACAACACCTCGGCGCGAGGATATCGCTCCACAGCCCGCCGCCGGAGCGGCTGATTGATCTTGCTTTCCAGGCCGGGGTCCTTTTCGAGAATCTCCTGAGATAGGGCCCGCGCCTGCTCGAGCAGGTCACCGTCGTCCGGAAAACGGGCCACCCGAATTTCGGCCACCCCCGATTGTCGTTCGCCCAAGAGGTCGCCTTGGCGTCGTTCAGCCAGATCCAGCTCCGCGATCCGAAAGCCATCAGTGGTCGCGGCGAATTCCTTCAGCCGTCTCGGCACCGCGCTGGTGGTCAACAACACACACTGACTCTCCTCCGTCCCCCGCCCGACTCGCCCGCGCAACTGATGCAGTTGGGCCAGCCCGAATCGCTCCGGATGTTCGATCACCATGATGGACGCGTTGGGCACATCAATCCCAACCTCGATCACTGTGGTCGCGACCAACACCTGGATGTGGCCTGTGCGAAACGCCTGCATCGTCGCGTCGCGCTCCTCGGCTTTGAGCCGCCCATGCACCAAGCCTACGGTGAGATCAGGCCACATCGCACGGAGCGTTTCCGCCATTGTCGCGGCGGCGCGCAGATCGGTCTTCTCCGATTCGTCAATCACCGGAAGAACCACGTAGGCTTGGCGTCCGGCAAGACATTGCTCATGAACAAACTCGTGCACCCGTTCGCGTTGAGTCGCGCCCCGCAGCACCGTCCGTACGGCCCCCCGCCCCGGAGGCCGCTCGCGCAGTGTCGACACATCCAGATCGCCGTAGCGAGTGAGGGCCAAAGATCGGGGGATCGGGGTGGCCGTGAGCAGCAATACGTCAGGCGCGTCGCCCTTTCCCATCAAAGTCGCTCGTTGATCCACGCCGAAGCGATGCTGTTCGTCGATAACAACGAGGCCCAGGCACTGGAATGCCACCGCATCCTGGAGGAGCGCATGGGTCCCCACGACGATCTTCGCCTCGCCGCTCGCCAGGCGCGCCCGTTGCGTGGCCTTCTCTGCCGCGGTTTGCCGCCCCAAAACAAGCACCACTCCGAGACCGATCGGCTCGAGAAGTCGGTGCAACGTCGCGACGTGTTGCTCCGCGAGCAATTCAGTCGGTGCCATCAGGGCGGTCTGATACCCATTCTCCACCGCCAGAAGCATCGCGAACAGGGCCACGACGGTCTTTCCGGTACCGACATCACCCATCAAGAGCCGATGCATTCGTTCGCTACTGGTCATGTCCCCCGTGATCTCACGCAGGGCCTGGACCTGGTCCTTCGTGAGCTCCCATGGTAGCGCTTCCTTGAGCCGGGTCGTGAGCTCACGCCGGATGACAAACCGGATCCCGACCCGCCCGCGCCGGGCGATGTGCCGCGCTCGCCCCAGCATCAATTGGAGATCGACCAGCTCGTCGAGTGCGAGGCGCCGTCGACCGCGCTCCGCTTCGGCGAGGGATTTCGGTCGATGGACGGCACGGAGGGCGTCGGGCAATTCTGGCAGCTCGAATTTGCGGCGGATATCGGGCGCAAGAATCTCGGATGAGAGGCCGACCAGGGCGTCCAAATGCTGGTTGATCAGCGTCCGAATCACTTTGTGACTGAGCCCCTCGGTCGCGGGGTACACCGGGAGAACTTTGCCCTGGGCGATACCCTCGTATTCCGTGCCGGGATCGGCGAGGACGACGAACTCCCGCGGGGCCATTTGCTTGCCATGGTAGAATCTCACCGGGCCGGCGACGAGGAGTGTTTGTCCCACTTCGATCGATCGGTCCAGGAACGCCTGTCCCGGCCAGCTGCATTCGAGGACGCCGGAGGAATCTCGGAGCACCGCATGGAAAATCCGAAGCGAGCGCCGGGTGGGGAGAACACCTTTGGCGATCACGGTCCCGAGACAGGCCACGTCGTCTCCAACGCGCACCCGGGCGAGCGGAGTGACCGTGGACGCGTCGATGTAGCGATGGGGGAGGTGCCAGAGGAGGTCGTGCGCCGAAATGATTCCGAGTCGCCGAAGCGCATCGGCACGCCGCTCACCGATGCCCTTGAGGTATTGGACCGGCGTGTCTAGTCGGAGCGAAGGCATGTTGCAATGTAAGGCTGGGCGCCGCCCAATGGATCGCCCAAGCCGCGCGCTCACTCGCGCAATAGCATCTCCGCAAACCGCACCGCCTCGAACGGCGCTAAGTCTTCAAGGCTCTCACCCATGCCGAGAAACCGGATCGGGACGTTGAGTTCCCGCCGGAGCGCGACAATCGCACCGCCTTTCGCCGTCCCATCGAGTTTGGTAACGATGATCCCGGTGGGCGACACGGCGTCAGCAAAGAGCTTCCCTTGCTGGATCGCATTCTGGCCAACCGTCCCGTCGAGCACCAGCAGAGTTTCGTGCGGCGCTCCCGGCACCCGTCGGCCGACGACGCGGACGACCTTGCGGAGTTCCTCCATCAGTCCTTCTTGGGTGTGGAGACGGCCCGCCGTATCCACCAGGACGTAGCTGACATGCCGAGCGCTCGCGGCCTCCACCGCATCGAAGGCCACCGCCGCTGGATCGCCGCCGGCGGTGCCGGTGACGCAGGGCACTCCTAGTCGCTTCGCCCACACGTCAAGCTGGGCGACGGCTCCGGCCCGATAGGTGTCCGCCGCGCCCAACAACACCGTCTCCTTCGCACTGATGAGACGCTGAGCCAGCTTGGCTACCGTAGTCGTCTTGCCGCCCCCATTCACCCCGACGATCAGCACCACCGTGGGTCCGGAAGGCGCGCGCGCGAGCCGTTCCGGATGCTCCGGACCTTGCACCAACTCCGCGATCCGGACTGCAAGAGCATCCTTCAAATCCTCGGCGGATTTGACCAGCCCACGCCGGATTGCGTTATCCATGAACTCTACCAGGTCGGTCGTCACGGCGACACCGAAATCCGCTTCGAGGAGGAGCCGCTCCATGGCCTCGATATCGGCCGCGTTGAAACGCCGCACCATCGCGCCGACATCGGTCAGCGCCAGGCGTTTGATGCGAGCCCAGATACCTCGTTTGGGTGTTTCGGTAACGCGATCGTTGGCCATGGTGGGAAAGTTAACTCTGGTGAGCTTACCGGAGCCCTAGCCTGCGGCGCGCGAACCATTCTCCCGAAAATGCCAGCACGGCGAGCGCAAAGAGCCACAAGCGCTCTCGTGCCGAGGTCCGTCCAGCACCCGGGACCAGCGACGCCTCGTGGGGCGTGAGAACAGGGGGTCGGGGCAGCCACTCGTCGGAATATTCCTCGACCGCCACGATGCCGCTCCCGCCTTGCGCGACGGTATAGCGATAGATCCCTGGGTCCAGGAGCACCGTCGCCCGCCCCGCTCCATCGAACGCAAGCGTGTCTATGCGCACTCCACCGTTCTGCTCAAATCGAATGTGAACCGGAACTGGGCTTCCTCCGCCCAACCATTCGAACATGACGGGCCGGCCGCGTTGAACCACGGCACTGATGGGCCGAGCGCGCCCGACGCTCGAATCGGGCGCCGCGAGCAACCAGTTGACCGCCGCTGCGACGAGCCCGCGGTAACCCTGCTCGCTCGAGCCGCCCTTGAAGGCCCAGCGCCACAGCCCATCCATTCCGAACACGATTTTGCGGACCCCGCGCACCTCCCCGCCCAAAATGACAGGCCGTTCCGCCCCTCGGCGCCCCTGTTGGGCGGTGAGCCCGATCCACTGGCCCATCTCAGGAGTCATTTGCGCTAGGGACACTCCGGGCGGAAAGGAGTCCACCGGAAGCCCCACAAGCCCGGCACTCAGCGGCGAGCTAGGCGCGTTGCCGGCGTACCAGTCTCCGTCGACACTGGCCCCGGCCCCGGTATCCCATTCGAGAATACCGCGCGCGTGAGATCGTACTGCGGCCGGCAATCCGGCACCTTTGAGGACGAGCAAATCGGCCTGCCGAACCGCTTGATCCACGTCACTCGCCGCGACCGGACTCAGGTCGGTCATCGAACGCCAGCGACCCCGTTCCAGCTCGACGTACCCTCGGACCGGCAACGACGCCACATCACGAAGGGCGCGGAACAGGAATCGAGCGTCCCAATCGCCCGGCAGCGCCACCAGCACGACACCTGGAGTCGCCGCCACGGACAGCAAATGCAGCCGGGCATCATCTCGCGGTTCCGAATCGTTGGGCTCGGCAATCGCGGCGGTGAGCACATGCGCCCCGGGGGACATTCCCCTGATCAATCCGTTCAATTCGATCCGGCCGACTCCCCCTTGATCCATGGAGGCTTTCCCTCGCAGGAGCACGCTTTTGCCTTCCCTCACCTCGACCCTGACACCATCGGGCGGGCGGCTTCCCCCTCCGAACGAACGGAGCTCGACCACGATCTTGAGCGAGTCCCCGCTAGTGATCCGGGATGGACCAGTCACCGACGTAACGGCGACATCCGGGACCCGTCGACGGGGGAGGACGCGAATGGAGCTGGCCCGGAACTCATCGGAAGAGATCTCGGCGACATCGTCGATCTCGCCGTCGGTGATGACCACAACTGGCCGCCCGGTGGCGGCCGCACTCGTGAGCACGGGGGCGAGGCGGGAAGTCCCTGCGGCGGGCAATGTGTCCTGGGGTCGCGCTTGGCCCGAACCACCGAAGAGCCGGACCTCACCATCCCGACCGGCCATCGCCTTCGCGAGAACCCAGTTCCCTCCTGAGGCGATCATGCTGAGCGACCCATCGAGCAGCACCAAGGGCCGTTGCGACCGGGGCGGAGTGGAACAACTCACGTTGACGAGCAGAAGGCCCACGGCGGACCCCGCGACGGCTCGGCACAGTAAGGCGATCCATCCGCGACGGCCCACCTGCTCAAGCCCGAGGTAGGTACCGGCCGCGAGAGCAATTGAGGCGAGAACCACAACCACCGGAATCACAACCAAAGACCGACTAGGAAGAACACCGGTGTGAAGCAACTGCGGAGATATTGACGGATGACCATCACTCGAGACGCACGAGCGCGCGCGTCGGGCCTCCGGACGTCAACATAGATTCGAGCCGAGTGCGCTCGCGCTGAAAGGCATCGCGCAACCGGGGTTCGATCGGCTCCCCTTCTCCGAGCGCCACCCGCCGGGAGTCTTTGGCCGCACCCCGCACGCGAAACTCATAGTGCAAATGCGGTCCAGAGGCGAGTCCGGTGGCGCCCACATAGCCGATCACATCACCCTGGGTAACGCGCATTCCCGAGTGCATGCCTCGCGCGAAGCTTTTGAGGTGCCCATATCTCGTCGTGATGCCGTTGACATGTCGCAGCTCGACGAGGTTGCCATACCCGCCCAGGCGACCGGCGAGCACCACGGTGCCGTTGCCGGCGGCATGCACCGGCGTCCCCGGGGCCGCGGCGTAGTCGGTCCCCTCATGTTTCCGCCAGATCCCCAACACCGGATGGTAGCGCGAGTGGGCGAACACGGACGAAATGCGGCGGAACTCCACCGGACTCCGCAGAAAGGCCCGCCGAAGCGACATGGCGCCGCGATCGTAGAAACTCCCGTGCCCATCGGCGCTCTCGAAACGAAACGCCGACAGCTGCTTTCCCGACATGGCCAATTCACTGGCGAGGATCCGTCCGAAACGATACTCACCCTCCTCCGAGACCTTGCGTTCCAAGACCACGGTGAAGCGATCGGCCGGTTGGATGTCCTTCGTGAAATCCACCTGCCACATGTACACGTCGGCCAAATCCCACGCCAGCCGGACTCGCTCCTCGCCCTTGAGCACGCCGTCCGGAATCTGAGCATCGAGCGCTTCATAAAGCGAGTTGTCGATCCCGCCGGACACGCGAATGATTTCGGTAGTCCAGTGGATCGGCTCCCGAATGGCCCGCCAAGCGAGGCTGTCATGTACGAACCGCAGGCGTTCACCCGGACCGGTCCGCACCTCGACCGAGGCGGGCTGATCCTGTCCGATCCGCTCGCGAAAATGGAAGACCAGGCCCGCGCGCAAGCGCCGGGGCTCGATGGCAAGATCCCGCATCGGCCGGATCAACTCCGCCGGGCCGACATGGTGCCGCTGGAATAGGTCGGTGAGTGTTTCGCCCGGGCGGAGCGTATCCACCCGGGTGCGGTAGGCCACGGTAACGAGGATGGGCGCGGCCACCGGCGTACGGTGTCGATAAGACCACGCCCAGAGGGCCAGGGTTACCGTGCAGCCGCTCGCAAGCAGGGCAGCGAGAGGTCGCCCGGCCCGCATCAATCCATTTGCCGACGGATGAACGTCGGAATCTCCATGTCGGGCACCTCATTGGCCGCCAGAGGGGGGGCGGTACGAGGCTGAGGTCGGGCGGCCGGCGTTTGTTGGCTTACCCGCCGTGGGGGTTGAAACGGCAAGACTCCCGCGCCCTGGCTGTGGCCGGTGTTCGACATGGAAACCCGCACCGGCGACTCGCCGGTCACTGCGCGGTCGAATCCGGTCGCTATGACGGTCACCCGCACTTCGCCCTCCATGGACGGGTCGTTGCCGGCGCCGAAGATTATCTCGGCCTCATCGCCCACCGCATCGTGGATGATGTCGTTGATTTGGGTCGTTTCCCCCAGCGTGAGGTCGCTCCCACCGATGATGTTGATCAACACTCCGGTGGCGCCCGCAATCGAGATGTTGTCCAGGAGCGGGCTCGAAATCGCTTGCTGCGCCGCCTCCAACGCCCGGTTTTCGCCTCGGCCGACTCCGGTCCCCATCAGGGCCGCGCCGCCGTTTTGCATGACAGTCCGTACGTCCGCGAAATCGACGTTGATGATACCGGTCGAGGTGATGAGGCTCGCGATCCCTTGCGTCGCGTGGAGCAGGACTTCATCGGCCTTTTTGAGCGCGTCCTGGAAGGGGATCCCTTTCCCGACCACGGCGAGAAGGCGTTCGTTCGGCACCACGATCATCGTGTCGACACAGCGTCGCATTTCGCTGATGCCCATCTCGGCCTGTTTCATCCGTTTCCTGCCTTCGAACAGAAACGGCTTGGTCACGATCCCGACGGTGAGCGCGCCAATGTCCCGGGCCACCTGCGCAATGACCGGTGCCGCCCCGGTGCCCGTGCCGCCACCCATGCCACACGTGACGAAGACCAGATCCGCCCCCTGCAACGCGGCGAGCACTTCATCGCGATTCTCCTCGATCGCCTGCCGTCCGATCTCCGGCCGGGCACCGGCGCCGAGTCCGCGGGTGAGCTTCTTCCCGATCTGGACTTTGATGTCCGACTTGGAGGCGCTCAACGCTTGAGCGTCCGTGTTGACCGAAATGAATTCCACGCCACGGAGCTGCTCTTCGATCATTCGGTTGACGGCGTTTCCGCCGCCCCCCCCGACACCGACGACCTTCATCCGCGCGTTCTGCGTGACGTGTTCTTCGAGCTCGAAAATCATGGAGTCTCCCATGGGGATCCGCTCCTAAAAGAAGTCCTGGAGCCAACGCTTCACCGGTCCGAACACTTTTTCCACTGCCGGAGATCGGCGACTGCTCGCGCCGAACCCGCCACTCACCACCACTTGCCGGGCGCCATATAGCATGAGGCCGGCGGCGACAGCCAGGCGCGGTGTCTCGACCGTATCTGCCAGTCCGCCAATCCCTTCACTGGGCCGTCCGATGCGCACCGGCAAGGCGAATACCTCCCGCGCAAGTTCAGTCATCCCCGGAGCGAGCGCGCCTCCGCCGGTGAGGATCACCCCGCCGGATAGCCGCTGCAGGAAGCCAGCCCGGGAGATCTCGTCCGCGGCGAGTTCAAAAATTTCCTGCATCCGCATGTGCATGATATGGGCGAGCACCCGCCGTTGCGCACTGCGGCCCATTTGTCCCGGGGCCCCCGGCAATTCGAACAACTCGTCGTCACCCACCATCGGTTCGTAGACCGCGCCAAACCGCTCCTTGATCCGCTCCGCCTCCTGCTGCGTCACCTGGAGCCCATGGACGATGTCGTTGGTGAGGTGCGCACCTGAGAACATAAGCGAGGCGGTGTGCCGAATCTTGCCCGCATGGAAAATCGACAGGTTGGTCGATCCGCCACCCAGCTCGATCAGCGCGCAACCCAAGTCGCGCTCATCGGGAGAGAGCACGGCAAGGGAAGCGGCAAGCGGTTCCAACACAAATTCGCCGACCCGGTATCCCGCTCGTTCGACGCATTTGCGAAGGTTCGCGAGCGCACTCGTCAACACGGTAACGAGGTAGACCTCCGCTTCAAGGCGCGAACCGGTCATGCCGATCGGGTCGGTGATGCCGGCCTGTTGATCGATCAGGTAATCCTGCGGAATCGCGTGGAGGAGTTCATGGTCGCGACCGAACGTGACGTTGCTGGCGACGTCGTTCACCCGGGCGACATCCCCAGTCCGAATCTCATTGCCCGTCACCGACACCACGCCATGGGAACTGCGGCCGGCGACGTGTTCCCCGGCGAGACCGCAATACACGGTACCCACTTCCAAACCGGCCATCAACTGGGCGTCTTTGAGCGCCTTGGCGATGGCGCGCGTTGTTTCTTCGATGTCTCGCACCACGCCCCGCCGCACGCCCGTTGACCGCTCGATCCCCACCCCAAGGATTTTCACGCCGACGGTCCGCGCATCGCCCGTGACTTCGCCGATCACCCCAACCACCTTCGTCGAGCCGAGATCCAGGGCAGCGACCAGCCGGGGCTGCGGAGCGCTCATGCTCGGGCCCCCCGGACGAAGACGCGGCCGGCAAAGCGCCCATCGAGCTCCCGATAGGAACGGCCCAGCCGAGCCAACTCTTCCGAAACGGCTTCCAGTGCGCGAATCGCATCCACCGAGGCGTCGGTGCGAAGCCACAGCCGGGCGATGCTTGTTTCCAGGATCACGTCGTCGTGGGTGCGTGAGACCGATTGGATCCGCGCAAACAGGGCCGGCTCGATGTCGCGCACTCGAGCCAAGAGCGCGCTCAATTTCGCGTCGGGCGCGGAGAGAATCGGCAGGTCGGGTGGAGCACGCGTCGGATCGAAGGGGAGCGGGTGGCCTTGCGCATCGATCGGGACCAAACGCTCGCCCTTCGGAGCGAGCGCGACGGGTTGGGCTTCACGAACCGTAATTCGCAGCGTCCCTGGTAGCCGCCGGGCCACATTGGCTTCGAGCACCCCTGGAAGGGCCCGGACGCGGTCCCGCACGCGAGTCCAGGAGTCGAACAAATTGGCGTTGGGGCCGAGATGGGCCACCTGCGCAACTTCGCGCGCGCTGAGATAGCGCGCTCCGGCGAGCTCGATGCGCCGAACATTGAAAAAGGAGACGTGCCGCAAGCCACTGGGTATACCAACGCCCAGCACCAAGACGCCCAGCGCCCACGCGCCCCAGCGCCAGGGTCGACTCATATCACGGAGGTCCGGGCCAGGATGTCGCGCCCGAGGCGGGTGATATCACCGGCACCCAGCGTCAGCAAGACGTCTCCCTGCGTGAGTTCTTTCATGGTTCGGGCCTCAAGCAACGCTCGATCGGCCTCAAAAATGACCCGGGCCCCCGCCCGCGTAGCGGCGTCCGCCACCGACTGGCCGGAAACTCCAGGTATCGGTTGCTCCCGAGCCGGGTAGATCTCCGTGACGATGGCGAGATCAGCAGCCGCAAGCGCCTGCCCCATGGCAGTGCCGTGAAGCGCCGTTCGGGAGAAGAGATGGGGCTGAAAGACGGCCACCAGCCGTCGTCCGGGGAACGCTTGACGGGCTGCGCCCAGCGTCGCGGCCAACTCGGTGGGGTGGTGCGCGTAGTCGTCCACGAAAGTAACCCCCCGCGCTTCGCCAAGGCGATCGAATCGGCGCCCCACCCCACTGAAACGGGCCAGAGCGTCGAGTGCGGGCCCGATCGGCGCGCCAAGCAAGCACACAACCCCGAGAGCCGCGGCCGCGTTTCGCAAGTTGTGTAAGCCTGGGACCTGGAGTCGAATCATGACCTCGCTTCCGCCCGGAAGCGTCGCACGTGCCTGGGTGCCACTCGGGCTTTGCTCAATGCGATCGAGGCGAAGATCCGTTGCTTCGGGACCGAACCGCCAGACCCGGCTGGTGAGCCGATGCGCGACGCGATCCGCGCCTTCGCCCTGCGTCCCAACCAAGACCGAATCAGCCCGATCGGCGAACGTCACGAAGGCATCTTCGAGGGCCTGATAGGATCCGTAGCACTCAAGGTGGTCCGCCTCCACGTTGTTCACGACAGCGATCGTCGGACGGAGGGCGAGGAATGCCTGATCGTACTCGTCCGCCTCGACCACGAAAATGTCGTTCCCGCCAAGCCACGCGTTGCCGTCCCAAGCCGCGACGCGACCCCCGGCCACCCCTGTGGGGTTCAATCCCGCGGCAGAAAGCGCCGTCGTCGTCATCACGGTCGTGGTGGTCTTGCCATGCGTCCCAGCGACTGCTACGGTAGTCGCGCCACCGATCAGCTCCGAGAGCGCCACCTTTCGCATCACGACAGGAATTCCGAGTGCCTGAGCCCGCTCGATTTCCGGATGGTGGGATGGAATCGCCGCGCTCGCCACAACGGCGCGGGCCGTCCCGACATACTCGGCCCGATGCCCTTGCATCACCTTTGCGCCAAGCGCTACCAAATTGTCGCAACCGGAGACGTCCAGATCAGACCCCGTCACGGTGACGCCGCGCCGCAAGGCGATCAGCGCCAGGGCACTCATTCCTGCCCCACCGATCCCGACGAAATGCACCGCGCGCGAATCGGAGGGTAGAAAGAGGTTCATGACAGATGAGCTAATCTAAAATGAATCCAGCAGTTGGCAAAGGCCAAGGCTAGGCTGCCAGGGTTCGAAGATGCCGCCAAATCTCGGCCGCGGCATCCGGGTGCGCCCGGCTCTCCGCTCGCGCGCCCATCTGAGCCCGGCGGACCGGGTCGCCCAACAGTTCCGACAGGGTCCGGCCGAACGCCTCCTCTGTCAGACTATTTTGGGGGAGGTGAATGGCGGCGCCCGCGTCGGCCATCACTCGGGCGTTGGGGGTTTGGTGATCCGCCGCGGCCGAGGGCAAGGGGATCAGAACGCTAGGAAGTCGCCAGGCGCACAGCTCCGCAATCGTCATCATCCCAGCTCTGGCCACCACAAGATCCGCCACGGAGTATGCCTCCGCCATGGGATCGATGAAGTCATAGACCTGAACGTTGGGGGGCGCGTGCCAAGAGCGGAACTGCTCATACGTCGTGCGTCCAGCGGCCCAGATGCACTGCACCCCTCGTGCGCCCCCCGAGCGAATCCAGTTCGCCACGAACTCATTCACGGCCAGCGAACCCTGACTTCCACCGGTCACCAACAGTACCGGACGGTCGCCCGTGATCCCGAACCGGACTCGAGCCCTCGCCGTGAGCGCGGGGTCGGGCGGGGTGATCGGATTGCCAAGCTCAAAGACCTCGGTCTGTGGTCCTGGACGCAAGAATTTCACCGCCTCGGGAACGCCCAGGTAAATGTGCCGCACCCGTCGGGCCAACCAGCGAGTGGCGAGGCCGGGATATGCGTTCTGTTCTTGGATGGCGGTGGGAATCCCGTGAGCGGCGGCGCGCCATAGCACCGGACCGGAGACGTACCCTCCCGTGCCGAGGACCAAGCTGGGACGCTCCTCGGCGAGCATGCGATCGATCTTGCGCATCAGTCGAAGCGCTAGCCAGGGCCAACGTGCGTTCTTCCACCATTGCCGCCGGTAGATCGGTTCGGCGGGTAGCAGATGAAACGGGTAGGGCCGGGTCGGTAGGATGGTGCGCTCAACCCCACGTTCCGCTCCCACCAGCACGACCCGTAAGCCTGGGGTTTGCGCAACCTCGCCGGCGACCGCTAGGGCCGGCATCAGGTGCCCTCCGGTGCCGCCCCCGGCGATCAGGACCGTGGTCATCCCGACCCCGGCGCAGGCGTCAATCGTCACTCTTGATCGGGCGCCCGCGCATCCGACCAATGTTGACGAGAATGCCCACCGAGAATAGGGAGATCGTGAGACTGGAGCGGCCGTAGGACATGAACGGAAGGGTAAGTCCGGTGGGCGGCATGAGGCCAATGGTCACCGCCATGTGCATTACGGCTGAAATCCCAACCGCGGCCGTGACGCCAGTGGCGAGGAATTGACCGAAGGCATCGGGAGCCGTCCGGGCAATTCGAAAACCGAGCCAGCAGAAAATGCCGAACAGAAGCACGATCACCAGCACCCCGATGAAGCCCCACTCTTCCCCGATCGAGCTGAAGAGAAAATCGGAGTAGCTATAGGGGAGGTAGTTTAGCTTTTGCTTGCCGTGACCAAACCCGACCCCGAACAGCCGCCCAGAGCCCAGCCCGATGAGGGACTGGTGCAACTGGAATGCGACATCCTTGGTGCCCTCGTTGGGATTCAAGAACGACAGGATTCGTTTGTACCGGTAGCCGGTGTCTTGAATTTTGTGAATCACCAGCAAGACCGCGGCGAGACCGAGCAAGGCAAAATGTCCGATCTTCGCCCCGGCCGAGAACAGCACCACGCCACCGAGCAAGGCCAAGAGGGTGGCCATCGAGAGGTTTGGTTCGCGCAACACCAAGAGCGCCACCAACCCCGAGACGAGAATGAAAGGCAAGACGCCCTTCTTGAATTCGCGCACCTGCGTTCCTTTTTTCGCCGCAAGCATGGCGGTCCAAAGTACGATCGCAAATTTCGCCAATTCGGATGGCTGGAATTGCATTGGACCCAGATTGATCCAGCGCCGCGCGCCGTGCCGAAGCGGGCTGATCTTGAGCGTAAACGGCAGCAGTGGAATCACGAGACAGACGAGGGTAATCAACAGAAGGGGCCAGCCCAGAGCCCGCCATCGATGGTAATCCACCCGCGAGGCGATGACGAGCGCGATCCCACCGAGTGCGGCCCCCGAGATTTGTTTGAGGGCGAACGCGAATCCTCCGTCCTTCAGCGCGGCCGCATCGTAGAGACTAGCGATTCCGAATACCGTCAGCACGGCCACGATCAACACCAGCGCCCGCGTCTCCCAGCGCAAATCCCCCGGCTGCCGAACGACCGGCGGCGTCATATACCCGCCGCGGCGCGACGGAATGCGTCGCCCCGCTCCTCATAGTTGTTGAACATGTCATAACTCGAACACGCGGGCGACAGCAGAATGGCCTCGCCCGGCCGGGCCAATGATCGCGCCTCAGCCATCACCTCATCGAAACTTCCCGCCTCCACCACCCGAAATTTCCCGCCCAAATCCGCTACCACGATCGGCTTTGCTTCCCCGTAGGCGATCACCGCTCGGCACCGCTTCTGCAGCAGGGGCAACAGTCGGTCGTACGGCTCCCCTTTGTGGCGCCCACCGAGCAGCAACACGTAGGGGCGGTCGATCGCCGCGAGCGCGACCACGGTTGAGGCGATGTTGGTGGCCTTCGAGTCATTGATCCAAAGCACGCCATCCGATTCGCCCACCGGCTCCATGCGATGCGGGAGTGCGCGAAAGGTCCGAAGGCCGCCAGCCAGAGCCTCGAGTTGGCCTCCGGTGGCGTGCACGGCCAGGGCGGCCATCAGTGCATTCATCACATTGTGGTCGCCCAACAGCCCCAGTTCGCTCCGTGCCAGAAACGATCGCTCCCCGAGGCAAAGCGCGCCCGCGGCGCGATCGAACCACGCATCCGCCGGTCGAGTGACCGACGTCCAGAGCCGCCGACCGACGAGGCCCATGGCCATTGACCGGCTGGCGGGATCGTCGGCGTTTAGGACCCAGATGCCTTCCAGCGCGTCGTGTTGAAAGAGCCGCCGCTTGTCGGCAAAGTACTCCTCCGTCGATGCGTATCGGTCGAGATGGTCGGGCGCGAGGTTCGTAAGGATGCCGACGACGGGGCGAACGTGCCGCGCGTCGTGGAGTTGAAACGACGATAGCTCAACCGCCATCCATTCCGGGCGGAAATTCTCGAGCGCCACTTGGCTCAGGGCCGTCCCGATATTGCCGACCGCCACTCCGCGGCGCCCGAGGGCCACGAAGAGATGGGCCACCAACGCGGTGGTAGTGGTCTTACCGTTGGTACCCGTGATGGCGACATACGGAACGCCTTCGAGCGCCTCGAGTCCGAGGTCCACTTCCGCCCGAACATCTACGCCGGCCTCGCGGGCGGCCATGAGGGCCGGAGAATCCGGCGGCACTCCGGGAGATACCACGACCCCTACCGCCCGTCGAATTCGATCCAAATCATGTCGGCCGAGGTCCACGCATGCCCCTAGGCTCCGCAACCGAGCCGCAGTGGCTTCCAACAAAGGAGTAGTCCCCCGGTCCGTGGCGTACACCGGCAACAACTCCCGCCGGAGCAGCTCAGCCACCGCGCCGCCGCTTCGGCCCAAACCGATGACCGCTACCTCCCGGCCGCTGGCGCGCCATGAATCGAACATCAACGCAACTTGAGTGTAGCCAGCGCCACGAGCGCGCAAAGAATGCCCAGAATCCAGAACCGCGTCACTACAGCGGATTCCGCCCAACCCTGTTTCTCGAAATGATGATGAATTGGCGCCATGCGAAACACGCGGTGGGCATCGGCGTACTCCCGACCCCGGCTACGGAGAAACCAGCGGTAGACACCGACCTGAAGGATCACCGAAACCGCCTCAACGACGAATACCCCGCCAATGATCACCAACAGGAACTCGGCTTTCAGCAGGATGCCGACCGTGCCCAAGGCCCCGCCGATCGCCAAGCTTCCCGTATCTCCCATGAACACCTCGGCGGGATGAGAGTTGAACCAGAGGAAGCCGAGGGAGGCCCCCATCAACGCAGCGCAGAAGACCGTGAGCTCACCCGCGCCGGGCAAGTAATAGAATTGGAGATAGTTGGTGGCGTCGACCCGGCCAAAGATGTAAGCAAAGAGCGCAAAGGCCCCGGCTGCAATCACCGTCAGCCCGGTCGCTAGCCCGTCCAGCCCATCCGTCAGATTCACCGCATTGCTAAACCCAGTGACGACGCCGGTCACGAACACGACATAGAGCCAGGGCGCGAACCACATGAGGACGTATTTGAAGAAGGGCACGGTGGTCGCAGCGGCGGGAATCGTATCCGTGGGCACAACCGGGAAGAGCAACAGGTACAGACCGAGGGCCACGCCAAATCCGACCTGGCCGACCAATTTCCACCGGGCGACGAGGCCCCGTGATTTCCCTTGGACGATCTTCAGGTAGTCGTCCACGAACCCGATGGCACCGGTCCAAAGGGTAGCCAGAATCGCGACGATGACAAAACGATTCGTTAGGGGCGCCCAGAGCAGCGTGGGGATGATGGTAGAGAACAGGATGATCACGCCACCCATGGTCGGCGTGCCCCGCTTTCCCTGGTGGCTCGCGGGCCCTTCGGCCCGAATGACCTGCCCGACTTTTCGTTCACGCAATCGTCGAATGACGGCCGGGCCCACCGCAAAGGCGCAGAAGAGCGCCGTGACGGTGGCCCCCGCCGCGCGAAAGCTGATGTACGTAAACAGGTTGAACAGCAGATATGACTTGCCGAGTGGGGCAAGGAGGTGATAGAGCATCGCGCCTCAGGCGGTCGGGGTCGTACGGGACAGAATCAACGGAAGTATATGCTCAAGGGCCACTCCCCGGGATGCCTTGAGCACCACGAGTTCGTCTCCGCGGAGTTGGTCCGCTACCTGCCCGGCGATTCCACCCGCGTCCGACGCGGTCAACAGCCGGGCCCCGAGTGTCGCCCGGTAGGGTTCGAGGGCCGGGACGAACTCTCCCACGGCCGCGAGCACATCGGGATCGAGGCGGACCAACTGCCCCGCGATGGCGGTGTGCAGCCAAGCCGACTCTTCGCCCAGCTCACGCATCGTCCCGGCCACAAACACGAGACGCCGGCCTACCTTGAGGGCCTCAGCCAGGGCGATGATGGCCTGAAAGCTTGGCGGGTTCGCGTTGTAGGCGTCGTTGAGGATCGTCAGGTTCCCGTGTTGGGACAATTCCCCGCGGCCGGGGGGAAGCTCCACGGTTTCCAGCGCGCGCGCCACGTCCGCGAGCTCCAGGCCCAATTCTTCGGCCATCGCCCAGACGAGCATGGCGTTCTCGGCCTGATGAAGGCCGAGCACGGGAAGCGTGAAGGTGAATCGGTCGACCGTCATGCAGGCCCGACCGGCCGGCGAGAGGCCGACGCTCGAGGGCATGCGGTCGGCGCTCAGCAACCCCGCCGTGAGCACCCGGTGGGCTCGCTCCCGCGCGCCGGCCGCAAGGCTCGGTGGATCAATCCCCACCACCGCCAGCGGAGCACCCTCCGTCAGTTGCAGCTTTTCTCGAAGCACGCCGTCGGTGCCGCCGAAACCTTCGAGATGCCCAGCGACGGCATTGGTAACGCAGGAGATCTCCGGCTCGATGATTTCGCGATGGCGACCGATCTCGCCAGGGAGATTGGCCCCGGCTTCAACGATCAAGGCTTCGGTCCCTACCGGCGCCTCGAGAATTGTCAGCGGCACGCCCACCAGATTGTTGAGATTGGCCCGGGTCGCATGCACGCGGTACCGGACACCAAGGGCGGCGGCCAGCATTTGCTTGGTTGACGTCTTGCCATTCGTGCCGGTGACCGCGATTACGGGGCCACGCAGCGTCCTCCGGTGCGCCCGGGCGAGGGCACCCAACGCCCTGAGGGTGTCGCGGACCGGGTACATCACCAGGCCCTCGAGCGGCGACGTCGATTCCTGGACGATCGCGGCCACCGCCCCATTCGCCCGAGCGGCCATGAGATGGTCGTGACCGTCAAACCGCTCTCCGCGAAGGGCGACGAAAAGCGACCCAGACTCTAGGGTCCGCGTATCGGTCGAGATCTGGGTATAGTGGCTTGGCTCTGGCCCACCCTGCCCTGTCATCCCCAGGGCATCGTGAACGAATGGCGCGGACCAGCGCATCAGGCCGATATCCCGAGGCTGCCAATCACCTCGTGCACAATCTGCCGTTCATCGAAGGGCAAGTACTCGTGATCGACGACTTGATATGTTTCGTGACCCTTCCCGGCTAAGAGGAGCGTATCACCGGCGCGCGCTTGCGTGATCGCCAACCGGATCGCCTCCCGGCGATCCGCGATCCGCACGTGCGGACGGCTGCCCACACCCGGCATCACATCGTCAATGATTCGTTCCGGGTCTTCCGTGCGAGGATTATCCGACGTGACCACCACCACATCCGCGAGTTCGGCAGCTACCCGGCCCATAAGCGGCCGCTTTCCTCGGTCGCGGTCGCCGCCACAACCGAAGAGCGCGATCAAGCGGCCGGCAGTGAGAGGTCGGAGAGCAAGGAGCGCACGCTCGAGGGAATCGGGCGTGTGGGCGTAGTCTCTCAAGATCACGCAGGGATGCTCAGCGATCCGCTCCATCCGACCTGGGACCTGAGGCGCCGTGGCCAATCGCTCGGCGACTTCGTCCAACGGATGACCCATGCCGACTACGCCGGCCGCCGCGGCGAGCGCATTCGATACGTTGAAGTCGCCTGGGAGGGGGAGGGACACTTCAGCCGTGCCATAGCGCCCTGTAATGCGGAACCGACACCCCTTGGCATCCAAGACGAGACCTTGCGCCCGTAAATCAGCGTCGGCGTGCACACCATACGTCACCGTCCGAACCCGGTTCCCCACCACATCCCACGCCCGATCGTCGAGGTTCAGGGCGGCCACCCCACGGGGCTCGAGGTAATCGAGAAGTTTGAGCTTCGCCGCGAGATACTCCTCCATCGTGTGGTGATAGTCCAAGTGGTCGCGAGTGAGGTTGGTGAAGACAGCCGCGGCAAAGTTCAAACCGTCCAGCCGGCCCTGGTCGAGGCTGTGGGAGGAGGTTTCCATTGCCACGGTTTGGACCCCACGATTCCGCATGGCCGCTAGCGTGGCCTGTAGATCAACGGCACCTGGGGTCGTCAGCGACCCCGCGGTCGAAGGGACCTGATTTCCCTGACCATCGAACGCGCCCAAGGTACCGACGCTTCCTCCCGTCCCATCTGCGTTGCAAAGATGCCGCAACAACGAGGTAGTTGTCGTCTTCCCGTTCGTTCCCGTGACGCCAGTTAACCGAAGCGAGTGAGCGGGGTCTCCGTACCAGGCCCGGCCGATCACGAGTGCCGCGCTTCGGCCGTCCGCCACGACGATTTGCGGGACGGACAACTCCCCGCGTCGTTCCACCACCACCGCCGCAGCCCCCCGTTTCGCGGCATCCGAGAGGAACCGGTGCCCATCCGCCTGCGTGCCAGCCACCGCGATGAAGAGCGCGCCCGGCACCACCGCCCGGCTGTCGGTCGTCACCGTTCGAAGCTCCGGCTCGACCGCTGGGGCTTCGACGAGTTGCCCAGCCTGGTGCAACAGGGACACGACCTCCCGAAACGACACGCTCATGCGAAACGATCTCCTCAGCGATTGGGAACACCTGGGGCCGGGTCGGCGAATACCTGT
>JANYKV010000108.1 GCA_025358055.1 Gemmatimonadota bacterium
GGCGCGAGGAGGTCCAGGCTGTCCGTTGGTTGCGACCGGGCAAGGACCGAAGCAAAATTCTCGACGCGTACTCCCGGACTCGCGCGGAAACGTTGGATCGCGGCGGCCAACGCCATCTCACCGAAGTGATGATGGTGGCCATACGTCTCGCCATCCGTAGCGATCGCCGTCAGGTGGTGCGATCCCGGTGATACAGACTCGCCGTTCGCCGCCGCTAGCACTCGGGAGACCCACGTATCGGAATTCTTCACCAAAGGTCCGAAAGCTACGTCGTGCGAGATCGGCCCGTCATAGAGGAACAGCGCGATACGGCGGCCGCCTCCGGCATTCCACCACCCAGGTTGTCCTCGCGGAGGGATCTTCCGTACCTGGTGCGGGGCCAGCACCGTATACCGAATGCCTTCCGCGGCCAAGACCTCGAGGGTCTCTTCGTCCGCCGCTGTTTCGGGGAGCCACATTCCTTCGGCTTCTCGGCCGAAGCGGCGACGGAAATCCTTCTTCCCCCAGCGCACTTCGGTGACCTTATCTCGACGGCTCGCGAGCGGCAGGATGGTGTGGTGGTAGGGCATCGCGATCGCATTGCCGTGTCCCCCAAGCCGGCCAACACTCGCTCGGTCCGCCGCTAGGATCTGGTTGTAGGTGTTGGGCGCCGCGGTTTCCATCCATTCGAGCAACGTCGGCCCGACATTGAAGCTGATCCACTCGAGCGTGTTCAGGAGGCGTCCGAGATACCCGTCCGGAGCTTGGGTGCGGGCTGCGACCACCGCGCGATAGCACTCGCGCTCGATGCGCGCATTCCAGTCGTGATACGGGGCCGCGCTGGGCTCGCGCTCCAACAAGTCGAGCCACGGCTCTTCCCGTGGCGGTTGATAGAAGTGGGCGTGGAGGACGACCGAGTGAGGAGTCTCGGGCATGCGATTAGATCACTTGTGGTGGCGTCAGCGGTGCGGTGCGTGTGGTCGGGGCGGCGATAAGGAGGGCAAACGGCCTCGATGGATGCGTCCGACGCGTCACTCGAGTCAGTCCCCGCGGCCGTGGAGCACGGCTTCCACGTCGGTCAGAACATTCGGGAAGACGTCGTCTCGTTGATGAACCGTTTCGGCGAAGCGCGCGGCAGCAGCGATGGCATCGGGATTGTTGCTCCGCAGCGCATCCAGCAACACTTCGGCATCGCGGCAATGTTCGACGAATCGGCGTTCGGCGTAGTCGGCCGCGGCGCCGGTGGAGATGATGAACTGCCAATCCGACGCTTGGGCCAAGAGCATTTCACGCGTCGCCTGGGCCAGGACGATCCGCCCGGTGGGGTCATTGAGTGCCAGCGGCGCCAGCGTCCAGAAGTCCTGCTCCAGCGGCCACAATCGCTCCCAGGTCCATTCCGTAGCGGGATTCAGCCATTTGCGGAAGTCACCATTGGCACCCCAGGAACCTTCCGCGAGCTCAACGGCAACGTTGGCCGATTGCCGGCTCAAATGGCCTGACGCGGTGGTGGGAACGATCCCGGGCTGTCGGTGGAGCGCCCGATAGAAGTCGCTCAAGAAGTCCACCCCTTCAAACCACCAATGGCCGAAGAGTTCGGAATCGAAGGGGGCCACGACCACTTCGGCCGCGTCACCCGCGGCTTTGGCGGCCACGCTCTGAATCATTTCGCCCCAGTGACGGGCATGGCGGTGGGCCCGGGCCCGGGACGTATTCGGGTCGTATGGCTCTTTGAGCCCGAGGTCGATGTCGGAATCGGTCACCCGCCAAAATTTGAGGCCACCGGGAAATCGAATCTTGTGGAATTCGAGATAGATGCCGTCACCGGGATAGCCGTGATACCGACTCCACACCTGGAGCGAGGAGATCGGGTCTCGAACGAAGGCGGACACCGTAGCTGCTCCGGGCCGGGGGGACACTACGTAGGCACGATAGGGCGAGCGCATGCTTGGTGTGTCGACCCAGCGCCGATCCGGTTCCACAATCCCACCGGCAAAATGGGACTCCCCGTACAGCCCCAGAGAGCGGCCGGCCTGCGCAAGATGGGAATCGACGAAAAAGTATCGGAAGCCCGCCTCCCGCAGGTGGTCCTCAATGGGTGGGCGAAACTCCTGACGCGGCGCACTCGGCAGCGGCTGCCACATGCCACCGCGCCGATACGCGCACTCGGGAACCCAACAGCCCGCGGGCGGGGCGCCGAACAGGCGACGGTGCTCGCTCTGACCGACGTGAAGCTGAAGCCGAATACTCTCGTCCCGCGCGAGGAGGGGAAGAAACCCGTGCGTCGCGGCCGAGCTCATGAGTTCCACGCGTCCCTCGCTGGCCAGACGACGAAATGCGGCGAGGAGATTGCCATCCCATCGATCGAAGATCCGTCGCAGCCGACCGACTCGCTCGCGCCAGAAGGCCGCCAAGGGAAGGAGCTCGTCCTCCCCCGACTGGGCGAACGCAGCCTCGTCTTCGTCGCAGGCCGCGATGCGCTGGTCGAAAAATGCATCCATCTCACGGACGAAGGTTGGATGGGCGAGCTGGTTCGCCAGGATGGGTGTGATGCCGAGGGTCACCGGCGCGGCGACATTGAGCCGGCGAAGGGTCTCGAGGTTCTCCAGTAGCGGGAGGTAGGTGTCCATCGTCGCTTCACACAGCCAATCGCTCCCGTGCGGCCATCGACCGTGGTTCAGCACGTAGGGTAAGTGGCTGTGGAGCGCGAGCACGAAATCCATCACGGCACCTCACTCGACCGAAATTCGCCCCCGATGACTCGGCGATAGACGTCGAAGTATCGTTCCACCGATCGTTCCCAGCTGAAATCACGCCCCATGGCCGTGAGCCGGATCCGGTTCCATTCATCGGGTTCCACATACCGATCCAAGGCCCGGAGAGCGGCACCGACCAACGGCTCCGATCCATACTCGTCGAAGAGAAAACCGGTGACACTGTCGTCAATCGTGTCGGCGAGGCCACCGACGCGGCGTGCCACTGGGATGACGCCGTAGCGTTGGGCGCGCATCTGGGTCAAACCGCAGGGCTCGTACTGGCAAGGCATCAGGCAGATATCGGCGCCCGCCATGAGCACGTGTTCGAGATGGTCGGTGAATTTGGTGTTTACGGCGACGCGATCGGGCCGGGCCTCAGAGAGTTCGGTGAGCGCGTGCTCGAACCGGGGCTCTCCGGCGCCCAAGAACACGTATTGGGCATCGAGGTCAAAGAGGTCCGTCCCTTTGAGGATGATGTCGATGCCTTTCTGGGTCACGAGCCGCGCCGCCATTCCGAACAGTGGCAGCGTCGGGTTCTCGGGCAAGCTGAACGCCCGTTGCGTTGCCAGTTTGCACTGCACCTTCGGACGACAATCCTCGCGAGAGAAGGGGAGCGCGATGTGCGGGTCGCCGGTCGGATCCCATACCTTCTGGTCGATCCCGTTCACGATGCCTACGAAGCGATCGCCCAGCCAATTGAACACCGCGTGCAGGCCGAACCCACCTTCCGTCGTGCGCAACTCGTTCGCGTGGTTCGGGCTTACGGTCACGACCGCGTCTGCGTTGACCAGGCCGCCCTTCAGGACGTTCACCTGATCGTACCACTCGAGCTGGCGGTAATTGTAGAGCTCCCACGGAATACCCAGGAGGGGCAGAATTTCCGGACGCCAGTGGCCCTGATATCCCGCGTTGTGTACCGAGAGCACGCTGCGGATGGCGTCGAACCAGGGGAGCCCGCCATAGTAAGTTCGCAAGTACACCACGGCGAGCGCCGAGTGCCAGTCGTGGGCGTGCAGGAGGATCGGTCCGGTGGTCAATCGCGGAAGGGCGGCCACTGCGGCCAGGGCGAAGAAGGCGAATCGTTCGGGGTTGTCCTGGTAGTCTCCCTTGGCGTCGCCGTAGATGCGCTCCCGGTCGAAATATCCGTCATGTTCGATGAAGTGAATCCGTCCCCCCGGGCGGGGGTTCACCTCCCGAAGCAGGCGCGCCTGTTCGAGCCGAGGTCCGACCTGGACCGTGAAGGCCTCACCGACCGGCTCGAGCTCACCCGCGACCTCGCGCGCGGTGCGATACAGGGGCATGATCGCCATGGTGCGAATGCCGGCTAGCGCCTGGAACCGGGCGAGCCCGGCGACCGCTTCCGCCAGGCCGCCGGTTCGGGCATACGGGAAGTATTCCGCCGCCAGGTGCACGACCGTAACGGCTTCACCCGCCGCGGTGTGGAGCGCGGAGTGGGCGGCTTCCGTACGGCGTTTCGACCGACGCTCGATCATCGATTCATCGCGCTGGGGGGATCGTCCAGCAATGGGGTCCCGCGCATGGCCGGTGTGTAATAGTCCTGCACGTAGTCTTGGACCATCCGGCGCGCGCTGAACGTGCTGCCCGCAACCCGAAGGGCGTTCCGCATGCGCTCCACCCACCCATGAGGCACTCCTCGGTCATCTCTGAGATAGTAGAGCGGCACGATTTCCTCCTCGAGCAGCCGGTACAAGTGATCGGCATCGCTCGTGTCTACCGCGTCCGGCAGCGCGTCGGCCGGGGCCAGCGGGATCGCCCAGCCGTTCGAGCCGTCGTACCCCTCTTCCCACCACCCGTCGATGGTTCCCAATTGGGGGACGCCATTTAAAGCAGCCTTCATGCCGCTCGTGCCCGACGCCTCCAGGGGCACCCGCGGCACGTTCAACCATAGATCTACCCCCTGGACGAGCACGTGCGCTAGGTGCATTTCGTAATCTTCCAGAAAGGCCACTCGACCCTCGAAGAACGGATCGCGGGTAAACCGGTAGACGTTTTGGAGGACTTCCTTGCCGGGCGTGTCCGCGGGGTGCGCCTTGCCGGCGAAGATGATCTGGACCGGACGCCACGGATTGACAAGGAGTCGGTGCAGACGCTCCACGTCGTGGAAGATCAGGTCGGCGCGCTTATAGGTCGCAAACCGGCGGGCGAACCCGATCGTGAACGCGTTCGGATCGAGGAGCGTGCCCGCACCCACCACCTGCGAAACTTCCTTCCACCGGTCGGCGAATCGACGCCGGGCCTCCTCACGGATGAATCCCATGAGGGTGGCCTTGAGCTGCAGATGGACGTCCCACAGTTCGGCTCCCTCCAGTTGGCGGACCTGCTCCCACAGCGTCGGATCGTCCAGCCGATTCCCCCAATCCGCGCCCAGCTGGCGGTCGAGGAGGGCCATCATCGGGTTCCCCATCCAGGTCGCCAGGTGCACGCCGTTGGTGACGCTGGTGATCGGGACGGTATCCACCGGGTGTTGGGGCCAGAGGTCCTGCCAGATTTCTCGAGACACATGGCCATGGCGCTTGGCCACCCCGTTCACCCGCGAGGCGAGCGAGATGGCCAGCACGGTCATGTGAAAACTGCCCGGATCCCGCGACGGATGGGCGCCAAGGGCGAGCATCTCGTCCTTACTGATGCCCAACTCCTCCCAGACGGGGCCCGAGCAACTGGTCAGATGCTCGGTGTCGAACACGTCGTGGCCCGCGGGGACCGGCGTATGGGTGGTGAAGATGCTGGTCCGGCGGACCGCGCGAATCGCGTCTTTGAATGGCACGCCGAGGGCCGTCAGTTCGCGCAGCCGCTCAATGAGCATGAAGGCTGCGTGCCCTTCATTCGCATGCCATGCGCCGGGGTCGATGCCGACCGCGCGGAGCACCCGCACCCCACCCACGCCGAGAATCCACTCTTGGCGGAGTCGGAGATCCGGGCCGCCGGCGTAGAGCTTGCTTAGGAGCGTCCGATCTTCGGGGTGATTCTCCTCGAGGTTGGTATCAAGGAGGTACACCGGTACCCGGCCGACCTGCAGCTGCCAGGCCCTGATGAATACCGGGCGCCCGAACGTGCGGACGACCGCGAGATAGGGCTCACCCTTCGGCCCTTGGAGCAAGAACAGTGGCGTGGTGATTGGATCCACCTGTTCATCGCTGTCCTCTTGCCATCCATCCAGCCGCAGGCGTTGGTCGAAATAGCCCTTCATGTAACTCAGGCCGATGCCGACCAGCGGAACTCCCAAATCAGAGGCCGATTTGCAGTGATCTCCGGCCAAGACGCCCAGTCCGCCGGAATAGATCGGGACCGAGTTGTGGAGTCCGAATTCGGCGCAGAAATAGGCGACGGGGCGGGCCGGACCGACCAGATCGGGATGGCGATTGGCGAACCAGGTCCGCGCGACGTCGCCCTCGGTTCCCATCCACTCGAGGACTCGGTCATACAGCCGGAGGAACTCTGCATCCTGGGCGCACCGTTCGAGCCGGTCGGGCGGCACCATCCGCAGCAGCGCGATGGGATTGTGCCGGGTCAGTCGCCAGGTGGGCTCGTCAATGGTCCGGAACAGGGCGCGCGCCTCGCGGTTCCAGCTCCACGAGAGATTTGTCGCCAGAGCGGCCAGGCCCTCGACACGCGGGGGCAACGCAGGGATTTTACTGCGGACAGGTGTCATCCGAGAGTCGGAGCTCCGAGTGAGTTCTTCGCGCGGGAGCGAGGCGACGAATAGCGGTCAATGCACCAGTTTCTTGTACTTGATCCGGTGCGGTGTGTCGACCGCGGTGCCTTTGCGCTTGTGATAGTCGGTGGAGTAGTCCTGATAGTTGCCTTCATACCATACGACCTCGCTGTCTCCCTCGAAGGCAAGGATGTGGGTCGCGATGCGGTCGAGGAACCACCGGTCGTGACTGATGACCACGGCGCATCCGGGGAAATTCAACAACGCATCCTCGAGCGCCCGTAGCGTATCCACGTCAAGGTCGTTCGTCGGCTCGTCCAGTAGGAGGAGGTTGCCGCCGCTTTTGAGGAGCTTGGCGAGGTGCAGCCGATTCCGCTCCCCCCCGGAGAGATCCTTGACCCGTTTCTGCTGATCGGCCCCGCGAAAGTTGAACCCGGCCGAATAGGCCCGCGCGTTCACGGTCCGTTTGCCAAACTCCAGCATGTCGTGACCGCCGGAAATCTCCTCATACACGGTCTTGCTGCCGTCCAACGTGTCGCGGCTCTGGTCCACATAGGCAACTTGCACGGTAGATCCGACGGTGAGCGTGCCGCTGTCGGGTTTTTCCTGCCCCACGATCATGCGGAACAGCGTGGTCTTGCCGCTACCGTTCGGACCGATGATACCGACGATACCGCCGCGGGGGAGCGCAAAGCTCAGGTTCTCGAACAGCAGCCGATCGCCGAACCCTTTGCCGAGTTTTCCGGCGACCACCACTTCATCGCCGAGCCGGGGTGGGGTAGGGATCAAGATTTCGGCGGTGCCATCCTGCCGGTTGTCGCCTTCCGCAAGGAGCGATTCGTAGGCGCTGATGCGGGCCTTCGATTTGGCCTGTCGCGCGCGCGGGGCCATCCGCACCCACTCCAGCTCCCGCTCGAGCGTACGTTGGCGCGCTGAGGCCTGCTTCTCTTCCACTGCCAAACGCTGGCGCTTCTGATCCAGCCAGGACGAGTAATTGCCTTCCCACGGGATACCCGCACCACGGTCCAATTCCAAAATCCAGCCCGCCACGTTGTCGAGGAAGTACCGATCGTGGGTCACCGCAACGACCGTACCCGGAAACTCGGCGAGGTGGCGCTCGAGCCATGCCACCGATTCCGCGTCCAGGTGGTTGGTCGGCTCATCCAGAAGTAAGAGATCGGGTTGTTCCAGCAGGATTCGGCAGAGAGCCACCCGGCGCTTCTCGCCCCCAGAAAGATTCGTGACCTCTGCGTCCCCGGCGGGGAGGCGCAACGCGTCCATCGCGATGTCGATCTTCCGGTCCAATTCCCAAGCACCGATTGCCTCAATCTTAGTCTGCAAATCGCCCTGTTTCTCCAACAGCCTGTTCATTTCGTCGTCGCTCATTGGCGCCGCGAACTTCTGGCTAATTGCGTCGAATTCATTCAGGAGGGCTCGAATCGGGGCGACCGCCTCCTCCACGTTGCCTCGAACGTCTTTGGCCGGGTCGAGGTCAGGCTCCTGGGCGAGGTATGCGACCCTGACCCCGGCGGCCGGACGGGCGTCCCCAATAAAGTCATGATCAACTCCAGCCATGATTTTGAGCAACGAACTCTTGCCTGCCCCATTCGCGCCGAGGACGCCGATTTTGGCGCCCGGATAGAACGAGAGGTAGATCCCCTTGAGGATTTCGCGGCTCGGGGGAACCACTTTGCGGAGGTTTTGCATCGTGTAGATGTATTGGTAGTTTGCCATAGCGCGGGAACAATACAACGGGGGGTGGGGGAGGGAGTAGGGACCCGGGGACGGGACCTGGGAAAGGGAGGGAAAGGGAAAGGGGATGGGGAAAAGGGACACAGGACCAGGGTCTCTAGGCGGAAATTGACTGAAAAGGTCCGAAGCGCCACCAACGAAAAGATGGTACCTTTCAAACCCTTGGTTTGGACAGTTCGGGTCACCTCTTAATATTGGATACGATGAAGATCCTTCCCCTTGTCATTACCTCGACTGCTCTGGGTGCGATCATGGTCAGTCTGCCATTCGAGGCCCGTCGTGCAGCCGCACCATTGACACCCACGCTGAGTAGGAGAGTTCCGGCGTGCGCGCCGGACAATGCTGGGCTCAAGCTGGCGGACGGATTCTGTGCCCTCCTCGTCGCGGAAAACTTGGGCGCTCCTCGACACCTCGCGGTGGCTCCCAATGGCGATGTGTACGTGGCCCGGTATGAGACCAAAGACAAACCGGGCGGCATCGTGGTGCTTCACGACGTGAATGGGGACGGGAAGGCCGAGGAGGTCCAGCAGTACTATCAAGGCTCCGGGGGTACCGGGATCTTCCTCGCCAACGACGCACTGTATTTTGCGAGCGACGACCAAGTGCTGCGGTTCTCCTGGAAAGTTGGAGATCTCAAACCATCGGCGCCGCCGGTGGTGGTTGCGAGCGGTCTCCCCAGCGGTGGCCATGGCATGAAAGGAATCGCGATGGGGCGGGACGGCATGCTCTACGTCTCGTTCGGCTCCCAGACCAACAGCTGCCAAGAGAAGGATCGTCGCGACCGCGTCCCTGGGGTCAATCCGTGCGTGGAGCGCGACCGGCGAGCCGGTGTGTGGCGGTTCGATCCCAAGCGGGTCAACCAATCTGCGGCTGACGGGCATCACTTTGCGATCGGACTTCGCAATCCTGAAGCGATCAGCGTCGAACCCAAGAGCGGCATGCCGTGGATGGCCACCCACGGGCGCGATCAGCTGACCGAAAACTGGGGCTTCACCGCGGAGGCGGGGCGCGAAAATCCGGCCGAAGAATTTGGCCCCTTGACGGATGGCATCGATTACGGCTGGCCCTACTGCTACTACGATCCGCGCGCCAAGAAAAAAGTGCAGACGCCGGAGTACGGTGGCGATGGCCAGAAGGTGGGCGATTGCGCCAACAAAGCGGTGCCCGCGATCGGCTTTCCCGCGCACTGGGCGCCCAACGCGACGGTGTTCTATACCGGGAAGATGTTTCCGCCCGAATACCAAGGCGGGGTGTTTATCGCCTTTCACGGTTCCTGGAACCGCGGCCCTCGTCCTGAGGACCAACAGGGCTACCGCGTCGTCTTCGCGCCCTTCAAGGACGGTAAGGTGGTCGGAACGTATTCGACCTTTGTCGAGCCGGTTGGGAAGCCCCAGAATATTCGCCCAAGCGGGTTAGCCGTCGGGCCCGACGGGTCGCTCTATGTGCTCGATTGGTCCGACACCGGTGAGTGCCA
>JANYKV010000144.1 GCA_025358055.1 Gemmatimonadota bacterium
AGAGCCCGGTCGTTTCGCCCGACGGGAAATGGGTCGCCTACACTGGTTTCGATTGGACCGATGACACATACGTCGCCGAGAAACTATATGTGATGGCTATCGACGGTTCCCAGCCCCGAGAGATCTCGGGGACCCTCGATCGATCCCCGGGCCATCTCATGTGGGCGCGGGACGGGAGTGGCGTCTACTTCACGGCCGCGGATCGCGGCAGTATCGATCTCTATTTCGCTTCAGCGGTCGCTCCGGGCCAGCCGCGAAGACTTACGTCCGGCATGCACGGCCTCACGGCGACCAGCATGTCAGCGGATGGCCATTTTGCTGCGACCCAAAGCACCAACACCGACCCGGGCAACATCGTTGTCTTTGATACTCGGAATTTCACGCCGCGAAAGATCACCGCGCTGAATGATGACCTTCTGGCCGGGAAGAAATTGGGAGCGTTCGAGGAATTTTGGTATCCGTCTCTCGATGGTCTCAAGATTCAGGGCTGGATTCTCAAACCGCCGGGGTTCGATCCGAGCAAGAAGTATCCCCTCATGCTGGCCATTCACGGCGGCCCGCACGCAATGTACAGCTCGGCGGCCTATCCCATCATGTGGTTCGAGTGGCAGTACTATGCGGGGCAGGGGAACGTCATTCTGTTCACCAATCCGCGCGGGAGCACCGGCTACGGCAGCGCCTTCGGTAACGCGATCAAGAACGCCTACCCCGGCAAAGACTACGACGACCTCATGACCGGCGTCGACACGGTCGTGAAGCGAGGGTACATCGATGCCAAGAACATGTTCGTCTACGGCTGCAGCGGGGGCGGTGTGCTGACCGCCTGGACCGTCGGACATACCGATCGGTTCGCGGCGGCCTCTTCGGAGTGCCCCGTCATCGATTGGTTTTCTTTCGTCGGGACGACTGATGGGCCGGATTGGTACTACAACTTCGCCAAATTCCCCTGGGAGGACCCCTCAGAGCACATCCGGCGTTCGCCACTCTCCTATGTCGGCAACGTGAAGACACCCACGCTTCTGATTACCGGAGAGAGCGATCTGCGAACGCCGATTGGCCAGACCGAGGAGTACTATCAAGCGTTAAAGATTCGTAAAGTCCCCACTGCGATGGTGCGACTCAAGAATGAATGGCACGCCTATTTCGGTATTCCTTCGAATTATTTGAACACCCTCAGCTATCGAAAGAGCTGGTTCGAACGGTACACTACCCGGAGCACAGTGCCGTGAGGCCCCGATGACCACGGCAGTGCGTCCGAGCGTGGACGAACGCTATCTCGTCGATCTCGTCGCTCGGATGGTTCGCGTCGATTCCGTACTACCGCATGAAGAGAACCTGGCCAGGCTAGTGGCGGACGAAATCCGCTCTTTGGGTCTCGAACCCGAGTGGCAGGTGGTCGCCCCGGGCCGTCCGAACGTGTATGCCTCGGCGAGGCTCGGCGCTGGCTCCGGTTTCGTCACCTTCACCGGGCACCTCGATACGGTCGGCGTGGCAGCGGGTTGGCAGACCAACCCATTTGAACCGGTGATTCGAGAAGGACAGATGTACGGACTCGGCGCGGCCGACATGAAATCGGGCCTGGCATGCGCGTTCGCCGCCTTCAAGGCATTGTATGAGGCGAAGGAACTGCATGCCGGGCTCGGCAAAATCGGATTCGCCGCGACAGTGGACGAAGAAGGCTATGGCAGCGGAGCCAAAGCACTGCTGGCCACCCCGTTCGCCAAGAGCGACCTCTTATTGCTGGCGGAGCCGTTCAACGGCAGTAGCCCTGAGGATCCGATCGCGATCGGGATGACGGGGAAGATCCTGTATCGGGTCATCGTGCGCGGCCGTACCACGCACGGGTTCACGCCGGAACGCGGCGTGAACGCCGTGGAGGACGCCGCGAGAATCGTTGCGGCACTCCCCGGCCTCCCCCTCGGTGGGCACCCCCGGATCGGCACAGGGAACTATTCGGTTCTCAAGTTCGAGGGCGGCTATCGGGAATACGCGGTGGTGGTACCGGAGCATTGTGTGGTTGTCATTACCCGGCTTCTCGTCCCCGGGGAGACCCGCGACTCCGCGGTGAAAGACCTGCGGCAATTGATCGATGCGCTCGCTCTCCACTCGGAGGTGGCGATCGAGACGCCACCCCCATTTTATGAGCCCTACCTCCTGGCGGACGATCACCCCAGTGTGCGTTGCTTTGCGGAGGCCTACGCGGCCGTCGTCGGAAGGCGACCGCTCATCGGCGGCCGACGCGGGATCGTGGACGGCAATATCTATATGGTGGCGGGAGGCATCCCGACGATCACATACGGACCTCTCGGGCATGGCCTGCATGAAGCCGGGGAGCACGTTGCGCTGGCGACCCTTTCCGAGGTCACCAATGTCTACATGGAAACCGCACTCCGATTCATGCAGTGAGATACTGGCGGGTGCGCGACACGTGACATCGCGGTAGCTTCATTGAGACGCCGGTGTCTACGCTATGAACGGTTTCCCTGGCATCCCACGCCGATTGACGATGAGGAGTTGTCTATGACTGCCGTTGCTCCCGCCAATGTTCGCGAGCGTATCCAACAAGAATTCCTGCGCCGCACTCCCGGATCCAAGGCTCAGTTCGAGCGCGCCTGCAAGTATCTGCCCGGTGGGAATACGCGCGGGGTCGTCTACCACGCGCCATATCCCCTGTTTGCCGATCGCGGGGCGGGGGCTTCGTTCTACGACGTCGACGGCAACCGCTACCTCGACCTGTTGAACAACTATACGTCGTTGATGCATGGCCACGCGCATCCGCGGGTCACCGAAGCGGTGATGCGGCAGCTACCGAAGGGAACCGCGTTCGCCGCGGCTCTCGAATGCCAGACGGAGCTGGCCCGCATTCTGGTCGATCGCGTCGCGTCGGTGGACACCGTGAGGTTCATGAATTCAGGGACGGAAGCGACGATGTTCGCCATCCGGGTGGCGAAGGCGTTCACTAATCGGAACAAGATCGTGAAAATTGAGGGTGGCTACCACGGAACGCACGATGCCGCGGACATCAGCATGTATCCGCAGCTCGATAAGGCCGGCCCCGAGGATGAACCGCGCGCCTTTCCCACCAGCGCGGGTGTCTTTCGCGGCGTCGCTCAGGATGTGCTCGTGATTCCCTACAACAACCCGGGTGTCGCGGAGAAAATCATTCGCCGCGAAGGGGCCGACATCGCCGCGGTCATTGTGGAGCCTGCAATGGGCGGAATGATTCTTGGGGACGCCGAGTACCTTCGGCTCCTGCGCGAGATCACGAAGTCGATTGGTGCTCTACTCATTTTCGACGAAGTCATCACCTTCCGAGTTGCGCGCGGCGGTATGCAGGCGGTGCACGGAATTACCCCCGATCTCACCACCTTCGGCAAAATTATCGGTGGAGGCTTTGCCGTGGGGGCGCTGGGCGGGCGGGGAGATATCATGTCTATCATGGACCCACGGAAACCCGCTGTTCCTCAATCGGGAACCTTCAACGGCAATCCCGTGACCATGGAGGCCGGCCGCGCGGCGATGGAGTTGCTCACGGACGAAGCATTCGTCCGGGTGAATCGGCTGGGCGATCGGCTTCGGGAAGGCTTCGAACAAGTATTCGCGGAAACCGGGGTGCCGGGGCAAGTCGGCGGCATGGGCTCGTTAGTGGGGTTCATCTTCTCCCGAGAGCCGGTCACGAATTTTCGGTCCCTCAAACACGGCGATGCGGACCGGCAGAGCCTGGTGCATCTGGCGTT
>JANYKV010000158.1 GCA_025358055.1 Gemmatimonadota bacterium
CGAGCATCCGCATGACGGCCGATTCCACGTCTTCGGGGCAATCGGGTCGGCCGGTGCGGACGGGCTTGGGCATTTCCGAGATGATCGCCATGCCGAGGGCCATCGCCGACGGCTTCTGGAACGGCGTGGCGCCCGTGAGCATTTCATATGCAACCGTTCCCAGCGCATACTGGTCGGACGCCGGGGTGAGGGTCGATCCGGCGCACTGTTCCGGGCTCATGTACAACGGGGTACCCATCGCGCCCACGGTCGCTGAGGTGTTGCTCACATCGGCGACCTTGGCAATACCGAAGTCAGTGACGATGGCGTTCCCGTCGCGGTCGATCATGATGTTGCCCGGCTTGATGTCGCGATGAATCACCCCAGCGCGATGGGCGTGCGTGAGCGCGATTCCCGCTTGGTACAGGATCGCCTGGGTCGCCGCGACCGGGAGTGGCCCGGCGTCCTTGAGGATTTCGTCCAGCGAGCGGCCGGCAATGAACTGCATGACGAAGAAATGGAGGTCGTCCACCTCATCGACCGAGTGAATCGCGACGATGTTTGGGTGATGAAGCGAGGCCATCGTCTGGGCTTCGCGGGCGAACCGTTCCACCATGCCGGCGTCGAGTAAAAAGTTTGGTCGCATGACCTTGATGGCGACCTCGCGCTTGAGCGTTCGCTCTTTGGCCAGGTACACCGCAGCCATCCCGCCCCGGCCCAATTCTCGAAGGATTTCGTAGCGGCCCTTCGTGGCCTCTTCCAGACGATACTGCACTTCTCGCCAAGCGGCCTCCGCCCGGGAACCAATGGCGCCGACATCGACCACGCCGACGCCCGGGCGGGGCATACCGCAACTCGGACAGAACCGTTCGTCCGCGGCCAAGGCTTGGTTGCATCCGGAGCAGGTGATCTCACGCCCGATCCCGGTCATAGCGTGCGCGCCGGCCCGAGTTTGGTTTGAGTGGACCGCCCCCGCCGCCGCGACCTTTGCGCTGCTCGCGCCGCAGCTGACGCAGTACCGATCGTCCGGATAGAGGGCGACGCCGCACTTCGTGCAGTTCGAGGAATGGGCCATGGCGAGCAAGCTACTCCCTCATCCGGCGGTCGTCGAGATGGGGGAGGTTTCCCGGTTCGACCTCGGAAGGCCCGCGACAGCGATGCCGAGAAGCTGGAGTAGGACTGTGACGCTAATGACGTGGACTCGGTGCTGCCAGTTCATGCGTTCTTGAGCAGGGCGAAAAGCTTACGGTCCGAGAGCTTGTTCCAGGTTTGCGGGTATTCGATCAATTCTTTGGCCTCTCCGGCGACCTGACACTTCAGACACCTGAGCATGGTCCCGGGGTTCTCCTCCCAAACCCGCGCGATGACGTCACCATCTTCATTCTTGATCTCGCGCACGAGAGATGAACGGTCCATGTCGGTCTCCTGACGTCGGTCGAACGCTACGTTCGGTAAATCGGGGGTAAGCGCTGAGGGCAGACCGCACTATTTGAACGTGGGGGCTCCCACCCTGAGCGTCAGCGTGTAATCGAGTCGCTCGAGTCCGCGACTCCAGGGCAGCACTCCGTCGGGTAGCTTGTTGATTTGGCGGGCGAGGTTCTCACGGGTGCGTACCACAGGGGTGCGGTCAGCCTAGAATTGGCATACCTCTTCCTTGACGTCGAGACCCAAGATGAATTCGGCAACATCCGCCGCTAGCTCTGCTTACCCGAACTGGGCGAACCCAACGATGTTGCCGCCGGGTTCCCGGACATAGATCTCCGTGCTGCCGTAAAACGTCTGGTGCCTCGGCTTCACGACGGGAGCTCCGGCCAGCGCTTTCTCCACGTCGTCGAAGTTCTCCACGGCTATGAAAAGGGTGATCGAGTGGCCCGCCAATTCCGGGGCGGCACTGGGGGTCTCCGTCACCACGCTGGCGCGCGTCTGGTACATCACCTCGATACTACCCTTCTTGACGCTCGCGAAAATGAGCTTTCCATCCGGCCCAGGCACCTCATTTTCCACCGTAAACCCGAAGCGATCGGTCCAAAATCGGAGGCACGGCTCAACGGCATCGACCACGAGAACGGGGGTGAGTTGGTTGAGTTTTGGGGTCGCACTCATCATCGGTCGCTCCTAGCCTTTCTTCTCGAGGTCTTTGACTTCGTCGGCCGCTTGTTTGTTGCCGAGTGACGCCGCTTTCTTGAAGAGGTCGAGTGCCTGTGCACTCGATTTCGGGACCCCTTTGCCGTCCTTGTAGAACTTGCCGAGCATGTAGCATGAGTCGGCATCGTTCCCATCACAAGCTCGCTTGTACATTGCGGCGGCATCCATCTCGCTCTTCGGGACACCCTTCCCGCGCTCGAGGAGGCGCCCCAGCCGGCGCATCGCCGTCGTGTTACCGGCATCGCCCGACTTCCTATACCAGTTCGCGGCCTCCGCTTCATTCCGATCGACCCCATCACCGTTCTCGAGCGCCACGCCGTACTCCAAGGAAGCGGTCGGGTCCCCGGCTTCGGCGGCGCGCCGGAACATCGTGGCCGAGAGGTCCTCATCCTTCTTCATGCCATCGCCCTTGCGGGCCATGTAGCCAAGGCGCACCTGGGCCTCGTGGTCTCCCGCATCCGCCGACTTCCGATACCAACTCGCGGCCTGGCTCCGGTCGGCCGGGACTCCGTGGCCCGCGTCGTAGAGTTCGGCGTACATCCGCTGGGCCTTTGCGTCACCGGTAGCCGCTTCTTTGGCACAGAGCGTCGTCGCCACGCCCCAGTCTTGCTTGCCGAAGGCTCGAGCACAGGTTGGGGTCGTCGCAGGCGGGTTGCCGGGTGCCGGGGGTGGCGAGGGATGGTTGGTGGCCAATTCGGCACGCTGCTTCACTGTTGGGAGCCATCGGAAAATCTGCCCGGCCCGCACCGAAATTCGTTCTGAAACCGCCTCCACCCCCGGGGCGCTGAGCGCGAGGTCGTGGGTACCGGCTGACACTCTGATGGAGTTGCCTCTGACCTTGTGGCCGTCGACGTCGACCTCCGCCTGATCGGGCAATCTGAAGCTGAGCCGAACGGTTCCGGAGTCGGGCGGGCGCACCTCGGGTGCCGCCGAATGGTTGCCCGAATCAGCCCGGACACTATGGGTGTCGGAGATTACCGCAGGCGGCTGAGTGGGGACTACCGCGGGGGCTGGCGGGGGTACTGGTGTCGGTTTGGGGTCGCGAAAGACCAGATAGGCGATGCCGAGGAGGATGGCTCCAGCGCCCAACCCAAGTACTGGTTTCACCGGGAACGGTTTGGGGCCAACGGACTTCTTTGGTGGCTCTCGCTTCTCAGGCGGCTCCGACACACCGGCCGAACCGTCGGTCCGGCCGGTGGTGTCCAGTGGAATGTATGGGGCACCCTCTTGCTTGGGCAGCTGGGGGGGGGGCATTCTGGTGATTTGGGTTGCCCCGAGCTCCGCCGCAAGGGGACGGAATACCTGGGTTTCTCCGATCGAATACGCCGCCTGATTCGGGTCGCCGTCGCTTTCCTTCTTGAGCCGGAGTGCCACGAGCTTGTCTCGCCTCACCTCGCGCGCGAAATAAACGGCACCGGTGCCATCGGCTCGGTCCATCTGGCCCAGGATGACGTATTCGCCCGCCGTCGCTTCCTTGACGGCCTCGAGAAGCTCGGCGGCCTCTTTCACGCCCGGGTTGAACGAGGCGCTAGAAAGGTCGGCACCACAACGGAAGCAGAATCGATCCCAGTCCGGCAGGATGCTCTTGCATTCCGGGCATTTGCTTTCAAGACCTGGGAGCGTGGCATCCAGGGTTCGCACGACCGACAGAGTATAGTCCTCCCCATCAGTCGCGTCCTGATTGCGCTGCAGCTTGAGGGCGACCAGGTGCCCGGTTTCCATTTCTCGGGCGAGATAAATGATGCTCCCGCTTTTGCTTCGCCCGATCTCACCTTCGATCTTGTAGACGTCTCCCGCAGCCTCCCGGACCTGTTTGAGGAGGTCACCGAACGGATCGCCGCCACCCGCCGCGGCGGTGAATTGAGCATTATTCAGGTTCTCGGTCACTCTGGATCACCATGTGGATGGAATGGGGTAGCCAGGAAGCTAGGCAATCGCGGCCTCACCGGTAAGGGAGGCTGGATGGGGAGGCCGGGAGTCCGCATGGGTTCGCTCGGGGCGTGGCGGCATTGCGGTCGTTCGGCCAAATTACACGTCGCTCTTCCATGAGGCGCTCCTATGCTGGCTCGCTTGGCTCTCGTCACCTTCATCGCTAGCGTCCCGTCGAATCTCGCGGATCACGACGCGGATTCTCCGCCGCCGGTTCGGATCGGAGTGGTGAGCGGACCGATGGGGTCCTTCGCGGCGACGATTTTCAAAGCGAAACAAATCGAATTCGAGACGATCACCCCAAAGACACCTGGGGACAGTCTGGGAAAATACGGGCTGATCATCATCGACAATCTCTACCGTCTCCAAGACATCAATGGCCCCGCGTTCATGGCCTTCGTGGAACACGGTGGAGTGTTGGTGATCATCAATCCCAAACAAGATGGATTCTCCCGTACCTGGTCACCCTATGACATTTTTATCGGAGGCTACACGTCGCAGGCCAAAATCCTTAAGAAGAATCACCCGCTGTTCAAGGGGTTCAATGACAACAAACTCGAGGACCTCGCCAATTCGCCCGGTCCGTTCGTCGGGAATTGCTCGTTCGCTGAGCCCGGCAAACAGTGGGTCGTTCTCGCCGAGCAGAAGAAAGGGGACAATGCGGTGATCCTGGAGGCCGGTCATGGAAGCGGCTGGATTATCCTCGCTTGCACTCGGTTCGATCACTACAACGCGACCCCGGCCGCCACTCGGCTGGGGGACAATCTCATAGAGTACGCCCTCTCAAAGGCACAACATTCTTAGGGTGGTGGATTTCGCCGGTCGATGCGTACAACGACGTATCCATAAGGCGGCAACGGAATCCGGGCCGGAGCCTCCACGCTTCGATGCTCCTCTTCGTCACTCAGCCACACGGCCTTCGGTTCCAGATTTGGCCACTGAAACCCAACACTCTGCGACTGGTCACTGGTGTTCCACAGGCGCATGATGACGCCTTTTCCATCTTCCGTCGGTGCCAACCCCGATACCTCCACGAACGCGTTGTCGAGGCGGAAGAGGCTCCAACGCGAGGGGCCGCTTTCGGCGGGAGTCGCCAGAGGCGGCTCGCTTGCAAGCGAGCCGAGGACCGTGGCGCGCCGGGGGTCGTAGGGACCGTGTGGCTCGACAATGAATCGGAAAGTCACGGGACCGGACTGATCGGCCTTGAAGTTGGTGTGCCAATAGTTGTTCATCAGGTACGCATAGAGTGTGGTCCCGGGCAACGCCCGTCTGAGCCATTGCTCGATGCCGTCATCTCGCCGAAAGGCCTCCGCAGTGAGCCCGCCGACTTCCCAGAGTGGGGTATCCGGGGTCGCCAGGGTGATGCCAAACTCCTCGTTGCTGATATCGATCCACCGTTGCGCCGGAAAGAGCTGCCGATTCGCGGCTGCCAACTGATCGCTATCCGGCCGAACCACCGCAAAAGGCTGCTCGAAGCGAACGGTTCCTCCGGGCACGCGAAACGGGAAGCCGAGGTGGACCGACTCCTTGGCACGCACTGGGAGTTTGTCCATCGTGACGCTGATGGAGATGGTCTCGCCCTCCGCGTCGAGCGAGATGTCGCTTTGGAACAGCTGACTGCCTGGGCCGGTCGCAGTGACTCGAATGGTGGCAACCACTGGGCCCTCGTTGATGATTTCGACCTTGGCATCCCGGGCGCTTCGGGTCTTGGACGTGTCACGCCCCAGGAGGTAGCGGTACCACGCCCAGCCACCCGAGGCTCCGGCGACGAGTTGTTTGCCCCGCCAGCGGACGCTTCGGACGGCCCCCGTGGCGAGATCGACCCGTACGGAAACGTTGTCGTTCCAGATCGAATCCCCGGCGGCTTTCGCCGCACGCCGTCGCTCGCGGGGGACCAGGCCCGATTCGAGAATGACTCGCGTCGCGCCGAGTGGTTGGAGCGTGGGGAGGGTCACTGCGAGGGCGCCGTTGGCAAGACGCTGGGTGGCGAGCGCCGTGCCATCCGTCGCGCGGGCACGATCGCCCCGGCGAGTGAGCCATGCCGGCAGCTGCACGACCCCTGGGGCCGGCCAAATGCTGGTATTCCAGATATCGACGGCATTGCTCGCTGGCTCGTCGGGGCCCGCCGCCCCCAACAGGCCCCGGCTCAGTGAATCTCCCCGCTCGGCCCGCTCGGCCTTCCACTGCCACTGGTGAGCGACGCCGGGATCGTCCGGATCGGAGATGCTCCGATCGGCCCCCCACGTGTGCTCGCTCCAGAGCGTTACTTCTCGCCATGCGTCCCAGCGGCGTTTCGGATCCATCCGGGCTCCACGAATTGCCGCCAGCGCCGCCGCTTGGCCGAGCCGGTGGCCGCTGGCACGATTCATCACCTGCTCCCGCGCGGTGCTCATCGCGCCATCTTCCCAGTAGCCGGTGAAATCCCCGCGGAGCCGCGGAATGGCCGCCCCATATTTTTTCTCGAAAGCCGCGAAGAGCTCGGGGACTGTGCTAATGACTAGGCGCGGGGAGGCAAAGGTTTCGTTCCACCGACGAACCTCGTCCGCTAAATGACCATCTGGAACGCCGTTGTCTCCGCCAATGGCATAGCGCAGTTGGACCATGTCGTATGGGTATCCGGCGCGCCGAAGGTCGGCCATGTAGGAGGTGACGACGTCGGCATCTTCCACCCGGATCCTTCCTTTCGGGAACCCGCCGGCCCACGAATACCCGCGTCCGGCCACCCAGGTGAGCACGCTGTCTCTGCCACTTGGGCCCATCCACCAAAAGGGCCGGTCGCCGAGTTCGTCGATGGTCCAGCCGATACGGTCACCATGTTTCGGGAGATATTCCTGAAAGTTCGGTCCACTCGATAGGTATCGAATCCCGTTGTGAGACAGGCTCGGCACCACACCCCAAGTGAATCCCGGGACATCGCTTGTCATCGCCATAGTGACCGGCATTCCGAGTCGGCGGAGCGTGCGGGTATAGGAGAGCGAACGCACCAGCTCGTCGGCGCTCGAGAGCCCGGTCATCAGGTTGGCGTAGAAGGCGGAGATCGCGATGTCGCCGCTCCGAATGAGCCGGACCAGCGATTCGCGCCGGGTACTGTCGCGCTCGGTGAGATAGCCCTCCAGGGGCCATTGGCCTTCGATGTTCCACCGGAACCGCTCTCCCTCGCGTCCGTTTCGAGACCGCTCGATGAAGGCGACCGCGGAATCGATCGTCTCCCAATGCTTTCTCCGGACGTTGGGCTGATAGTCCGTATAGCCAATATCGAGATGGGCGTGGTTGATCAAGTAAATGGTCCGCTCGACCACCGGGTCGATTCGAAGCCCGGACCAGCTCGCCACCGCGTGGTCCGACGTGACGGAAATCGGAATATCGAGCGGCGCGGTAACCCGGGCGAGCGGCAGCCTTAGCGTAGTGGCCCCCGTCGAGAGCGTCGCAAGACGGCTGACCCCGCCCATTCGGACGTTGATCTGTGCCGGAACATCCGGGTTCCATCCCGTGAGCCGCAGCACCTGCCGGAGCCCGCCGTTTTCCCGAATCAGAGCCTCCTCCGGCTCGGCCCAGAGCGCGGGTCGAATCGAGGTGGTGTAGAGAATGAACCAACTCCTCCGTCCGACGGTTTCGCCGGCCACCCGAATTCGGATCGGTCGCCCGGGCGTGATGAGCGCCCGGGGAAGACGAAGGGTCATCAGGCCGTGGACGTCAGCGAATTTGTCGATCATCAGTCGGCGGAAGTCGAGCCGCACGCCATCGGGTCCAGCGAGGCTCCACGTCGAGTCCGGCGAGGTCGGTTGAGGCAGGCGAAAGCGGTGCTCACCGTCGATGGTGACCCAGAAAGAGACCGGAGTCTGCCCCGGGTCTGTGACGTCCATGGCAGCGAGAAACGAGATGACGATCGTGTCGCCGGGGAGTTGGGGGAGGGAATCCGTGTCCCAGATGGCCGCGAGGGTGCTGTCTTCCGAACGCACCAACAGCGACGCTCGGCCGGTGGGATGTGCCGAGTGATACGTGAACCGTTCGCCGCTCAGGGTATGAGCCCAGCCGTCGACGACGCCCGGGGGCAGTTCGCCGAAGGCTCGGATGGTGCCAGTATCGGAGGGAGCCTGGGCCAGGAAGGCCGCGAGCAGCAGGAGCATGATGATGAAGAGTAATGGTGTAGGAGGGACTTGATTATCGCTTGACCCACGCCTGGCAATGTAGGGGAAAGGCACCACCACCCCTTCACCAGGAGGAACAAATGATCTGTCGTGTTCTTGGGCCCGCACTGCTGTTGGCTTGCGCGTTCGTGCCCTCGGCCAGGGCGCAGGACAAACCGATCGAGTTGGGGGTGGACGGCCTCTTCGCCTTGAAGGTCAATGACCCTACGGCCACAGTCCTCACTCTGCCGGTTCAGCGGTTCCGGATCGGCTTTCCGGCGTCGGACCGCCTCACGGTGGAGCCGGCCTTCCACGTGAACTACTTCTCCGTGGGCGGGGAAAGCGCCAAGGAATTTGGCGGAGAGCTAGGGCTTCTGTATCACTTCAGCGCCAATTCCAAATCGTCCCAGGTCTTCGTTCATCCGGTCGTGGGTGTGCAAATAGTCGCGGATGGTAGTACGGAGACTCGGTTCGGAGCTGGCGCCGGCATTGGGGTCAAAGTGCCGGCCGGGTCGAGGCTCGCCGCTCGACTAGAAGCAGCCTATTTCCACGGCTTCAAGGGCAGTGCGGGGGCCGCTTCGGATGAGATCCGTTTGTCGATTGGGCTTTCCTTCTTCACCAGGTGAGCGGCCCATGGTGGATCGCGAGCGTTCGAAGGGCCGCGACACTTTGTCGCGGCCTTTCGATTTGAAGCGAGTCGTCACGGTGTCCGGGTGAGGATCCCCTGAACCCCTTTGTCCTTGAGCATGGTATTGAACCCGCCAATGTCGCGGCTCATCGCTTGATCGAATTCTCCCCGCAGGCTCTGAAGCTGTCCTTTCAGAAGTTGCGCCACGTCCCGCTGAGCCGTCGTCGGCGCGAAGTCGGAACCCTCGACCTCGGAGGCCAAAAACACCAGCTGTTCAGACAGCAACTGGGGCCAGCGCACGTCATCTTGACCGCGTCCGGTGAGTTTCGTCTGGACGATCTTCGATTCGAGGGCCGAGAGTTTTTTCTCCAGCGCGTCGGCGGCGGACTTGACGTCTTTTTGTTTGTCATCGACACCAACCACCTGCTGGAGGTTCAGCAGCTGGCTCCGCGCTGATTCGAGCGCGTTGATCATGTCGACTGTCGTATTCAAATCATGGGCGACATCCACGACCAACGCCGTTGCGGCCTTCACCTCGTCTTCGCTCCCGCCCGAGTTCGGATCCTTCCGCAGAATGAGAGGCTGTGACGCCTCCAGACCACCGATACTCACCTTCACGGTGTAGGTCCCGGGCGGCGCAAGAGGACCCAGTCGCCCCGGGCTCGGCATCGGGCGGCCTTCCGGCCCGATGGCGATCTCGGGCGCATACAGCGGGCTGGTTCGCTGCCGTGGTTCTTTCGTCTGATCGAATTGAAGGTTCCACCAGATCCGGTTTACCCCTGCACCTGACGGACCCTTGAAGGTTCGAACGTTCTTGCCGCCGGCGTCGACAATGGCGATCGTCGCGCTGTCCTTGGCCGTGGTCTTGACCCAGTAGTTGAGGGAGGCGCCATAGGGCGGGTTTTGCCCGATCGCCGGGTCCTCGGCCGCTGCCCACGGAGCTTCGATCATCCGAAACCGGTAGGCTGCTCGCGGGGTAAATAAGTGAAGCCCCTTGGCCAGAACGTCCGGGCCTAAGGTGCGAAGGGGCGTGATGTCGTCGAGAATCCAGAATCCGCGCCCGTAGGTCGCGATCACCAGATCGTTGAAGTGCTCCTGGATCGTGAGCCAGTACACCGGGGCGTGGGGCAGGTTGGTTTGGAGCGGCTGCCAGTTGTCCCCGTCATTCCACGACACATAGAGTCCGTTTTCGGTGCCGAGGTACAGGAGCCCCTTCCGGACCGGGTCTTCCCGGACGACGTGCGCATAGCTGAGCGGAGTTTTCGCAATCCCGTTCACCAGGAGCTTCCAGCTCTTACCGAAGTCCGAGGTCTGGTACACCCAGGGATCGCGGTTATTCACTTGGTGCCCGTCGACGGTCAGATACGCCGTGCCTTCGTCGTACCGCGAGGGTTCGATGTTACTGATGGTGCCCCAATCTGGTTTGCCGGGAATATTCGCGGTGACGTTGGTCCAACTCTTCCCTCCATCCTGGCTCACATGCACAAGGCCGTCGTTGCTCCCGGCCCAGAGGAGCCCGGCTTTCATCTTCGACTCCGCGATCGCGAAGACCACGCCGGCGTATTCGACCCCGATGTTGTCGGGCGTGAGGCCGCCGGAAACCTGCTGGCGACTCTTGTCGTTCCGGGTAAGGTCGGGGCTGATCACTTGCCAGTCGCGACCGCCGTTGGTGGTGACATGGACGTGCTGGCTGCCGGCATAGACCCGGTTGTGATCATGGGGCGAGATGGTGAGGGGGAAGGTCCAGACGAAGCGGTACTTGAGGTCCGCCGCCGGCCAGCCGACCGTGCTCAGCGGCCAGATGTCGACGCTTTGGGAGGTGCCGGTTCGCAAGTCGTGGCGCACGACAATGCCGCCCATGCTTCCAAATCCCGACGCGCTCGACCAGACGAGATTCGAATCTGTCGGATCGGGAGTCGCCCAGCCGCTCTCACCACCGCCGACTGTTTGCCACATGCCACGCGGGATATCCGGACCGCCGGTCTTCGCGTTACTCGGCCCCCGCGCCGATGGGCCGTCCTGCCGGTTGCCGTAGACGAAGTAGGGAACCCGGTTGTCCGTGGTCACATGATACATCTGTGCGATCGGGAGTTCGATGTGTTGCCACGTCCGGCCGCGGTTGGTGGAAATGGCGATGCCATCGTCGTGAGCCACGATCATGCGGTTGCCGTTGGTTGGGTCGATCCACATGTCATGATGGTCCCCGCCTGGAGTCTCACGGGACGTCAGGTCGACCGTCGATTTTCCGCCATCGATGGTCTTACTGTAGTGGGCCGCAAGCGTGTAGGCCTCGTTCTCATTGTCGGGGGACACTTGCATTCGATTGTAGTAATGCGTTCGCCCCGCGAGCTGGTGATCGTAGCTCACCACTTGCCAGTTCTCGCCCCCATCGTCGGAGCGCCAGAGCTCGCCACGCTCGCCGTCCTCGCCTTTTACCGGCACGCCGTCACTGGTTTCGATGAGCGCGTAGACCCGGTTCGAGTTGCTCCTCGCGATGCCGAGGCCGACCTTCCCCGGCTTCTTGGGGAGCCCCTTCGTAAGTTTCTTCCAGGTGGCGCCCCCGTCCCGCGAAGTGTAAATGCCGCTGCTTTCTCCGCCGCTCTCCCGGCCCCAGGTGTGAATCTCGATCTTCCACATCCCGGCGAATAGGATCCGCGGGTTGTTGGGGTCCATCACGAGGTCGGATGCACCGGTGTTTTCGTCGACAAAAAGGACGCGCTCCCAGGTCTTCCCGCCGTCGGCTGTCTTGTAAATGCCGCGTTCCTGTTGCGGACCATAGGCGTGACCAAGAGAAGCGACATAGACAATATCGGGGTTCTTGGGGTCGACGATGATCCGGGAAATGCGCCCGGTATTTTCGAGTCCCATTTTGGACCAGTGCTTTCCGGCATCGGTCGATTTGTACACGCCCCATCCGATCGAGATGTGGCTCCGGATGAACGGCTCGCCGGTGCCGGCCCAGACGATGTTGGGATCGGATGCCGACACCGCGAGGGTGCCGACCGAGGAGACCAGCTGCTCATCGAAGATCGGTTCCCAATGCATGCCATCGTCCGAACTCTTCCAGAGACCGCCCGATGCCGCGCCCGCGTAATAGACGTGGGGATTGCCGATGACGCCGGCCACGGACGACACTCGGTTGCCCTGGGGGCCAATGTGGCGAAAGCGAAGGGCGCTATACCACGCCGTGTCCACCGGCGGCGCGCCGCCCGCGGGCCGTTGTGCGAGCGAAACCGCGGGAGTTGTTGCAATCCCCACGAGTGTGGCGGTGAGAGTCAGGATCCAGATCCGGGACAGGGCCTTCATCGGGGTGTTTCCTTCTGCCGTCGAGTGGGGAAAGGCGAGCGGAGAGATAATAGGCCGTTCTCCTCCCCTCGGCCAGTGAGTGGCTTACGTTGGTGTGTCCAAGTTGTACCCTTTGCGCCCTTTGCGCCTTTGCGGTAGATAGAAAGAGCAATTGACCGCAAAGACGCAAAGAGCGCGAAGGACGCGGCACGGTTCTCCGCGTGAACCGGTTCGCTGTAAAATGAGCCGGCCGGGGAGTTAGTTTTGGTGACCCGACCAACCGAGGACCGACTGAATGTCGAAGCCACGCCGAGGACAGAAGGTTTTCCCAGCGCCCACCGATGCGCTCGTCACGCCTCGATTCGCCGGCATCTCCACGTTCATGCGCCTTCCCCACATCACCGATCCGAACGAACTAGACGTGGCATTGGTCGGTGTACCGTTCGACTCAGCTACGTCCTATCGTCCTGGTGCCCGATTCGGTCCCCGTCACATTCGCGATCAGTCGGCGATCATCCGGCCCTACAATCCCGCCCTGGGGGTCAATCCGTTTACTCGGCATCGCATCGCCGACTTCGGCGACCTCTCGGTGAACCCGCTCTCGATCGAAGACACCTTTACCCGGATCACCGAAGGGTTGGCGCCGCTGCTGGCCGCCGGCGTCATTCCGATCTGCGTCGGGGGAGACCATTCGATCCTGCTTCCCATTCTCCGAGCCATTCACGCTAGGCACGGGCCGGTGGCTCTCGTTCAACTGGACGCGCACTCGGACACTTGGGATCAGTACTGGGGTGTAAAATATTGCCATGGCACCCCCGTCCGCCGGGCCATCGAAGAGGGACTGCTCGCCGATGGATTGGTGCTTCAAGTCGGGCTCCGGGGGCAACTCTACGCGGAAGCGGATTTCGACTTCTCGCGAGAGCACAAGATTGCCTGGGTGACCGGCGAGGAGTTCCATGCCAAAGGGATTCCTGAAGTGCAACGGAAGCTTCGGCGCTTCCGAAATCATCCTACGTATCTGACGCTCGATATCGACGTGGTCGATCCCGCCTTCGCTCCCGGCACCGGAACCCCGCAAGTCGCCGGGCTCTCCAGCGCCCAGATTGTCGATCTGGTGCGGTCTTTGAAAGGCCTCCATTTCGTGGGAGCCGATGTCGTCGAAGTGGCGCCGGCCTACGACTCGGCTGGAATTACCTCGTTGCTTGCCGCCAATTTGCTGTACGAACTCCTGTGCCTGCTATGAGCGGGCTCGCGAAGCGGCTCCGGCTCTCGCACTACTTCTCGCTCGGATTCGGGACGATGGTCGGCGTAGGGTGGCTCGTCGTCATGGACGACTGGCTTCGACGCGGCGGCCCGATGGGCGGCTTGCTCGGATTCCTGATAGGCGGCGCTGCCCTACTCCCGATCGGATACGTCTACGGACAGCTGGTTCGGATGATGCCCGATGCGGCCGGTGAAGTGGCCTACACGGCGAAAGTGTTTTCGCGTGGGACCAGCTTTGCCACCGGATGGGTGATGTTCCTCACCTACTTGATCGTCTGCCCCTGGGAGGCGATTGCCATCGGACGGATCGCGTCGTACCTCGTGCCGGCGCTGAACTCCATCGAATTGTACCGGCTGGGGAGCGAGCCGGTGTACCTGCCCAACCTGGTGCTGGGCCTAGCACTCACCGCGGTCTTCACCGCGGTGAACTATCGCGGTATCCAACTGAGCGCAACGTTTCAGAACTGGGCGACCTTCGGGGTTCTTGCGCTCATCGGCGTCGTGATCGTGGCCGGAGTCCGCCATGGCTCGGTGGCGAATTTCAGCCCCGCGTTCAACGGGTCCGGCCCGCTCTCCGTTCTGCTCATGCTTCAGGTCGTCCCGTATTTCATGACCGGCTTCGAGTCGGTCAGCAAGTCGTCCGAAGAGGCGAACGCGGACTTCGACCCCGCGCACTTCTACCGCGCCATCGTACTTGCCATTGTGGTAGGTGTCGGATTCTATATGGCGGTGATCGCCGCGGTCACCTACATCGCGCCATGGCAGACCCTGGTTCATGAACGATTCGCGACCGCGGTCGCGTTCGAGCGCGCGGTCGGCGCCCGCTGGGTGGTCAACCTCATCATGATCGCGGCGCTGTTGTCGCTACTCAAGATTCTGAATGGCTGCTTCGTCGCGGCGAGCCGACTGCTGTTCGCGCTCGGCCGACGGCAACTCGTGGACACGCGTGCGGGGCGAATTCACCCCGTCTTTCAGACCCCGTCCCTTGCCGTCGTCGTGGTCGGCGTCGCCACCGGGTTAGCCGTCTTTCTCGGGAGTGCCATTCTGGTGCCCGTCACCGAAGTCGCCGCCGTCACCGTCGCGGTGGGTTGGATGTCCGCCTGCGCGTCCTATCTCCATTTACATCCCACCCGCATCGGTCGTATCGCCGCTGTGCTTGGCCTGATCGTGACGATCGCGATGGTTTTAATGAAGGTGGTGCCGGGGATTCCAGGATCCTTTACCGCCTACGAATGGTTGGCGCTCGGATTGTGGGGCGTGGTGGGGTTCGCGGTCCGAAAAAAACCTGCCGAGACAGTGCCCCGGCAGGCATAGCGTCCTCTGGCACCCTGTCCTCCCCGCCTGGTGGCGAACCCAAGGGGCAGACTTCGCCCTGCGTCAGCTCGTTGCGTCGGGCGATAGAGCGACCGGTCCCGCGACGAGCGAACCTTCCGCGGCCACCGGCCTCCGGCCGTCGGTTTCTTTAGCGGCCCGCCTGCTCCGCCATCCGCGCTTCTTGGACAATTCATCGAGATAGGTATACACCACGGGCGTCACATACAACGTGATCAGCTGTGAGAATGCCAATCCGCCGACCACGGCGATGCCAAGTGGGCGGCGGGTTTCAGCGCCGGCCCCGGTACCCAGGGCGATCGGAAGAGTTCCGACCAATGCAGCCATGGTGGTCATCATGATCGGCCGAAACCGCACACTGCACGCTTCCATGATGGCCGCCCGTGGTGATTTCCCTTCCTTCCGTTCAGCCTCAATCGCAAAATCGATCATCATGATCGCATTCTTTTTCACCAGACCGATCAGCAGGATGATGCCCACGAAGGAGTAGACGCTCAGCTCAACCCGGAACACAAACAAAGCCAACAACGCCCCGAACGCCGCGAACGGAATGCCGGAGAGGATGGTGAGCGGGTGAATGAAGCTTTCGTAGAGGACTCCGAGCACGACATAGATCACGAAGATGGCCAGGATGAGCAGGAACATGAGCCCGCGTTGGGTATCCTGAAACGCTTGGGCCGCGCCATAGAAGGCGGTGGAGACGCCTACCGGAAGGGTGGTGC
>JANYKV010000162.1 GCA_025358055.1 Gemmatimonadota bacterium
CCGATTCAAATCGGCACGCCGGAGCGGACGGTGGCCATGTGTCGACAGTACAACATCCTCCTCGCGTATGACAACGCATACTGCGATCTCACGTTCGACGGGTATCGAGCGCCGAGCATTTTCGAAATTCCCGGCGCCCGCGAGGTGGCGATCGAATTCTTTTCGTTGTCTAAGAGTTTTTCGATGACCGGCTGGAGACTCGGCTGGGCGGTGGGCAACCCGGAGTTGATCGGCGCTTTGAGCAAGGTAAAGAGCTACGTCGATACCGGGCCTTTCCTGGCGCTTCAGCGCGCCGCGGTCGTGGCCCTCGACCAGGCGGAAGCGCTCGTGGCGCCGATTCGAGCGGAGCTGGAGCGACGGCGAGATGCGGGGGTCCAGGCGTTGCATGAAGCCGGGTTCGCGGTGGAGTCCCCCAAGGCGGCGATGTATCTCTGGGTCCCGTTGCCCGACGGGGTTCTCTCCGGCCCATTTGCCAAGAACGCCATCGAGGAGGCCGGGGTGGTGGTACTTCCCGGGAGTAGTTTCGGGCCCGCGGGGGAAGGGTACTTTCGCATCGCGCTTACTGTAGGCGTACCTCGGATGCGGGAAGCGGTGGCCCGGTTAGGTCGTACGCTGGAGGCATTGCGTGGCGGAGAAGTCGCGGCCCGAGCTTAGGCTCGGACTGCCTAAGCGGCGGCAGTGGACGTGGTGGGCGGCGCTGTTGAGCCTGGTGCTCCATAGCCCGCTGCTACTGGTGCGCATTCAGGGTTACCTGCCCCCTGCAGATCCCCGCTCATCGGAGGTGCAACTCATTCCCTTGACCGAGGAAGGACCGCGCGCAGTGGATATGCCCCTGGCCCGCCCGCAACAAACGCTTGGCCGAGGGCTGGGTCGACGTGCCGGGGTCGGTCGTGAGGAGGCGCCGAAAGCCGGACCGACGCCTGAAGTCGTGGAGCAACCACCCGTCCCCCTGCCGCCGATCGTGGAACTGGCCGATACCGGGAGTCGCCCAGCGACTCCAGAGCCCACCCCGGTGGACGTCCCTCGCCGCACCCCTCGCATCGCTCCAGCGCTGGGCGAAGGCAAGTTGTGGATCCGGCCGCTGCCGCTGCCGCCGAGGGAACTGGCCCAGCGCTTGGCTAAGACCCACGCGGAGTTGGTGGACAGCGCCGTTTCGTCCATCGTGCAGGCGTATCTGGATTCCGTCGTCGCGTCGCCCACCAGGAACGGGGACGCCCTGCCGAGTTGGACCACCAAAATTGGGAACAAGACCTGGGGGATCGACAGCAAGAACATCTACCTAGGCGACCTCAAGATTCCCACCGCCATCCTCGCCCTGCTGCCCATCGGCCAGGGGGGCAACATCGATCTCCGTCAGGCGCATCGCCTCGGCGATATTCGGGCCGACCTGCAGTACGCCGCCCAACGCGCGGCGAATATGGCGGATTTCAAACGCGCCGTGCGGGAACTCCGGGAGAAACGAGAGCGCGATCGCGAATTCATCGAGAACCAGCGAAAGTCGCCTTCCGACACGACCGCGCGGCAACCGTGAAGCTCGTCGACCAGCGCGAAACCGTGGTGCTCGTCACCGGGATTACCAGCCCGGCTGAGGAGAAGGACCGCCCCCTTGCCTATCGGCTCAAGGCGGAAATCGATCGTCGCGGTGAAGGGACCGTCTATCGCCGCGCGGTGGTGGTCGCCGACGACTGGTACGTGGATCATCGCACCCTGCAAAGCAACCCAACCATCGCCATTGGCGGGCCGGGGTCGAATGCGGTAGCGCAACAGTACGTGGGGCTGCTGGCCACGGTGTGGACCCAAGACGATCGGGCCTTCGTGCAAGCCGACCTTGATGCCGAGCCGGAGCGTGTGGTCCTGTGGGGCATCGATTCAGCGAGCACGGGGGATGCCGTGGAGGCCTTCATGGCTCAGGGACTGCTCGATGCGTTCTTGGAGCGGATCTGGCGCTTTCGCTCCGGGGTGGTGGTGTAGGGAGGCGGACAGACGCAGGGACGCACAGACGCACAGACTACGGACGGGACGACTTAGTAGACCAACCGAATACTCCCAACGATGACATCGAACACCCAACATCTGTCATCCTGAGCGAAGCGAAGGATCTCAAATCCGGCTCGGCGCAGACCGCAAGCCGTTTCCCTAGAGCGACCAGGGGAGATGCTGGACGGGCGAGGGGTGCTCGTCGTAGACTGAAGCACCCACGATGCCTTCTGCCTCCCTGATTCGCCCGGCCCGCACCGCTGATCTGCCCGCGATTCTCGCCATCTACAACGATGCCATACTTACGACGACCGCGGTGTACAGCTATGCCCCACACACGCTAGAGATGCGCCAGGATTGGTTCGCCGCCAAACAACGCGACGGCGACCCGGTGCTCGTGGCCGTCGATCAGGCCACCGTCATCGGTTTCGGCGCCTTTGGACCGTTCCGGGTCTGGCCCGCCTACAAATACTCCGTTGAGCATTCCGTCTACGTGGACCCGAACGCGCGTCGTCGGGGGGTAGGACAAGCACTCCTGGCTCGGCTGATCGACACCGCGCGGGAGCTCGACATGCACGCCGTTCTGGCGGGGATCGACGCGTCAAACGAAGCAAGCATTCGACTTCATACCCGAGCGGGGTTTCGTGAGGTGGCTCATTTTCGGGAGGTTGGCTACAAGTTTGGCCGGTGGCTCGATCTCAAATTCTTCGAGTTGTTGTTGGACACGCCGGTTCATCCGTCCGGAGCGGCGCCTTGATGACGGACTCGGATATGGTGGGCGATTCTTTTTCCCGCCATCCCGCCTACGAGAGAGACCCATGAGTGCCCAACATCCTTTGCAATTCCTCTTGGAGTCGTACGATTCCGAGCGCCTCAAGACGCTCAGCGTCTGGTCGGAGTTTGCCGACGCCGAGCTTTCGTTCCGTCCCGCCGGCTACGCCCGTACTCCGCTGGAGCACATGGTGCACCAATGCGTCTCCGAGGACACCTGGCTGCGGTCGATGCTCGGCATCGAGATCGCGGAGCCGGCCCTCCCGCCCGAAGAGACCAGGCTGGGGTTCCTCGCGCACTACGCGCAGGCATCGGCGGCGCGCTTGGAGCAGTTGGCGAAGCGGCCGGCTGATTGGTGGAGTGGGGTGACGAAATTTTTCGGAGTGGAGCGGAGCCGGGCCTGGGTCATGCTTCGCCGGCTGACGCATTCCGCTCATCACCGCGGCGAACTCACTGTCTACCTACGTTTGCTCGGGAAGCCGTTGTATTCTACCTATGGACCGACTGCCGATACAGGAGGACTCCTTGTACGCGGGGCATCGACCATCTACCGCTATGGTTCAGTCGATGAACTGCTCAGTGCGGAGCAGGGTCGCGGCGCCTGGCCGGCGCTGCCCGGACCCGGCGAGCATTCACCGACCGAGCGGCCCTGACGCCGGAAACAGTATTGGTGGTCGGCGGCACCAACAGGATTGATATGTTCTGAAATAGTTACATCGCTCGGTGACGGTCCGGTCGAACGCTGGTAGTTTTCACCTGACCGGCCACCCGAAGGCGAAACGCCGCTAGGGTTGGTCGCACCGCGAAGGACAAAGCGTCAGGGGGAGCGTTTCGTTGCGGTCCTGGAAATACCGCCCGTGGAAGACCCACAGAGCATGATACCGGTGGCTCTTGCAGCCGAAGTGAAAGAAGAGAAATGATGACCACAAACATCTACGCCACGCTAGACGAATGGATTGCGCGCGAGGCAGTTCCGCTTTCCGTCGATTCACCCGAGGGGCTCAACGCCTCCTTCGACAAGGTAATCGCCTCGCTTGGAGGGTCGGTGCAGTTGCTTGGCTTTGGAGAGGCGCTCCACGGCGGCGAGGACATTCTCATCCTCCGCAACCGGTTTTTCCAGCGCTTGGTGGAGACGCATGGCTATAGCGCCATCGCCATTGAGAGCAGCTTCACCCGCGCGCGCGTGGTGAATGAGTACGTGGCCGGTCGGGGACCGGCATCCTATGAGGAGGTGCAGGACACCGGCTTTGGTCACGGCGTCGGCCGGCTCGACGCGAATCGCGAACTCGTGGAGTGGATGCGGCGCTACAATGCCGATCAGTCCAGTCGCGTCATACTTCGATTCTCTGGCTTCGACATTCCAGTCGGCACGGCCGGCATCGCTGGTCCAAGCCACGTTCTCCTTTTCGTTTTCGATTATCTCGCCTCGATTGATGGCGGCAGGGGTCAGGAGCAGCGCCAACGGATCGAGTCCCTGCTTGGCCCCGACTCGGATTGGGAGAATCCGGCAGCAATGGCCGATCCGACGAAGTCGGTAGGACTCTCGCCGGCAGCAACCGCACTTCGAATCGCGACGGAGGATCTCATTACCGAGATGCGGACACGCCGTCCCGAATTGGTCGCCAAGAGTGACGAGGGCCGATATTTGGAGGCGTTGCACTATGGGTTGATCGCGCGGCAGTTACTAAATTTCCACGCCGCCTCGGCGCGAAAGTCGGACGACCTGCATGCCCGACTTCTCGGCATCCGCGATGCGTTGATGGCGGACAATCTCGCGTACATCGCCCGCGGTGAACGGGGACGCGGGAGAGTGCTGGCCTTCGCCCACAACGGTCACCTGCAACGCGGGAAGGCGGTCTTGCCGTACGCCACATGGTGGCCGGCGGGATCGCATCTCAATGAGATGTTAGGCCCGCGCTATGCCGTCATCGGTTCGGCAGTGGGCATTTCAGACGCCAATGGCATCGGACAGCCCGAAGCCGGCACTCTTGAGGCGCGGCTGACTGCGTTGCCAGGGCCCGGGTTGTTCATTCCAACTCACGAAGGCCGGGGGCTTCCGGCCTCGGAAATTGCCGGGCTTCCGACTCGTTCTGGCAGCAGGAACAACCCAAGCTACATAGCGCTAACCGCTCAGGGTTTCACCGATTTCGATTGGCTTGCTGTTCTCCATTCAACGGCATACTGCCGTGGCGGACCGGCCCGACACGCGCGGGACGCCACCCCCCAGCAGTAGCATCCCCTATATGGAGAAGCGTTGGAAACCATTGCCTTGGTACTTTCGAACGGGCGAGCTTTGGCTGTGAGAATACAGCGCTCCGTCAAATTAGGACATTGCGTCCGCCTTTGATAACGTGGGCGACGAATTGATCCGATTCTTCTGGTCTGAGGCTCGCGGTCAATCCACTGGAATGGGTGCATCCCAGCAGTCCGTCAATGGGATGACGAAGATGTCACCGCTTCCTCGATGCGCCGAATGGCGTTGTCCCGTCCCACTACTTCCAGAAGTTCGTTCACCGGCTCCGAGACCGTGGACCCCGTGAGGGCGACCCGAATCGGTTGCATGGCGTCGCCCAGCTTCAATCCATTTTGCTCGGCCATGGCGGTGATCGCGGCAATCAGGTTCGCCGCGGTCCAGTCAGGGGCCGATAGGTTTTTCACGGCCGCAACGGCATGAGCCAGATTTGCGCCGTACGCCGGGCCCATTTTCTTAATGAGGGCCTCGCCTTTTGCGTCAAGGACGGCGAACGATCCGTCCATCCGTACCGCAACCCGCTCGGCAATCTGGAGGACGGTGCGGGCGCGTGACTTGACCGCGTCGATGATGGGTCGAATGTCCCGGCTACCGGTTGCTACCCCCATGAGGGCGAGCTGGCGCTCCACCGGTCCAAGGAATTCATCGGCCGGCATTGCGGACAGGTATTGCCCGTTCATCCATTCGAGTTTCGCGGTGTCAAAGACGGCCGACTTCTTTTGGATGGCTTCGAGCGAGAATAACCGCACCATCTCGTCGACCGGGAGAATCTCCCGGTCTTCCCCGGGCGACCAGCCCAGCAGGGCGAGGAAATTGCGCATGGCAGTCGGGAGGATGCCTTGATCTTGGTAGTCTCCAACCGCCGTGGCCCCATGCCGTTTGGAAAGCTTCTTCCCATCGCTGCCCAGAATCATCGGCACGTGGGCAAACTGGGGAAGCGGAGCACCCAGCGCCCGGTACAAGGCAATTTGTTTCGGCGTGTTGGAGATGTGGTCGTCACCACGGATCACATGGGTGATTCGCATCGCGATGTCGTCAGACACCACGGCCATGTTGTAAATCGGCGTCCCGTCGCTGCGGAGGATGACGAGGTCGTCGAGGTCGGTGCCCTGAAATGAAATGCGGCCGTGCACGCTGTCTTCCCACGCAATTTCAGCGTCGGGCATGCGGAATCGAATGACGCTGGACCTGCCTTGGCTCACTCGCCGGGCGATTTCCTCGGCGGGGAGGCGCAGGCATCGGCGATCATACTTGAAGGAATCGGTGCTGCCATCTCCGCTGTTCCGCTGGGCCTCCAATTCTTCCTTGGTGCAGAAGCAACGGTATCCCTTCCCAAGTGCGAGTAACCGCTCGGCGTCGGCCCGGTGACGAGCGTTCTCGGCGCCCTGAAAATAAGGACCCTCGTCCCACGTTACGCCGAGCCAGGTGAGGCCTTCCAGGATGACCTTGGTATGGGCATCGGTGCTCCGAGCTTTGTCGGTATCCTCAATTCGGAGTACGAAGGCGCCGCCGGTGTGCTGGGCGAAGAGCCAGTTGAAAAGGGCGGTTCGTGCGCCGCCGACGTGGAGGTAACCGGTGGGGGAGGGGGCGAAACGAACGCGAGGAGCTTCGGGCATGAGATTGGTACCGGAAAGCGAGAAGTGCTGGGTGGCACGCAGCACCCAGCACCTAACACGTATGACAGATGTACGGGCAACCTATCGACTACGGAGCGGGAGGGATTCGAACCCTCGATAAGAGCTTTAACCCCTATAACGGTTTAGCAAACCGCCGCCTTCAGCCTCTCGGCCACCGCTCCACGGTCAACCAAGCTAACGGATAGCAACAACATGGCAAAGGGATGACACCCCGGTTGAACGCCAACTCAGCGGCTGGAAACGTCGGGTGTTGAGCTCCCGGCCGGATCGGTCTTCGATGAGGCAGGAGTTGGTAAATCCGACCCCGACCTCGCACGGACGGGTTCACCATCCGCGAGGACGCGTCGAACTGTTTCTCGAGGTCGCTGCCTCAAAAAAACCAGCTGCTCCGAGCCGATCAAATTTCGGTGGCGACGTATTAACGAACAGTTCAATCCGACATATTGTTTAGATCCTATTCCAGTAAAGACTTATAGCTAAATCGCTTATGGCTACTATGTCACGTTACTTCGAGATCCTGTGTATGAATTCTTTGCTTGCGCGTCCCACCTTCAACCACTAAGGTAGACGTCACTTCAACATTTGCGGGCCATGCACTCCTTCCGATTCTTGTCGCCGGTCGTCGGCTGTTTACCGCTCCTTGTTAGCTGCTCGCAGGCCGATCGCACGGGCTCGCTCGACCCAAGCCAGACTCTCTCCTCCGTGATTCTGACGCCCGACAGCGTGAGTCTCGACTCGAGTTCCACGCAGCAATTCTCCGCCGTCACGACGATGGCCGATGGGTCGTCTGGCCAGGTCGTCGTCACCTACAGGGGCACTGGTGGAACCATCACCGCGTCCGGTCTCTTTCAAGCCGGCCTCATGCCCGGGTCCTATCTCGTGGTCGCATCGGCCACGGCTGGTGGCCGCTCCGTTGCCGACTCGAGTGTTGTGACGATCGCGGCGCCTCCAACCGCGCTCGCGGTGGCGCGGCTGACCGTGAGCCCGGACACCGCTCGCCTCTCGCCGGGCGTCGTGCAAGCCTTTCATGCCACCGGCGTTCGCTCCGATGGGACCACGCAACCAGCGGAAGTGAAGTGGACTGCCACGGGCGGCATCATCCTGCAGAACGGGCAGTACACGGCGGGGACCACGCCGGGGACTTACTCCGTGATCGCGTCGCTGCCATCGCGACCGGTGTCCGACACCGCTGTAGTGATCATTCTCCTTCCCCTACCGCCGCCTCCGGTCCTCCGGTCGGTGCATTTGCAGCCCGACTCGATCGCGTTGATGTCCGGCGCGACGCAACAATTCACGACGACCGGACTCTACAGCGACGGATCCTCAGGCCCCGTGTCCGTGAGCTACATGCCAACCGGAGGTACCATCAGTGCCGCGGGCCTCTACACGGCGGGGACGACGGCCGGCGTCTTCCGCGTTATTGCCCAAGTGACGGCGGGGACGCTCGCGGATACCTCCCTCGTCCGCATTTCTGTGGCGCCTCCTCCGCCGCCGACCCTCGTTTCGATCGAGCTCACGCCGAATACCGCCACGGTGTCGGCTGGTGCGACCGCTCAGTTCGCGGTCGTCGGCAGACGGAGCGACGGGAGCACTGGTCCGGTGAGCGTAGCCTACACGGCCACCGGCGGGTCGATCAATGCGGCGGGGCTCTTTACCGCTGGCAACCTTGCCGGGAACTTCAAAGTGGTGGCGAACCTGGCGAGTGGGTCTTTGGCGGATACATCGCTCGTGACCGTCACGGTGCCGCCTCCGACGCTGGTTTCCATTGACCTCACCCCAAACTCCGTAGCGCTACAGGCAGGTGCCACGCAGCAGTTTAGCGTGATTGGCAAGCGGAGTGATGGGAGCACGGGTTCCGTCAACGTGACCTTCTCAGCCACCGGGGGCACGATCAGCTCCACCGGAGCGTACACCGCGGGAAGTGCAGCTGGATCCTTTTCAGTGATCGCGAAGCAGGTCGGCGGACTGCTCGCCGATACATCACTCGTGATCGTGACAGTGCCGCCTCCGACCTTGGTGTCCATCGATCTCACACCGAATGCCGTTTCCATCGCGGCGGGTGCCTCGCAGCAATTCAGCGTCGTGGGCAAACTCAGCGACGGCACGACTCAGGCCGTCAGCGTCAACTACGTCGCGACCGGCGGCACGATCGGCTCCGGCGGGCTCTACATTGCGGGTGTCTCCAGCGGCTCCTTCACGGTGATCGCGACGCTCGTAGGCGGATCGCTGGCGGATACAGCACAGGTGGCTGTTACGACCACACCCGGGCCGGGGTTTGGGTTGAACGCGGATCTTCAAGGACGGTCCGTCTACCCGGCCAACAACTCGTGGAATACTCCAATCGATACGGCTCAGGTGGACCCTTCCTCCGCGGCCATCATCGCCGCCATCGGTCTCGCCAAATCGCTGCATCCTGACTTCGGAGCCAATTACAATGGTGGGCCCTTCGGCATTCCATATGTCGTCGTCCCGGGCAGCCAATCAAAATTCCCGGTGTCGTTCCAGTACGCCTCCGAGAGTGACGCGGGTCCGTACCCCATTCCGCCGAACCCGCCGATCGAACCGGGTTCGGATCGACACTTGTTGATGATCGATGGTGACAATTGGAAATTATATGAGTTGTTCGCGCTGAATTCGAGCGCGGGCCTCTGGGATGCGGGCAGTGGTGCCATCTGGGACCTGGCGTCCAACTCGCTTAGGCCGGCCGGATGGACCTCGGCAGACGCGGCCGGGTTGCCGATTCTACCCGGCTTAGTGCGCTACGATGAAGTCGTGACCCACGGCGCGATCAATCACGCGCTCCGCTTTACCGTCAGTATCTCGCGGGAGGCTTATGTCTACCCAGCCCGGCACTGGGCCAGCAGCAATACCAGCGTAACGCGCCCTCCGATGGGGATGCGGGTTCGGCTCAAGGCGAGCTTCGACATCACGCCATATCCACCGCATGTGCAAGTGATTCTCCGAGCGCTCAAGACGTACGGCATGATGGTGGCCGACAACGGTAGCGACTGGTTTCTCTCAGGAACGGCGGATGCCCGGTGGGATGACAATGAGATGAACACGCTCAAACAGCTGAAAGGCAGTGATTTCGAGGTGGTCCAGATGGGTACGATCGTCCACCCTTGAGCGGGAAAACCGTCGCGATGTTGAATTCATGCAACACCCGGAAACCAACAATCCTTTCGACCTCGCCTCAGTCCCCGATTGGCATTCCGGACCCTTGTCCAGTGCCGCCATCCCACGAGGCCCAAGTCAGATGGCAGCGTGTGGAAAAGTATTCAGGGGGGTGCCCCGCAGCGTCGAGAAGGTGGTGTAGCATTTCATGACGGATGACCATCTCGTGTTGCAAGTAGCTCCCAGCGATCACGATCCGCACGTGATTTCCCCGTCGTTCCCACATCCCGACCTTTTCCCCATTGCTCGTGGCGAATTGGCTCACGTTCGGAACGACAAACCACTCAATAGGTTCCATCCTTCCGTCCACTCCGCTACATTTCACGGTCTTCGCAAACCAGGCCTCATAATTTGCTGGTACGAACAGGAGGGGGACAGCTCCGTTGGGGACCGTCGGAGGCGATGGATCGATGATCGAGCACCCGAAAGCGAACACCAGCAGAGGAAGCACAGCCAGACTGAACTTCGGCAGTGGTGACTTTTCCACATGCAACTCCGCGATGGTAACGCTACGGGATGTTGAAATCTGGCAATCGCTTGGGACGCGCAGCTGTCAGCTATTCTGACTGTATAAGAAGCGAATAGTATGCCAGTTGTCCCATCGGGGCGTTAGACCGTTCCGCGCCTGTTGGCCTCCTTTGCCCCGTTGGGCTGAACGAATTCGAGTTCCATCGCCCGACCCGCTGGAAGGGTCCTCCGGGTCTGGAAAAGGCGCGCTGGCTCACTCCGAATCTGATTGAGGTCTCCTCGCTCAACGCGCCGTGGTTTGGTATGCCGTGTTGGGGGGGGGTCGCGCACCTTGGCGTTGAAGTCGGCTGCGGGCCAGCGCTCCCCGCAGACGCGCTCGGAATCGAGAAGTCCGACGATCAGTTCGGAGGGGTCCGAGTCTTCAGGCATCCTGCCGCGTGGCCAGGGGTGTCCGAAGTCTTCGAAGTTCCAAGCCTCCGCCATCAGCCCAAAGAAACCGCGCCGAAAAGAAACCCTTGCTTGCCGAGTTGACGTTCCCAGGTGACCGACCCGTCGGTCCTGGTGTAGCTAAGCGCGGCGGAACCATCACTCTTTCTCTTGGTTCGAATGACCAGGCCGGGCAGGAGTAGAGTCCCGGCTGCAGGGGGCCACCCGGCGCTACTTGCGATGTTGGAGCATGAGGTCGGTGGCCCGGTTCACGATCTTGACCAAATACGGATGCGCCCGGTTTCCGTTGCTCAGCAACACGATACCGACGCGCTGGTCCACATTCCCATGGACGAAGGCGGTATAGCCGGGGACGCTCCCACTGTGGCCGATGTACCGGTCGCCCCCCTTTTTCATGGTCCACCAGGTGAGCCCGTAACCGGTGCTGTCGTTTCCCCAACCACCGGCCTCAGGGCCCATGAAGCGATCGTACTGGCGGGTTTGCATCTGGCGGACCGTTTCCTCTTTGAGGAAACGGTGGCCACGAAAGACTCCGCCATTCAGGTTGAGGATCAGCCAATTGGCTTGGTCGAGAACAGTGCCATACACGATGCCCGCCGGCCACACCTCGGCCCGGAGGCGGAGCGCCGGGACCGGACGACCGGTAGCGCTGTCCGTATCGTAGGGCTCGGCCAGGCGCTCATCCATCTCGGGGGTCGGATTGAACTCGGTGCTCGTCATCTCGAGCGGTCCCCAGATGTTTTTTCGTATGTACGTCTTATAGTCGACACCGGAGAACTTCTGGACCAAGTATCCCACTAGGCTATAGGCCAGGTTCGAATAGCGCACCGAATCCAGCGGTGGGGAGATCACTCCCAAGTCCCGCTTCAGGTACTCCAGGAGTGGCGGCGGTGCGGAGTCGCCCCAGAGGCGGTACGGGCCGAAGGCGCCTGGAAGGCCACTTGTATGGGTCAGGAGGTGTCGGAACGTGACCGGTTTGGCCTTGACCTCGTTCCGAATTTGGAATTCTGAGAGGTACCGGTTGACCGGGTCGTCCAGTTGAAATTTCCCCTGTTCCATCTGTTGGAGCAGGGCGATGGTGGACATTGCCTTGAAGGTCGATCCGATCAGGTACACCGTGTTTGGCACGGCCGGGGTTCGGCTCCACAGATTGGCGAAGCCGAAGGCTCCGGTCCACACCACCGAGTCACCGATGACGAGGGCGGCGGTGAGCGATGGAATTTTTCCGTCGATCATCTGGCGCTGGATCTCCGGTTCCAGGTCTCGCACGACCGCGGTGAGGTCGATCCGTTGGGCGAGAGCCAGGTTGGCGAACCCACTCGACAGCAAGAGTGCCAGAAGCGCCCGGCTACTGATTCGGTACCACATTGGTGACTCGATGGGCTAAGGTATGAACGGCTGGACGGATGCAAACATAACATGCTCACGCGTGGTCTTTGGCGAGGGGTCATTCGAGGCGGCACAATCGTGCCGGGATAATTTTCTCGGATGGGCGACGGCCGCGTGGTCGTAGGCGCTTTGGGGCGGCTGAGCCTCCGGGTGATCAAAACTTTCGGTCGAATAAAATCTCAAGTGAAATGGATCATGGGCACACTCTTTGGAACCAGAATCAGGCGGGCATTGACGTGCCTTGTTGTACTCGGCGTCGTCGCTGCCGTGGTACCCCCATTGGCGCTTTGGTATTACGACGGCCCTCGCACCAGTCGCACCAGCGATGGATACTACGCAACCTTCCTCCGGCACGAGGGCGAGCAGTCCATCCAGCTCTCCCGCTTCCCAGCGGACGCGGATCCGACCGGAAGCGAGCTCCAGGCGGTCGCCAAGCTACTCGCCGAAACGACCGAGCATTCGAAATCATTCGCCGACTATGGGTGGGCCTCCACCGAGGGCGGTTATCGAATTTCGAATACTGGTATCCTCGGGCGTCCCAATGCTCCATTTCACCATCTGTTCAATCCCGACTACATGGCCGATGGGAAAACTCTGGATCCTTCCCGCCCGGAAAGCCTGATGTTTTATCGAACGGACCTCGGGATGACGCTCGTCGGAATCATGTATATGATGCCGCCCGGTCAGCATGGGCCACAGCCCGGAGGACGACTGACCCAATGGCACTACCATCCGGTCGTCGAGTTCTGCATGGACTCGCTGGGAGTGCCACGAGTCAAGGCCAAAAGGGGAGTGCGGGGTGGCTGCCCGGTTGGGCTGTCAAACGGCCCGATGCCGGAGATGATGCACGTCTGGTTGGTCGACAACCCATATGGCGCATTCGGACATCGGATGGCGCTACCCGTAGCGTCCGACCACATGGACAGGCCCACGGACATGCCGATGAACATGCCGGTCCACGAGCACGGGCACCCTCATCCGTACCGAGAGTTCGTCCATCGGGCCCAACTCTGGTTGCGTTCGCAGTTCTAGACCGAGGTCTCGCGCCCCCTAACGGAACCTTTATACACCCCGCGGTGCGATCGAGTCGATCCGGTCGTGTCCGCGAATGGAATCCAAGGCGACGACCTTGACAAGCCCCATTTGTTGGGTGAACATAGCCTCGCAGAACCCTCCGCGAAGGCGGCAGGAGGTTCTCCAGAGGCGCAACGGAGTTGAATGACCGATACCCGTTTCGGATTAAGCGATTGGACCACCCACTGGTCCAGCCAGAATCAGGCGAGCGTGTCCCAGCGATTCTTCAGTTGGTATCGCAAAGCCGTCTTCGCTCGGACCGTGGCCTACTTCGCGAATCGGTATTTCGCGGCTCGCGGAGTGTTTCTCGAGGCCGGGTCGGGCACCTCGGAGACCTCAGGACGGATCGACAAATCGATGGGCCGGGTGCTCGTCGCCTGCGATTTTGTGCGTTCAGTGCTCACCCAGTGTCATCCGATCATGGATGTTCGCGCAGCGGCCGACATCTTCCGGCTTCCATTGGCCGACAACACGCTCGATGGGGTGTGGAACGTCGGCGTCATGGAACATTTTCTTCACCCCGACATCGACCGGATCCTTTCGGAACTTCGACGGGTTCTCAAGCCTGGTGGGGTGATCATCCTGCTGTGGCCGGCCACCGACTCCTTGCCCCAGAAGGGGCTTCGATTGGTGGAGTGGTTCGTCAACAGGCGGGGGAGGGCTCCCAAGTTCAGGTTCCATCCCGACGAGATCTCCAAGCTGCGTTCTTCGGCCGAAGGTCGAGAGATTTTGATTCGAAACGGGCTGGAGCTGATCACGGTCGATTGGGGGCTTCGCAGCCTCATGGCCTTCAAGACTGTAGTGGGGAGGAAGGCAATCGGACAACCAACCTGAACGGCGTGGGTGAGATTCGAACTCACGGAACCCTTTCGGGTTCGCCGGTTTTCAAGACCGGTGCATTCAACCGCTCTGCCACCACGCCCAACGTCTCCAAACGATACCTATTTTCAGCCTTTGGTAGTACTGAGCAGCCCGGCCGGCGTCATTCGCATGACGCGCCAGATTGGAGTGAGCACCGCGACCAGCGTGACGCCCATGAGAAGCGCCGAATAGTTGAGCACACTCGTGGTATCCCAGGGAGGGAGCCCGAGAATCGCGCTCGTGAGGACATCCCAGAGGCTCGGGCCAAGCCACACGCCGAGAAGGAGCCCGAGGAATCCCGCCAGCATTCCGCGCAGCGCGGTCCGGCCGATGAGCCGTCGACGGGTCGCGCCAACCGCACGTTGGAGGCCCAGGGTCGGTAGCTGCCACAGCACCCAAAGACGCAGGAGCGCGAACGTACCGACCACCGCGAGGAGCGTCAGGGCCCAGCCTTCGATTCGGAACCACCGACCGAACCAACGGAGGGGCTCGGTTTGGCTCGCGCGCATCGTCGTTTCATTCTGTTGGAGGATGGCGGTTGGTGTGACTCCCGCACGGGCGACGATGGCCTCGATCACCTTCGGGTATGCTGCGTTGCCGTCGCGAGCGCGGATCATGACTTCCGCGGCCTGGGGAGGATGCTGGAGGATGCTGAGATAGACGTCGAATGGTGGTTGCGTGCCGGCTCCGAAACCGACGGCTGGTGGCCCGTCGACCACACCAACGACGGTGTACCACTCGTCGCTGCCGAGGGCTACTTTGATTCTCCGTCCCACGGCGTCCCCACCTTGGAAGTGGCGATTGGCGAGCGGACGGTTGACGATCGCCACGCGTGGCGCATTCCACCGATCGTCCGCCGAAAAATTCCGGCCCGCAACGATGCGTGCGCCCATGGTGGTGAAAGTGTCTTCGCTCACCAGGTGATGGGTCACCGAGACGTAGTGCCACTTGAGAAAAATGCCGCCACCGGCGCACATGCCGCACTCCGTGGTGGCATCCGCGGTCGTGCCCAGGCCGATATGCGTACCGGGGCTCGCGAGGCTCGCGGTATCGAAGGACAAATCGTGGTGAAGGTCCTGCAGTAGAGCGTGATAGTGCGCCGCGCGCGCCGCGGGCGACGCATTGGCGAGGGTAAATCGAAACAGGTGTCCCTGCGGTTGGTTGGTGAGATCGGTGGCGGTGAGCTGCGGCGCCCGCCGAGCAATGAGCCCGCCGGAAGACAGCACGAGGAGGCTCAAGGCAAGCTGGAGACCCACCAGATGGAGGTGGAGAGAGGGACCGCTCGATTCAGCGAGACGACGCTTCCACACCGCGCCAAGGGAGAAGAATCCCCCAACCGCGATGCAGCCCACCACGGCTCCCACGACCACCAGGCTAGGCAGCGTCCCACCCCGGGCCAGAACGCCGGGCCAACTCAGTGTCGCGAGCCAGATTCCGCCGCCGCCGAGCACCAGGCCCAGGACCAACACCACGAGCCCCACCGATCCACTCTCGAGGAGCGCACCCCATACAATCGCTCGGCGCGACGCTCCGACCGACCGGCGTACCGTGATCTCCTCCCCTCGCTGTCCAGCGCGCACCGCCGACACGGCGAAGATCGTAAGCACGGCTAGGCCCACCAACGCAGCTGCGGTAAAGAGCAGTGCGCCGAACATGGTGTCGAGGCCCGCGCTCTGGGCGGCGCTCACCCCAACGACGGGGCCCGTCCACGTGAGCCCCCAGTCTTCACCGAACGGCGGGGGAAAAGAAAGTCGGGTGCCGAGCGAGCCGTCGGCGGCGCGGAAAGCGAGCGATGCCAGTGGAAGTGCGGCCGCGACCGCGAGAGCACCGATGCCGAGGACGAAGCTAGCGGTGCCCGCATACATGTGGAGATTGGCCCGGGCGGTGAGCCACCCGCCGTGAAGTGCCGTACGATGATGCCGCGCTCTGGAGGAGGGTGCCACGGTGGGATTGCCTCCTTCTAGTGTTTCCCTTTGATCACACCGTCGACCGCTTTGGCGATTGAATCAGCGCGAGCGGCGCGGACGGTATCGCCTTGGGCGCGGAGGGTTCCTGCCATGCCTCCATACACGATTTGGTAGAGCGATAGAATCGACGCGGAGGGCAGGTCGACCCAGCCGCGCGGACGATGGCGGGTCATGGACCGCCAGTGATAGGCATCCCACATGAGCTTGTTGGTGCGCCGGAGGTCGGTGTAGCCGAGGTTACCCAGCACGATGTCGCCACCGGGCTTTACGGGGGTCGGCATCAGTTTCCGCGCCATGCCCTGGGTCACCAGGTATTGGCTGAGTCCAAGGGTCTGGTCCGGATAGCCGCCATCGCTCCAACTAAAATAAATTGGCCGTTTGCCCAGATTGTCCTTGATCAGAAACGTGGTGACGAGGTCTTTCCGGTCCAGGATGTCCTGCCCGAATTCGATCCGGAGACTGTCCACCATGACACCTTGGCCTTGCTGGACGCGGACATATTCCGGAAGGCTATCCAGTTGTCGCTCCGTCATGGTGAACACCGGACTGGCGGGTTTGCGCCAGGACGAGACCGAATCTTTGCCCAGCGCAACACCGGCGACATCGCCTCGCGGTTTCCAGAGATCGATCGAACGCGACGGATCGAAGTCGGGAATCACCCGGCGCCGGATCTGACGATTGTGCCATTCCGTGTTCATCAGCGAGAGGTTCGCCAAGGTGACATCTCGCCGCACGCCCTCCACCTCCTGGGCATACCAGAGCGGAAAGGTGTCGTTGTCTCCCGCGGTGATGAGGATGCCGTAGGGTTCAATCGACTCGAGTAGGTCGATGGCGAAATCGCGTGCGGCGTATTCCTCCGCGCGGCTGGCGGTGAGGTGGTTCCCGAACATCGGAATCAGCGCCAGAGCGAGGACCGGGCTCGCGGCGAGCCACCGCGAGCGGTTGTCTCTCCAGTCACTGAGCCAATCGACCACGCCTTGCATCGCCGTCCCGAGGCCGACCGCCACCAATGTGCCGAAATAGGCGAACGAGCAGATGAAGAAGTAGTCCCGCTCACGGACTTCGCGGTTGAGTTTCTCGCCTTCGTCCGCCCGGATCGAAAACCCATATTTGAAATTGAGATAGAAGATCAGGGCGACTGTCACCGTGCCGAGCAACGCAAGGGCCGCGAGGCCGGCGCGACGATCTCGGCGGAGCATGGCGACCAGGCCGGTGAGCCCGATGACCGTGAATAACGCTGCTGCCGCGTTGGCGAGCCGAGTCCAGTCTCGCGCGAATTGCCAAGACCAGTACTGGAGGTAATTCGCGAACTGCCAGGGGAGATCGGCCTGCCGGTCGAAGACGGACGGCTTGCCGTACTGCACACGATTCAACACGTCCCGCAGTGCGGGGCTGAAGAAGCCAACCGGTTCTCCCTCGTTGATCGCGGGAAATTGCGCCGCGCGAATCGGCAGGAACAGATAGTTGAGGGAGACTCCGATCGCTGCGGCGAGCAGAACCCCGAGCACGACCTGCCACCGGGTAATGACCCGCCAATCGGTGAAGAGCACGTATATCGCGACCGCAGGCGCCGCCAGCAACCCCATGCTGTGGTTGGTGGACGAGAGCGCGATGATGTAGGCGATGAGAATGAGCCATCGGTCGCGGTGCGGCCCCGGTTTGTCGTCACTCCAGTGGACCACGAGCCACATGACGAGCGCGGTGGACAGAAGCGATACGGTGTACACCTTCTCGTTCACGGTCGACTGATTCCACACGGTCCAGGAAGTCGCTCCGATCAAAATCCCGGCGAAGGCCGCAGCCAATCGCGCGCCTCGAGCGGCGACCAGGCCGCGCATCCAACGCTCGGCGACCAGAAACCAGAGGCCTGCCGCCGCGGAACTCGTCACCGCCGCGAAGAGGTTGATCCGTTTCGCATAGCCCGCCGCCACGGGCAGGAGGCCAAAGGTGTGGGCGAGAATGCTGAAGAGGGGGTTACCCGGCGGGTGGGGGATGCCCAAAACCTTCGCGGCGGCGATGTATTCGGACGTATCCCAGAAAGCGGTCGTCGGGGCGAGCGTAGCGATATAGATCGCAAGCACCACGACGCCACAGGCGAATGCCCAACGATACGGCGGGCCGGATTCTGGTTCGTTCGGTTCGGTCATCGGGTTCAATCAATCAAGGGCGTGGGGACGAAAAGATCACGATCAATGTCGGAACATGCGGCGACCGGTAAATACCATCGCGATACCGTGCCGGTCGGCCGCGGCGATGACCTCTGCGTCCCGCACGGAACCGCCGGGCTGGATAACGGAGGTCACTCCCACCTGGGCCGCTTCCTCGAGCCCATCGGCGAAGGGGAAGAATGCGTCCGATGCAAGCGCGCATCCGGGAATGACGTGTCCCTGTTGATTGGCTTTATGCACGGCCATGAATACGGCGTCCAGCCGGCTCATCTGGCCGGCGCCGATGCCGATCGCCATCTCGTCTCGCGCCAGGAGGATGGCGTTCGATTTCACCGCGGCCACCGCAGCCCAGGCAAAGCGAAGGTCATTCCACTCTAACTCGGTCGGCTGGCGTGCCGTCGCCACGGACCAGCCGGTTTCGGCGGGATCGAATCGGAAGCGATCCTGGACCAAGAACCCGCCCCGGACCCGTTTCCAATCCCAGCCGGACAGACCGCTCCCCGAACCCATGGGGAGTTCGACAATGCGGAGATTCTTCTTTTCGGCGAAAATGGCCAACGCCTCATCGTGCACCGAGGGGGCGACGATCACCTCAACAAAGAGGTCTCGGAGCGCCTCGGCGATGGACCGATCGAGCACGGTATTGAACGCGATGACCGAGCCGAACGCCGAGACGGGGTCGGTGGCGCGCGCACGCTGCAGGGCCTCGAGACCGGTCCGTCCGATCGCGATTCCGCATGGCGTCGTATGCTTGACGATGGCGCATGCCGGCCGATTCGTAAACAGTTCAACCGTAGTGGCCGCGGCATCCAGGTCCAACAGATTGTTGAACGAGAGCTCTTTGCCCTGGCGTTGGGTGAGGTCGCGAATGCCGCGCGGTTCGTCGCTCGAGTACAAGGCTGCCCGTTGATCGGGGTTCTCGCCATACCGGAGGAGTTGAAGCCGCTCCACCGCCAGCGTCATCCGCGACGGGAGCGCTTCATCTCTCGCGCTGAGGTAAGTGGCAATCGCCGTGTCGTAGCTCGCGGTGTGGGTGAAGACTTTCGCCGCCAGCTCCTGGCGGACGTTTGATGGCACCCCACCCTTGCGCAACCAATCGAGGACGCGATTGTAGTCGGAGGGGTCGACCACGGGAATCACATAGGCATGATTCTTTGCGGAGGAGCGCAACATCGAAGGGCCGCCCACATCGATGTTCTCAATCGCATCTTCAAAGGATGCGCCGGGGATCGCAATGGTCGCCTGGAACGGGTAGAGGTTTACAGCAACGAGCCCGAACGGCAGGATTCCGTGGGTCTGTAGGGCGGCTTGATGTTGAGGCAAATCGGGTCGGGCAAGCAGGCCGGCGTGAATGGCGGGGTGGAGCGTCTTGACCCGCCCGTCGAGGATTTCCGGAAAGTGGGTGACTTCCTCGACCGTGGTGACCGCGAGACCGGCTTTCCGGAGGGAGGCGGCTGTGCCGCCGGTCGAAACGATTTCCCAGCCGAGGTCGATGAGGCCCTGGGCGAAAGAGACGATGCCTCGCTTGTCGCTTACGGAAATCAGGGCGCGTGGCATACGGAATTCTTCCCCGAGGTTTGTGCTTCCGGCGGGTCGGACCGGTCGAGAGCAAAAGGCACCGGTCGTCCGGCGCGTGCCGCAGCCAGCACCGCCGCGGGCAAGAGCCGGTGCTCCGCCTGGAGGACGCGCTCGGCCAGCGTATCCGGGGTATCCCCGCCGTGAACCGGCACTCGGATCTGGCCCAGAGTCGCGCCGCGATCGTACTCCTCGTCCACCAGATGCACCGTTGCTCCCGTTTCTTGAACACCACCAGCTAGCACCGCTTCGTGCACTCGGTGACCGTACATCCCAGGTCCCCCGAAGGACGGAAGTAACGCCGGATGGATATTGATGATGCGATCCCGGTAGTGCGCGATGACTGCCGAGGGAACCAGTCTCAAGAACCCGGCGAGCACAATGAGATCGACTTTCGCCTCGCTCAGCCGGCCCAGCCATTCCGCACCGTCACTTGGAGCGACCAGGACAGCGGTAGCAATTCCTCGCGCCCGCGCGTACTCGAGCCCAGGGGCACTTGCCCGGTTGCTCAGGACCAGAACAACCCTCGCGGGAGCGTCCGGACCGAGTGCCGTGACCAGGGCCACGAGATTGCTGCCCCGGCCCGAAATGCACACGGCGATACGCATCGGCATGGCGGTGGAAGCTAATCTCCCGTAAGGGTTTCGCCTAGAGATGCAGGGGGCTGACGAGGCCACTCCGAGACGCTTTGAGCCGGGTGGTTTGCTGCCGAGGAGGCATGGTGCCGATCTAGCGCGCGGCGGCCAGCACGATGTCCACCGCGGCCGAAAGGTCGGGGGCCACCAGGAAACCTTCGGCCGCCGCTACGAGCGTGTGTTTCGCACCCTGTCCGGTTTGCACCAGAATTCCGGTGCCTCCCACCACCGTGGCCGGACGGACGTCACTCATACGGTCACCGATCCACCACCCGGTTCCGAGATCCACGCCGAATCGCTCCGCCGCCTGCCGGTAGTGGAGGAGGCCAGGTTTTCTGCATTGGCATGCGCCGGAAATCTCCGGATGATGGGGACAGTGGAAGCATGCCGAGATCACCGCGCCTGCGGCGCTGAGAAGGCCCAGGAATCGGGACTCCACCGTCTGGTAGTCGGCCTCACTCAGGAGTCCGCGGGCGATGCCCGATTGATTGGTGACAACGACGACGATCGCCCCGGCGTCGGTGAGCCGCCTGATGGCCGCCGCGGCCCCGGGGAGGAGCCGGACCGAGTTGGGGTCGCTCAGAAAACCGGGATCCTCAATGATGGTTCCATCGCGGTCGAGGAAGACGGTGAGTCGGCTCATCCGCCAGCCACTGCCGCGAGAAGCCGACCCACCTCCGCGAAGGAATCTTCCGGGAGAGTACGCGGGTCCAGGAGGACACGGCCTTCCGAGACCCGAGCCACGAGAGGTGGCCGCGACAGTCGAAGGCGTAAGGCCATGCCATCGGCGCCGAGTGCCCCAGGATCCAAGGCGACGAGCACCGTGGGAAGCATGGCGTTGGGAAAGGCCCCGCCGCCGACAGCGGACTCACCCGAGAGCAGCGTCGGGTGGTAGGTGTCCGGGACATATGCCACGAGTTTGGCCGCGCGCGTTTGCAGCTCGTCCGGCGAAAGCGTCAGCATCGCGAGAACCGGAACCTGCCGAATTGCGGCCTCCGGCGAGTGGTAGAGTGCGAGGGTAGCTTCGAGGGCAGAGAGGGTGAGCTTGTCAGCGCGAAGGGCTCGCGCCAGTGGGTTCTTCCGGCAGCGCGCCACGAGGGCCCGTACGCCGGCGAGGCAGCCCGCCTGCGGGCCGCCCAGCAGCTTGTCGCCACTGAAGACAACCAAATCCGCTCCGGCGGCGACGCCATCCTGCACCCGGGGTTCGCCGGTCAGACCAAACGCGGTCAGATCGACGAGGAGTCCACTTCCGAGGTCGGCGACTAACGGCAGGTGCCGAGCGCGGGCGAGTATGGCCAGATCGGGAAGCGGACAGGACTCGACGAAACCGCGCTGCTCGAAGTTCGATCGATGGACGGAGAGGATCGCTCCAGTCCGGTCGCTGATGGCCTTCTCGTAATCTCCGAGTCGCGTCCGATTGGTGGTTCCGACCTCACGGAGGATGGCTCCGCTCCGTTCCATGATATCAGGGATTCGGAACGAGCCACCGATCTCAATCAACTCGCCACGAGAGATGATGACTTCGCGCCCTGGCGCGAGTTCATTGAGAGCGAGCACCAAAGCGCCAGCGGCGTTATTCACCACGAGAGCATCCTCGGTGCCGGCGAGGGCGGCGAGGAGCGAGGCGCAGTGATCGCTTCGGCTGCCCCGGCTTCCGGTGGCGAGGTCGTACTCGAGCGTGCTGTAGCCGGAGGCAACCTCGGTAACGGCACGGATCGCCGCGGCGGCGAGCGGGGCGCGGCCCAGATTGGTGTGGAGCACGACGCCGGTTGCGTTGAGAAGGCGGTGCAGGGAAGGGGTCGCTCGCCGTTCCACCCGTTCTTTTATTTCAGATGCCCAGTTGTCCGGCGGAGCCATGACGCCACTCCGGACCTCAGCGAGCGCATCCCGAATGGCTGCAACCAGAAGATTCCGTGGGGTGCCTTGTCCCACCGCCTGGACGTCCGGATCGCCGAGGAGTCGATCCACCGAGGGAAGGGCGCGGCGGGGGTCGGTCATTCGTAGAGTTCCAATCGCTGCGGCTTCATCGGCTTGCTCGCGGTGGTATCGGCCTTGGCCTTAGCGGAGTCGGGCTTGGCCTTGGACGAATCGGGCTTGGTCTTAGACGAATCGACTTTGGCCTTGGACGAATCGGGCCTGGGCCTGGCGGGATCAGCGGGAGCCTTGGGTGCTTCCTTCGGCGCTGTTTCCTTGCCCTTCTTCTTTCCGGCCTCGGCCTTCTTGACGGAGTCGGCTTTCGTCTTGAGCGAGTCGGCCTTCGCCTTCGTTGTATCGATCACGACCTTCTTAGGAACTGGGATCTTGGTCCCCGCGATTGGGCTGGAGGCGACCCGATTCACGTTCTGGATGCCGCGGACTTCGATTATGTAACCTTTTCCCGGGACCAAGGCGTCCACCGTCCGGAGTACGAGCTTGTCGTACAGGGGAGGTTTGGTCTTTAGCGGAAGCTGACTGGTCGAGTCGACTGGCGGAATCTTGATGCCGGTGCGCGCCGCCCGCCTCCGCGCGGCGGCCGCGGTGGCCGCCGCGCGGGATCGGAGTATGCTGTCCGCTCTAACGCTATCGGCTCGCAGGCTGTCCGCGTGCACTTTGGCAAGGGAGTCTTTTTTCGCCCTGAGCGAGTCCGGTAGGACGGAGTCGCCCGCGGCCGGTTTTGGTTTAGCGGCGTACAGGCTGTCATACAATTTTTGCGGGAGGATGTCGGCGATTTTGACCACGGTCGAGTCGGGCAGCGCGAGGAGGCGGACCGAATCGACCGTGACGTGCTGGTAGGGGTTCACCATTTGGGAAAACGATAGTACCACGGACATGCTGTCGCGGGCCTGGACCGTCATGCGGGGGCCGAGAGAGTCATGCTTGAACGCCCAAATCTCGCCCACGGAGTCCCGGCCCGCCTCCACTCGCAGCGAGTCGTAGCTTTCGCGGGGATCGCGCCGGAGGTTGTTGTTCTGGTCGAGCACTCCATAGACCAGGTACTCACCTTTGGGCAACGGCCCGAAACGAAACCGTCCGTTCGAGTCCGCCATGGTTCGATAGGAAAGGCTGTCCGGCAGGTGCACCGCCTCGATCAGCGCCCGGCCGGACATCCGTTGGGTGGTCCAGTCCACCACCACGCCGATCAAGCTGTCCGTGGGGAGCGCGCCACCGGTCGCGAATGTGAGGGTTTTGGTGGTTGAGCCCTTCATGCGGTTGTTGCGCAGATCGACAATGCCACCGAGCAGCTCAATTCGATAGATCCGGTTCGGCTTCCAGCCGTGTTTCGGGCGGACCAAGATTCGCTCCCGCTTCCAGCGGACCACCGGGACTTCCGAGTCCGGGGAGAGGATTACCATGCGCTCCAGGTCGCCGGTGCCGAGTCCGAAGTTCGGGCTTCCGCCTTCGGAAATGACCTCGTCGAAGCGAAACTCCGCGAACCCTTCAAAGTCGGGGTAGACCCCTGCGGAATCGGGGCGGGTGGACAGCAGCACCGGCGGACTTCGATCCGGAGGCCCGCCGGGCGGAGGTGCTACCCGGGCGCAGGCCAACACGACGCATGCTGCGACGGCCACTCCTCCCGTAAACTGGAGCAGCCGGCGGACCGGGGGATTCAACCGCAACCGAGTTGCTCCCGTTTTTCTCGCAATGTCAGAGCCTGGCTCCGCCAGTCAGCCAGCTTGGCGCGCTCGCGATCGACGACGCTAGCCGGCGCCTTCGACACGAACTGCTCGTTCGCTAGCTTCTGCTCCTGGGCCCCGACCATTCGCTCGACCCGGTCGATCTCGGTGCTCAGGCGGGCGCACTCGCGCTCGAGGTCCACCAAGTCGCCAAGCGGGACATAAATCGAGGACCCATCCGAGAGGACCTGGTGTCCGCCTGGACCGTCGGGCGCCTTCGCAAAGCGGACCCCTTCGGTTTTCGACAGGACGCGAATGGTGGGCAGCTCCGCCTCGATCGCGCGCCGCACCGCCGCCCCTCGTGGGGTGATCCACACGGTCGCGATCGTCTTTCCAGGGGCCACGTTGTACTCCGCCCGGAGCGACCTAAGGGCTCCAATTACCTCCTGCACGACGGCAAAATCCGCTTCCGCCTCCGCGTCGCTCGCTCTTCGGTCGGGCGCGGGCCACTCCGCGAGGGAAATCGACGCACCGGCGGTCCGGCCGGGCAGTTGTTGCCACAGCGTTTCGGTGATAAAGGGCATGATAGGATGCAGGAGCCGGAGTGCCACGTCGAACGTCCGGGCCAGGACGGCGCGCGCAACGTCTCCGCCGGGTTGGCTGCCGTAGAGCCGTGGCTTCACCTGCTCGATGTACCAGTCGGCCACGTCGCTCCAGATGAAATGGTAAGCGGCCGCGGCGGCGTCGTTGAGGCGGAGCTTGTCATACGCCGCCGTCGCCTCCACCACCGCGCGCTCGCACCGCGCAATGATCCACTTGTCCGCCAGCTGCAATTCGTCCCGGCCCACCACGTCGGCGTAGGGGCCGGCAAGGGGGCGCGACGGGCCGCTCAAATTGGAGAGCAGGAAACGACCCGCGTTCCAGAGCTTGTTGGCGAAGTTGCGGCCGGGCGCGAACGAGGTCTCGAGATCGTTGTGATCCAGGACCAGATCGGTCCCGACGGCCGTGCCCGCGAGCAGAGTGTAACGTAAGGCATCCGCGCCATACCGACGGATCACGTCCAGCGGGTCGATGCCGTTCCCTCGAGACTTGGACATCCGCCGATGCTGGGCATCGCGCACCGTTCCGTGCAAGTACACCAGGGTGAAGGGGAGTTCGCCCTGGAATTCGAGCCCTATCATCACCATCCTCGCGACCCAGAAGAAAAGGATTTCGGGGGCGGTGACGAGGGTATTGCCGGGGTAGAACCGGACCAGGTCTTTCGTGCGGGTGGGCCATCCCAACGCGCTGAAGGGCACCAATTGCGAAGAAAACCAGGTGTCGAGGACATCGTCGTCTTGGCGAACGGGTCCGTGGCAACCCGGGCAGTGCTCAAGATCGGTGCGGCTGGCCGTCGTGGCGCCACACTCGGGCGCGTCGCAATACCAAACCGGAATGCGGTGGCCCCACCACAATTGGCGAGAGATGCACCAGTCGCGAACATTCTCCATCCAGTACGCGTACTCTTCGCCCCGGCGCTCCGGAATAAATCGCAACCGGCCCGTTCGATACGCTGCCAGCGCGGGCTGGGCCAGGGGCGCCATCCGGACGAACCACTGTTCCGAGAGCCGGGGCTCCACCACCGTGTCACAGCGATAGCAGTGGCCCACGGCATGCCGGTGAGGCTCCACACCGGCGAGGAGTCCCAGGGCTTCGAACTCCGCGACCACGCGGCGCCGCGCCTCATACCGATCGAGTCCCTGGAATCGCTCTGGGGCCGCGAGAGACATCTTTGCTTCGGGCGTCATCACGTCGATGGCTTCGAGGTGGTGTCGTTGCCCGATTTCGAAGTCGGTGGGATCGTGGGCCGGAGTGACCTTCACGGCCCCGGTGCCAAACTCCCGATCGACCGCCTCATCCCCGACGATCGGGATCAGCCGGTCAGTGAGCGGGAGGCGGACGCGTTGCCCCATCAGGCCTTGGTAGCGCGGGTCTTTCGGATGAACGGCCACGGCCGTATCGCCCAGCATGGTCTCAGGCCTGGTGGTGGCAACGACGATCCGACCATCACTGGATTCCAGCGGGTACGCGAGCCGCCAAATCTTGCCGTCGACTTCCTCCTTCTCGGCCTCCTCGTTGGAGAGGGCCGTGAGGCACCGGGGGCACCAATTGATGATATAGTTGCCCCGGTAGATCAGGCCCTTTTCGTACAGGGTTACGAAAACTTCCCGCACCGCATGGGACAGATCGGCATCGAGCGTGAAGTAGGTGCGGGACCAATCACAGCTCGCACCCAAGGCGCGGAGCTGATTGAGGATGATGGGGCCGGTGTCGGCCACGAAGTGGGCCACCCGCTTCGCGAACGCCTCCCGGCCGAGGTCGAAGCGGGTCTTGCCCTCTTTCGCGAGGAGGCGTTCGACCACATTCTGGGTGGCAATGCCCGCGTGGTCGGTGCCGGGAAGCCAGAGCGTGTCACGGCCGCGCATCCGCTCGAACCGGATCAGGGCATCCTGAATGGTGTAAGTGAGCCCGTGACCCATGTGCAACTGCGCCGTGACATTGGGCGGGGGCATCATGATGACATACGGTGCTCCGGCTCCGGGGCCGGCCCGATCCGAGGTTGGCCGGAAAAGGCCACCGGCCTCCCAGGCCCGATAGAGCTCGGTTTCGAAGTGGGTTGGGTCGTATTGGGCGGCGAGCGGTTCGGTCATGCGGACTGAGGTTCCTCCGGCGCGAAGTCCTCCCGAGGGAAATCGTCCTCACCGCGGACCAGTATGGAATTGACGATGTCGAACGCGCCCGCGGCGGAGGTGGCTACCCGGATGGCGCGGGCTCGCTGCGTGCGGTTGAGGGCCCACCCGTGGAGTTCGAGCGAGCCCCGGCCCGCGGGGAGCACTTCCAGTTCGAGATCCTGGAGGACGGAGTCGTTCGTCAACGCGCGCCGGACCTGACCCGCGGTTTGGCTCGTGACCTCGGAGGGCGAGGGCGCCGTGCCGCGCCACCGACGGACGAGGCTCGTGATGGATTCGGAAGACACGCCGCCGACCAGCTCGCCCAGGACAAAACCGGCCGCCGTGCCCAGGCCAAAAACGACAGTGGCCCAGAGGGCCAACTCTCCCAACCCGTGGTCGGGCGAACTCGCGCGCGCGTGTGCAGAACGGTGACTCATGGCGTTAACTTAATAGACTGTTGGCCGGCCGCGCAGGTCGCTGGATTCACATTTTCCCGTGCACACACCATGGTCGATCGCCCCACAACAACCGTCGCAGGCTCCAAGATGCAGTGGGTCGCGTTGCTGCTCATTGGGCTCCTTGGGATCGGGCTGTTTTTCTGGTTCGAACGGACCACGCCCACGATTGTCACCCCGGAAATCGAGGCCCAGCCGTGAGCTCCATCCGTGTTACGCTGCCCGACAACAGCGTGCGAGAGCTGGCGGCCGGTACTACCGGTCTCGGTCTCGCCGAGGCCATCGGACCCGGCCTTGCTCGCGCAGCGCTCGCGATTTCCGTGGACGGACACATCCGTGATCTCGCTCGGCCCCTGCCGGACGGGGCGAAGGTGGCGATCCTCACCGATCGCGATCCGGCGAGCCTCGAACTGCTGCGGCATTCCGCGGCACACATTCTCGCGACGGCCGTGCGTGAGGTCTTCCCGACGGCGGGCATTGGTTTCGGCCCTCCGATCGAGGACGGCTTCTACTACGACTTCGAGGTCCCCCGTCCCTTCACGCCGGAGGATCTGGATCGGATCGAACGCGTGATGGCGGAGGTCACCAAGAAAGACTATCCGTTTCTGCGCGCCGAGGTGAACCGAAGCGAGGCCAATACGCGTTTCGCCGACGACGCGCTCAAACTCGAACGGATCAGCGAACTGGGAGACGACGAAACCATCTCGGTCTACACGGATGGGCCCTTCATCGACCTGTGCCGGGGGCCGCACATCCCCTCCACCGGGCGGCTCAAGCATTTCAAGTTGCTCAGCAGCGCGGGCGCCTATTGGCGCGGCGACGAGCGGCGGCAGATGCTGCAACGGATCTACGGGACCGCCTGGTTCAAGAAGGAAGATCTCGATACGCATCTGCATCGCCTCGAGGAAGCGAAGAAGCGCGATCATCGGCGCGTGGGGAAAGAACTCGATCTCTTCATGTTCCACCCGTTCGCGCCCGGCGCCGTGTTCTGGACGGAACGCGGCACGGCGATGTTGAATGCGCTGGTGGAGTACTTACGACGCCTCCAGCGTGATGGCTATCAGGAAGTCAAGACACCGCTGCTCTATAACAAGGGGCTGTGGGAGTTGTCGGGGCACTGGGGGGAATATCGGGAAAACATGTTCTTGGTGTTGGACAACGAGTCGGGCGAAGCTGATTTTTCGCTCAAGCCGATGAACTGTCCGTCCCACTACTTGTTGTATCTCTCGAAGAAGCACTCGTATCGCGAGCTGCCGCTGCGCTACAGCACCTACGACGTGCTGCACCGGAACGAGGTGTCGGGAGCGCTTTCCGGCTTGACCCGGGTGCGCCAGTTCCAACAGGACGATTGCCACATTTTCTTGACGGAACACCAGATCGAGGACGAGGTCAAGCGACTCACGTCGCTCATCCTGGGCTACTACGAGACGTTCGGCCTGACAGCGACACTCAGGTTTGCGACGCGACCGGGGCAACGGATCGGTTCGGATGACTTGTGGGACAAGGCCGAGGCCAGCCTCAAGGCGGCGCTCGAGTCCACGGGGTTTGCGTATGAACTCAAGCCCGGAGATGGGGCATTTTACGGTCCGAAAATCGACTTCGATGTCTCGGACTCAATCGGCCGGAAGTGGCAACTCGGGACCATCCAACTCGACTATGCTATGCCCGAACGATTCGACTTGACCTACGTCGGGGAGGACAACAGCCTGCACCGTCCCGTCGTGATCCACCGCGCGGTGAGCGGTTCGTTCGAGCGCTTCATGGCCATTCTCATCGAACATTTTGCGGGGGCGTTTCCGGTGTGGCTCGCGCCCGAACAAGTATGGGTCCTGCCGATCGGGGACGGCCAACGTGAAGTGAGTGAGCACATTACCGGCCGCCTACGAGAGGCGGGCATTCGCGCTAAGATGGATGCGACCAGCGAAACCCTCAATTACCGCATCCGGCATGGGGAAACCATGAAGGTGCCCTACATGCTCGTCATCGGCCAGCGGGAGGCCGACACCGGGACGGTGGCCGTCCGGGTGCGTGGGGCAGGGAACAAGCAGGATGTCATTCCGGTGGATGCGTTCGTCGCCCGGATCCAGGAGGAAATCGCGACCCGGTCGTTGAAACCGTAGTCGGATAAGGGCTTCCGGGGGCCGCAGGAGTACGTCCCGATCAGATATCAGAACTGCATGATGTTGCACGCTTTACTCCCGCCGACCAGTTCTATAGTTTGGGTTCGTGGGTTCTGATCGCCCGTTCGCTTGGATCACGAAAAACTCGTTCTGCGTCTACGACCGTACCCACCTCATTGTATGGTGTCTTTCCGTATCCTCTAGAGGAGTCTACATGCGCCGTTCCCTGTCCCTGCTTTCGGCCGCCGTGCTGGTACTTGCCGGGTGCCAAGAGAGGTCCGGACCAACGGATCCTCAAGTCGCGCCCTCGCTCTCGGCGGTGGCGGCGGGCCCATCGGCCCAACTCATCCCCAACAAGTACATCGTGGTGTTCAAGAAGGGCATGGTAGCAGATGTGGACGGTCACTCCCGGACGATCACCGCGAGTGAGGGGAGCCGCGCCGAGCGGGTGTATCGTTACGCGCTGGAGGGGTTTGCGGCGGATCTGACGCCCACGGCGGTCGCCCGGATCCAACAGCGGCCCGAAGTCGCGTTCGTCGAGCAGGATCAGATCATGTCGATCACCACGACCCAGGCACCCACGCCGTCATGGGGACTCGATCGCATCGATCAGCGGAACCTCCCGCTCAACAACAGCTATACCTATAACACCACAGGCGCCGGGGTCCATTTCTACGGGATCGACACGGGAATCCTTTACACCCACCTGGATTTCGGTGGCCGAGCCTCGCCGGGGGTTGATGAAATCATCCCGGCCAACGGTGCCCTGGACTGTAACGGCCATGGGACCCACACCTCCACCACCGCGGCTGGCACGACGTACGGTGTTGCCAAGGCAATGACGGTCATTGGCGTGCGGGTGCTCGATTGCAGCGGGTCCGGCAGCAACGCCGGCGTCATCGCGGGAGTGGACTGGGTTACGGCGAACGCGATCAAGCCGGCGGTCGCGAACATGAGCCTGGGCGGCGGGTTCTCTGCCGCGCTCAACCAGGCCGTGGCGAACTCGGTCACATCCGGTGTTGTCTACTCCATCTCCGCCGGCAACTCGAATGTGTCTGCCTGCACCCAGTCGCCGGCGGCTGAGCCTTCGGCGATCACCGTGGCCGCGACGATGATCAACGACGCTCGCGCCTCGTTTTCCAATTTCGGCACGTGCGTGGACATTTTCGCGCCGGGTGTGAACATCACGGCGGGCTGGATCGGGGTGCCCACCAACCAGGCGACCAATACGATCAGTGGCACGTCCATGTCCGCCCCGCACGTGTCCGGTGTGGTTGGGTTGTATTTGCAGGCCAACCCAACGGCAACACCCCTGCAGGTCGTCACCGCCCTTACCACAAACGCCACGAACGGTCTAGTGACGAGCCCCGGGGCTGGCTCGCCCAACAAGCTCCTCTATATGGGGTTCATCGGTGGAACCGGCAACCAGCCGCCGACAGCGGCCATTTCGGCACCGGCGAACAATTCCAGCTTCGTTCAAGGCACCAGCGTCACGTTCACGGGGTCCGGGAACGATCCTGAGGATGGCACGTTGACCGGGGCCTCGCTCGTTTGGACCAGCAACATCAACGGACAGATCGGCACCGGCACGTCTTTCTCCACGACCACGCTGTCGGTTGGCGTCCACACGATCACGTTGACCGCCACAGATTCCCACGGTGCGCCCGGGATTGCGTCCATCACCGTGATCATCACACCCCTCGGTGGTAACAACCCGCCCGTCGCCAACTGGACCTACAGCTGCACCCAGACCCTGCTGTGTAGGTTCGATGGCACGAGTTCGACTGACGACCACGGCATAGTGTCCTACTCCTGGCAGATCGGCACTCGAGCGCCGATGACCGGGGCAATCGTCCAGGCCCAGTGGTCGGTTACCGAGCCGACCAAGACTGTTACGGTGACGCTCACGGTGAAGGATGCCGGTGGTCTCAGTAACAGCCTCACGAAGCAAGCTGTCATCGTGCCGACCGGGACCAACCAGCCACCGGTCGCGATGATCACCGGTCCGGCGAACAACTCCAGCTTGACGCAGGGAACGAGCGTCACCTTCCAGGGCACCGGGAACGATCCGGAGGACGGGACGTTGACCGGCGCCTCGCTCGTCTGGACCAGTAATATCAATGGACAGATCGGCACCGGCACGTCCTTCTCCACGAGTGGGTTGTCGGTTGGGGTTCACACCATCACCCTCACCGCAAAGGACAGCCAGGGCGCCACCGGCACGGCGAGTATCACCGTGACGGTTACGGCCGTGGTGACCAATAATCCGCCGACGGCCAATTGGACCATGACGTGCGATGCGTTGGGGAACTGCACTTTCGACGGGACGAGCTCGACGGATGATCACGGGATCGTCTCTTACTCCTGGAAGATCGGCACCCGTTCGCTGATGACCGGCGCGATCGTGACTGCCTTCTGGCCGCTGAGTGAGGGGCCAAGGAATGTGACCGTCACGCTTACCGTGACCGATGGCGGCGGGCTTTCGAATAGTCTCACGAAAGTGGTTCAGGTTCCGTAACCTTGGTTCGATCGCACACGCGAGAGCCGCCCCACCGGGGCGGCTCTTCGCTTTCAGTCGGTGGGTAACCGAATGGCCGATTCCTTGGCAACTCCGGCCGAACTCCGCCGCGTCATCGGGGTCCGCACCCTGACGCTGAGCGTCATCAATTTCATCGTGGGCTCCGCGATTTTCGTGGTGCCAGCCACGGTGGCGGCCGGACTGGGGTCCGCCGCGATCCTGGCCTACCTCGTCGCGGGGGCCATGGTGTCGGTGGTGGCGCTCTGTTTCGCCGAGGCCGGGAGCCGGGTGGTAACCACGGGAGGTGCATATGCCTACGTGGGTCGGGCGTTCGGACCCTGGGCCGGCTTTTTGACGGCGTCACTCCTCTGGTTCCCCAACGGGGCAATCGCATGCGCGGCCGTCGCCAACGCGCTCGTCGGCACCCTCGGCACCATCATCCCGACGATGGGCACCGGGGTTCCCCGCGCGGTGTTTCTGCTGGCTGTTTTTGGCACTTTTGGCTGGCTCAATGTCCGCGGCGTGGGAATCGGAGCGCGGACGGTCGTGATTCTCACCATCACCAAACTCTTTCCCCTGGTTCTCCTTGTGCTCGTCGGCGTATGGAGTGTCGAACCCCACCAGCTGGCATTGCGGGCGTTTCCGGCCGGCACTGCCCTGGGACAGGCCTCGCTTATCCTCGTGTTTGCGCTGACCGGCATGGAGACCGCGATGGTTCCGAGCGGCGAAATGTTAAACCCATCTCGCACCGTGCCGCGCGCGGCCCTCCTCGGCGTTGGGTCCACTGTGTTGCTGTACACCGCCATTCATCTCGTAGCACAGGGTGTGCTTGGCCCCGAACTCGCGAAGTATCCAGACGCCCCGCTCGCGGAGGTGGCGGTTCGGGTCATGGGCCCCCTGGGTCGGGGTCTCTTGTTGGTCGGTGCCATTGTCTCGATGACCGGGTATATCACCGGCGATCTGCTTTCCAGCCCTCGTGCCCTTTTCGTGATGGCCGAAGATGGACTATTTCCTAAAGTGCTGGGCCGGGTTCACGAGAGGTATCGAACCCCGCACCTTGCGATCATCGGGTACTGCGTGATCACCTGTGGATTGTCGATCGCGGGCACGTTTACCCAGCTCGCATTGCTGAACGCCGTTGGCGTCCTCTTTCTCTATCTCGGCGTTGTGCTCTCGGTGTTTAAGTTGCGGCGCGACGGCGTTGTATCGGATCGGGTGCCGATGGTCATTCCGGGCGGTCCTGTCGTGCCAGCTATTGCACTCATGTTAATTCTCGGACTAATCTTTGCGGCGAGCGGGCCTGAATTGCTGTCCGCCGCCGGGTTCCTGGGCCTGGCCAGCGTGTTTTACTTCGTTTGGACGCGCCAGCGTAGGGCGTAGGGCTTCTTGCCGTCTTCCGTTTGCCGGCCTTCATTTGCCGTCCCTTTTCCCGCCCCCCAGCCTATATTTCGCCTCGATTCTCAAACCGAGTGAGCCATGTCCGACCATACCACCGCCGTTATCGTGTCCGCCACCCGAACTGCCATCGGCAAATATCTAGGCGGTCTTGGTTCGTTTACCGCTCCCCAGCTCGGCGCGTTAGTCATCAAAGAAGCAGTTCGCCGTGCGGGCATCGATCAGGGAACAATCGATGAAGTGATCATGGGACACGTCGTGCAAGGCGGTTCGGGCCAAGCGACGGGTCGCCAGGCGATGATCCATGCGGGGTTGCCCGGCACGATCCCGGCCTTGACCATCAACAAGGTTTGCGGCTCCGGCCTCAAGGCGGTGATGCTCGCGGCCCAATCGATCAAAGCCGGCGACAGTCAGTGCGTCGTGGCCGGCGGGCACGAAGCGATGTCGTCCTCGCCGCACTACCTCTATAACTACCGGGGTGGAGTCAAAGCTGGAAACCAGACCTTGGTCGACGGCATGATTCACGACGGACTCTGGGATTCTTTCGGCAACTGCCACATGGGCAACCTCGCGGAATACACGGCGCAAAAGGCCGGGGTGAGCCGCGCGGACCAGGACGACTTTGCTTACCAGAGCCATCGGAAGGCGTTGGCGGCACAAGACGCCGGCAAGTTCGCCGCGGAAATCTTGGCCGTGGAAATTGCGGGAAAGGCTGGCATCACGAAGGTCGAGAAGGACGAGTCACCGCGGAAGGAAACGACGCTCGAGGTACTCGCCAAGCTCAAACCGGCGTTCCAGAAGGATGGGTCCGTCACCGCGGGGAACGCGCCCGGCCTCAACGACGGGGCCAGTGCCGTGGTGGTGACCTCGCTGGCCTATGCCAAGGCGCATGGTATCACTCCGCTCGCGAGGATCACTGGCTACGCCACCGGCGGCGGCGAGCCGAAGGATCTGTTCTTCGCGCCCATCTTTGCGGTGCAGAATCTGATGCAGAAGTCGGGGACGAAGATCGGCGACTACGGTCTCATCGAAGCCAACGAGGCGTTTGCGGTGCAAGCACTGGCCGACGGACGCGCCTTGGGATGGGATTGGGATCGCGTCAACGTCAACGGCGGCGCGATCGCGCTGGGGCATCCGATCGGGGCGAGCGGCGCCCGAGTGCTTACCACTCTCCTCTATGCCATGCGCGATCGTGGGGTCTCGACCGGACTCGCGACCCTCTGCCTCGGCGGTGGCAACGCTGTCGCCCTGTCCGTGGAAGCACTGTAAGGCGCTCCTTGGACACGACACCAACGCGACTCCCTCCCTCCCTGAAGGCGATCGTCTGGTCGATCGCCTTCATTGTCATCGGTATCATACTCGCCCTCTCGCTCGGGGCTCTGGAATCCGTGATCGGTTCCCGCGGCACCAACGCGGCTGGGGTGGCGTCGAACTCGTCGTCGTCGTTGCTCCAGGCGGTCGTCACGTGTGCGGCGTTCCTGGTGTCGACTTGGCTCATCGGGGTCGTCGGTGCGAGGCTCCGGCTGGCGGACCTGCGGTGGTTCCCACCCCGAGTGGGTTGGATCGGAGCCGGAATTGGTTTTCTATTGGGCGCGGCGCCCGCGATCGCGGCGCTTGCCCTCGGCGTGCCGATCGGTGGAGCGTCCTGGGTGCGCGATGGGGGATCGCTACAGGCCTACTGGGTCGGGCTTGGGCACACGAGCGTTCTACTGTTGCCGGCTGCCTTCGCCGAGGAGTTGGTGTTTCGCGGGGTGCCCCTCGTCCTGCTGGCGCGGGTCTTCGGCCGATGGAAGGCGGCGATCGCCTTGTCCCTACTCTTTGGCCTCGCCCATTTGCGCAACCCAGAGGTTACACCCCTCGGCGTCGTAAACGTTGCGCTGGCCGGTCTGTTCCTGAGCGCGGCATTTTTCACGCGGGGCGGGCTCTGGGCCGCGACCGGCGCACACCTGGGATGGAATCTCACCCTGGCCGGCTTGGGCGCTCCGGTGAGCGGGCTCACAATCCCCATGGCGTACCTAGATTACCTGCCCGGCGGGCCGACCTGGCTCACGGGAGGAGCCTTCGGTCCTGAAGGGGGCCTGCTCGCGACTCTGACGTTGGGTGGAGCGGCCCTGGCCGTGATTCGGTGGACGACTAAGGAGACTGATGCATGAAGCAAGCGGCTGTGGTCGGTGCCGGTACGATGGGCAACGGGATCGCCCACGTGTTCGCACAGAATGGCTGGTCCGTAACCCTGATCGATGTGTCCGAGGCCGCGCTCGACAAAGGGATCGGTACCATTCGCTCCAACCTGGACCGCCAAGTAAAGAAGGGCACTCTGGCGGCGGACGCGGTCGATCCAATCATGGGCCGCATCACCAAACAGACGAAACTCGACGGCGCGACTGGGGCGGGACTCGTCGTGGAAGCCGCGAGTGAGAATCCGACCCTCAAGTTCCAGATCTTCGAAGCATTGGATCGCGTCTGTGGCCCGGACGCGATTCTCGCCTCCAATACCAGCTCGATTTCCATCACCGAGATCGGTGCGAAAACCAAGCGGCCCGATCGCGTCATCGGCATGCATTTCATGAATCCGGTGCCGGTCATGCAACTGGTCGAGGTGATCCGCGGGCATGCCACCAGCGACGCGACCACCACCACCGTGCTCGACGTGTCAAAGTCGCTTGGCAAGACGCCGGTCGAAGTCAACGACTATCCCGGATTCGTGGCGAACCGGATCCTCCTCCCGATGATCAACGAAGCGATCTATGCCGTGATGGAGGGTGTAGCCTCGGCTGAATCGGTCGATACTGTAATGAAGCTCGGGATGGCGCATCCGATGGGCCCGCTCACGCTGGCTGACTTCATCGGCCTCGACGTCTGTCTGGCAATTCTTGAGGTCATGCACCACGGTCTGGGCGATCCCAAGTATCGTCCCTGCCCGTTGCTCCGGAAAATGGTGGCCGCCGGGTATTTGGGGCGGAAATCAGGGCGGGGGTTCTATGACTACAGTAAGAAATAGGAAATGAGACGGACAGACGGACAGACGGACAGGCGGACAGGAAGTCAACGGCTATTTTGTCCGGACCGTCCGACCGTCCGACCGTCCGACCGTCCGACCCTCCCGCCGTCGCGCCCTCCCGCCCTATATTCAGGATACCGCTATGGCCGAGACAATTCCGATTGGCGCCGACCACGCTGGGTTCGAAATGAAGAACCGGCTCGTGGAGGAGTTGAAATCGATGGGATACGCCCCGGAGGACGTCGGGGCGTATTCTGCCGAGTCCACTGACTATGCCGACTTCGGCCACATTGTCGCGGACAAGGTCTCGCGGGGTGAGGCGAAACGAGGCATCTTGCTTTGCGGGACGGGCCTCGGGATGGCCTATGCCGCTAATCGACATCATGGGGTTCGGGCCGCCGTGGCGTGGGAACCCGATATCGCTCGGCTGGCTCGGGAGCACAATGATGCGAATGTGCTCGTGTTACCGTCGCGGTTCGTGAACACCGAAGAAGGGGTGCAAATCATGAAAACGTGGCTCTCGACCGGGTTTGAGGGCGGCCGCCATGCGCGTCGTATCGCGAAGATTGAAACCGACAGTGGGAGCAATCCACGATGAGTTCGGCTCTCTCGGCTTCCCTTTGGGAAGTCGACCCCGCCGTCGCCTCCTTGGTCGACCGGGAGCTGCACCGTCAGCGCACGGGACTCGAGCTGATCGCAAGCGAGAATTTTGCCTCGCGAGCGGTTATCGATGCGTTGGGCACCCCCCTCACGAACAAGTATGCGGAGGGGTACCCCGGGAAGCGGTACTACGGTGGTTGCGAAGTCGTGGACGAGGTCGAGCGCCTCGCGATCGAGCGAGCCAAGCAACTGTTTGGGGCCGAGCACGCGAACGTGCAACCGCACGCCGGAGCTCAGGCCAATTTCGCCGCCTTCATGGCGGTGCTGCCGCCGGGCGAAGTCCTCCTCGGAATGTCGCTACCTCACGGCGGTCATCTTTCCCACGGCTCCTCGGTAAACCACAGCGGCACGATCTGGAAAGCCTCGCACTACGGCGTAACGCCGAGCACGGGTTTGATCGATTATGACCAGGTCCGCGACCAAGCGCGCGAGGTGCGGCCGAAAATGATCGTGGCCGGCGGTAGCGCGTACTCCCGGATCATCGACTTCGCCACCTTCCGGAGCATCGCCGACGAGGTCGGAGCCGTTTTGTTGATCGATATGGCCCACTTCGCCGGACTCGTGGCGGGGGAGGTCTACCCATCTCCCGTTCCCCACGCTCAGATCGTCACCACGACGACTCACAAAACCCTCCGAGGCCCGCGGGGTGGACTCATTCTCTGCACCGCCGATTTGGCCAAACAAATCGATCGTTCAGTCTTTCCCGGCACCCAGGGCGGCCCCCTGGAACACGCAATCGCCGCAAAGGCGGTGGCGTTCGGCGAGGCGATGACGGACTCCTTCAAGGCCTACAGCCGCGCGGTCGTCGCGAACGCGCGCGCGTTGGCGGCCGCGCTGATGGAGCTGGGCTTCGAGATCGTTTCCGGCGGCACCGATTCGCACCTGATGCTCGTCGATCTCCGCCCCAAGAACTACACCGGTAAAGCGGCCGAAGCCGTCCTGGGGCGGGCTGGGATCACGGTGAATAAGAACTCGATTCCCGATGATCCGCAGTCGCCGTTCGTCACCAGCGGCATTCGGTTGGGTACCGCCGCCCTCACCACCCGAGGGATGGGCGGAGCCGAAATGGAGCACATTGCCCAGCTCATCGAGTCGGCATTGGCAGATGCGACGGATGACTCATTGGCCCGGATTCGGGCGACGGTCGAAGACCTTTGCGCCTCGTTTCCCCTGTACGAGCCGGCCACCGTGGCTGTTCCCTGAACCCGCCGCCGCCACCCATGCACGAACTCCAGTTCGCCGACGATGTGCTCACGAAGATCCGGGCTCGGGGCGGGCACTATCATGAGCGGGCCTACCTGTTCGTGCTGGCGGGAATCGAATATCTCCAAACGAAGCTACCGGTCCGGCGGCACGTCTCCGGCAATGAGCTGGCCCATGTGTGCCGGGAATTTGCCATGGAGCAATTTGGGCTCATGGCTCCGGACGTGTGGGCGAGTTGGGGCCTGACGAAAACCCAGGATATTGGACGCATCGTTTATACGTTGGTGGAGATTGGTCTCTTGATCACTCAACCAGGCGATCGGGAAGAGGATTTCGCTGACGCATATGATTTCACTGAGGCATTCCGGGACGGATATGTCTGGCATGGTATCCCCACGAAGTCGACGGGGGAGTGACGGGAAGGCGGAGGATGACGATGGAACACATAGACTTTCCTAAGTGTCAGAAGTGTACGAGCGGAGTGCTCATCCCGCTTTCCGATTACGGACGAGAAGGCGCCCCTATCATGTACAAGGCATGGGTCTGCACCAATCCGGAGTGCGGATTCAACCTGCGGATCGACAACGGCGAGATCTCTCTCGGACGCGTGATCGGCCAGTCCTACAAGTGAGAGGTGGCGAGGATCGAATTACTCCTCGCTCCTCACTCATCCATGCCCCCCCTCCCCGTTCTGACACCCGAGCAATCCGCGGAATGGGACCGTCTCGCCAAGGGCGACGGCATAGCCGTGGCCACACTTATGGACGCGGCAGGCCGGGGTGTCGCCTCCGTGTTGGCCGCTCGGTACGCAACCCGGCTTCGCCAAGGCGTATTGATCGCGTGCGGGCCCGGGAACAATGGTGGAGATGGATGGGTCATTGCGCGGGCACTCCATGCGGCTGGTGTGCCGATCTGGGTCGCGCCTCTCGCCACCGGGGGGCAATCGCCCCTCGCCGCCGAGGCGGCTCGGCTCGCCCGGGCCGACGGGGTGCGGGAGGTTGCACCTGACGGTCCCTGGCCCACGGTGGCGCTTCTCGTCGACGCCATTCTCGGGACCGGCGCCCGGGGGGCACCACGTCCCCCAGCCGCGGCTCTTATCGACCGGTTGAACGATTTGCAGCTGCCCGTCGTGGCCGTGGACGGCCCGACCGGCAT